>NZ_CP141595.1:2639285-2965357 GCF_035590735.1 Rossellomorea aquimaris
AGAAAAACTTCCATATGTTTTAAAAGCGAATGAAACAAGGAAATCTCTTTACGAACAATTAAATGCTCAAGAAGAAGTATATGATTTATATGAAATCCCTAAAGACTTATATACACTTTATCTATATCAGCATCAACAATCCCAAGACGAAGAGCAAGCTTTGGAAGCTTAGGATAAACCGATTTCCCTATGAGGAAATCGGTTTTTTGTTTAAGAACAATGCGTATACGATCCTCTCTCATTTCTTCATACATAAATTCAAGTTACATCCGGGAAAGCTATAGTGAAGAAAAAGGTTTATAGGAGGGCTGTCACAATGCCTATTCGAATTATTTTAGTTGTACTATCTTGGGGAAGCCTGTTGTTTCTCAAAAAGCAAACCATCCTACGCTTCTCTCCCGCTGCGATATTAGTGAGCTTCATTCTAACAACCATCACATTATGTAATTCGGTGCTAAAGTTATGGGAGATTCGCGGGAATAAACAAGAAAAATTACTTGGTGATTTAATGTTTATTCTTGGCCCGTTTTTTTGTGCTACACTTTGGGTTTTCAGATTAACCTTTCGATCCTTCCCGCTTTATATGCTCTTGAATCTCTCCATTAATTATGTATTTGCCTATCCCCTTACCTCATTATTTGAGAAAAAAGGCATATATAAATTAAAACGGATGAAAAATCATTATATGTACATAGTTACGATCAGCTATTCCATCATTATTTTTTGGTATCAATCCCTTATCGAAAATAAATTCATGAACAAGAATGAAGACTTATCCTCCCACAGATTCAGCGGGAAAACGAACGATATTATTGCAAAAAAATTATTATAGCTTACAAAAAAAGGAGTTGCTGATAGTTGACGTCCTATCTCTCTTTCAAAAGATAAACACAAACTACAGGCAGCTCCTATTTTTATTTATTTTTCGCTACTTTCTCGAAATACAAATTTCTTACGACATAAGTTTTATAATTCTCCAATTTTCTTTTTTCCAGCGGATGATAATTGATTCCCGCTTTTTTAAGTTCTTGAAGGTACCACCCTTTTGAAAATTGATAAGCCATTATGCCTCTCCCCTTCACTCATTTATATACTATATGCTTAAAGGAGAGTACAATGACTTTTTATCGGGACATAGATGAAAGTTCCTCATACATGTCTTGTATGGTATATGCTTTTTGACCTTTTTCCATGTTGTGGATATAAGTATCTCGATTTCCCTTTAACTCCTTGACTTTCATGAGGAAGCTCGCTTCTGTCAGCTCTTCTTCTTCAAGCTTTAATGCATATCCATGCTTTACGAAGCTGTTAGCGTTAAGGATCTGATCTCCTCGACTGGCTTCCCTTGAAAGGGGGATCAGTAACATTGGTTTTTTCAACGCAAGAAATTCAAAGATCGAATTAGATCCCGCGCGCGAAATTACATAATCTGTCATCGCTAAATAGTGTGGAAGCTCACCTTTTATGAATTCATATTGTCGATAGCCTTTTTGAGTATAAGTTTCATCGATATTGCCTTTACCGCATATGTGTATAATTTGAAAATCGGCTATCAGGTCATTCAGATTCCCTCTTACCGCTTCGTTAATCTTTCTGGCACCGAGACTCCCACCCATAATCATCAATACAGGCTTATCTTCATAATACCCGGTTAATCGTTTTCCTTCCCGTGCATCTCCTGTAAACAATTCTTCACGTATTATCGCTCCTGCACATAAAGATTTATCACTTGGAAGTGATTGAACCGTTTCAGGAAAAGTGGTGAAAATTTTGGTCGCGAATGGAACCGCTAATTTGTTCGCGAGTCCCGGTGTTACATCTGATTCATGAATAGCTACTGGAATCTTCGCTATCTTGGCAGCCATGACGACGGGTACCGAAACAAATCCCCCTTTTGAAAAGATGATGTCTGGTTTCGTCTTTCGAATGACAGCTAATGCATCGAACACGCCCTTCATCACCCGGAATGGATCAGAAAAGTTTTTCCATGAAAAATATCGTCTGAGCTTTCCGCTTGAAATACTTTCGTACGGAATATGGGGAAACTGTTCTGTTATGATTTCCTTTTCGATTCCGTCTTCCGATCCAATATAGTTTATCTCCCAGCCTTCTTTTTCAAAGTGTGGGATCAGTGCCGTGTTTACTGTAACGTGACCTGCTGATCCACCACCTGTAAATAAAATACGTTTACTCATATGTATAAACTCCTAACTCGATTTTCTAATAACTTTCTCATTCATCATTATACACTTTACCAAAAATGCAGGTAGGATAGAACTACGAAAATTTGACAAAAGAACAGGGTTCCTCCTGTTGTGATCAATAGAAACCCTTTCAATCTCTGAGAAGAACCCTTAAGAGGATGTCATGAAGCCTTCCTAAAACCGTGCTTCTTTATCTCGCTTCAGTATGTAGTTCGCTACATTCCTTCCGCTTATTGTTACCATCGGGGAACCTCCACCCGGATGAGTCGTACCTCCGACATAGAAGAGATGCTCAATGTCCTTACTGACGTTGGAAGGGCGAAGAAACGCTTCAGTCATCCGGTGGGAAGCAAGGCCGTATAGAGAGCCTTTATAGGCGGAGAATTTTTGTTTGATTGTATTCGGGGTATATACTCTCTCTACTTCTAATGATTCTCGTATAGGTAAACCTTTTGACTCTAATTTCTGATAAATCTTCTCCTTATAAGCATCGGCTCGCTCGTCGGATAACGGAGCGGCTGGAGCATTCACAAGGATGAACAAATTACTTCCCTTTGTAACACGGGAATCTGTGGCAGCTGAATGACTGATATAAATCGTAGGGTCACTTGGCAGCTCTTTTTTTATGAAAATCTCCGAGAACTCCTTTTGATAATCTTCTGTAAAATACACTTGGTGATGATGAACGGATTCCTGAAAAGTCCGTAACCCTGCCAGAATGACAAAAGCGGAAATGGAAGGTTCATAGGCATCCAGTTTCCAATCTGGATGGCTTGGTCGATCTTTCTCTTCAATAAGATTTTTCGTAGCCGTGATGAAATCTCCATTCACTATCACGTCATAAGCAGGTATCTTTTCGCCGTCTCCAGTTACAACACCCACTGCTCTTTTGCCCTTTACCACGATCTCTATAACTCTTTTTCCCAGGTGGACAGTCCCCCCCAGTTCTTTAAAGAATTGATAGAAACCCTTAGCTATCCCAGTGTTTCCACCATTCGTATAATACACCCCTTCTTTCATCTCGAGGTGGCCGATCAACGAAAAGGTCGCAGGGCACGCATAAGGTGAGGATCCAATATACGTTGCATATCGATTAAACACCTTCAACACATCCTCATCCTGAAAGAACCTTCGGTGAAAATGATCCATCTTTTCAAAGGGACGGACCTTCATAAAGCTATAGGATAGCTGAGGGGAGAGATAATCCCGCCACGAACCAAAAACCCGGTAGAAAAAACCCCGCTCGGCTAATGTATACAGCTTTTCCACTTCCCTTAAGTACTCTCTGTAATGAGATGCCCCGAAAGGATCCAGTTTTTCAAGTTCCGTACTCATTTCCTCCGGGTCCGCTGATTGATATAGAGTTCTCCCATCGTGAAAGACATTTTTCGTATGTTTTATAAGTCTATCAAACTGAAAATAATGGGAAGAGTCTCCTCCCGCATCATTGATCACCGATTGAAACACTTCAGGCATGGTAATGGTATTCGGACCAAAATCAAAGGAATAACCATCCATTTCAACAGGCATCATTTTCCCTCCAGGATGAAGGTTCTCTTCTATGATCGTTACGTTGTAGCCTTTGCTTTGGAGAGAAATACCGGAGGACAATCCCCCTAATCCTCCTCCAATAATGACAATATCCTTCATGAATAGGTCCTCCCCTTCCAAACGTATCCCTGTTTCTTCATTCCTCTCAGCATCGAAGCCCACATAATGATGATAAAGCTTATAGAAGCAAGCGGCATGATAAGAAAATGCCACCTGGATTGATTGGATGCAATATCAATCATGAGGGTTTGTAGCCATATCGTAACCAACGGAACACAATAGCTCCATTCCCCTGCCATTAACCCATATAGGAACAAGGGAAGGGGCAATATGTAGAATACGAAGTAAAAAAGGGAAAGCAGAAAAACGGAAATTGGATTTCTCCCTAATCCTATATAAATATTTTTCAAGAAACCTGCCCATACTTCCCTATTGGTATCATACATATGACATGTCACGTCATATGTATTGTTGACGATTGTTACCTTCCAACCTTTCTCCTTCACTTTCCTCGCAATATGCACATCTTCTAATAAAGACGATTTCACCGCTTCATGGCCACCGCACTCTACATACGCTTCCTTCTTAAAAAACATAAAGGCCCCGTGAGCAGCCGTAAATGCTTTTTTAGTCGTATGATTGGCAACTGCAATGGGTAAATGAAAATATACCAGGAAGTGTTGAAACGGAACCAGCATCTTACCGAGTAAAGTAGGGATGGGGAATTGCGGAAATCCCGTGACAAGCCCTGCATTGTAGTGGTTCATATGGAACAATACTTTCTCAATGATCGACGGGGACACCCTGACATCTGCATCAAGGAATAAAAAATATTTTCCGCCTGCATGTCTGCTAAGCTCCTTACATGCATGGACCTTTCCTACCCAGCCTTTTGGAAGGGGCTTCCCATTGACTACCTTGAAACGGGGATCCCCTTTCGTCAGTTGAGATAGGAGCTCTTGCGTACGATCCGTCGATCCATCATCCAATATGATAAATTCTACATGCGAATGGGTAATCTTCTTTATATTTGCAACTAATCCTTTTACATTCCTTTCTTCATTTCTCATTGGCACCAGGACTGAAACAAGTTCATTCGAAGATAACTTACTGGAAAGCTTCGGCAAAAAGAGGAGATTGATGAATGTGACCAGCGCAAATATGAGCGTGATGAGGATGTAATAATTCAATGTCTATTCACCTCCGTTTCCTTCTTTTCCAGAAACTCAACCATTCACTATTCGTAGGAAATCCTTTGAGTAATAACTGAAAACTCGCTAGGTCTTCTTTTATGATATCACCTTTTAGGTAATCGAGCCTTTTTTCCATAATCGTCCTTAAACTGTCTGTAAGATCTTTTCTTGATTGCTTGCTATGATCGCCATTCTCTTCACAGATCCGGATAAATAATTCAGGCCTTTGTTCATGACGAAATGTGTAGTAAAACGTGACCATCGTAACCTTTATCCCTGGATTACGTTCACTTAAGAAGCCAGGTCCACTCATAAATGAAAGAGGCCTCTTTTCAAGATGCTCTTCCTTCCCCTGGGGAAAGATCCAGACGGTTTTTTTCTGTTGCAGGCATTTTTCAGCAAACTTTAAAGAAGAGACTAAGTCTTTTGGGGAATCAGGGTTCACAGAGAATGCTCCGATTTTACGAAAAAAAGAGAAATCCTCCATCCCTTTCTGACTCATCATCGCATAGCTATCTTCTTTTACAACATAATGATTTAAATAAAAGACCATCAACCCGTCCCACCAGCTCGAGTGATTCGCGAGTATCAAGTTTCCGGAAGGTGATTTCCTTTCTTCCCTCTGATCATCGATCCATACACGATAAAAATGTTTTTTCAGCTGATATGTAAGGTAGTTGGCCAAGATGCGTTGAAATCCCGGACTTTTCTTCGGTTCAATCATACTTCCTTCTCCAATCGTTTTCTAAGTAAGTGAGACACACCGTAAAATGCCAACGTAACCCAAACAGCCAGCCACAGGCCTTCTACGATCGCTGTCACGATAAACATAAAGATCACGAGGAAATACAACCGTCTCATCCGCGAGCTCCAATGGGAAGAAACGACCTCATGTTTTATCCAAAAGTACAGAATAAATTGAATGAAGAACGAAACAAAAAACCAGCCTAAGAAATTTTGAGTTGGAATATCATAATACATCCCATCCTCATCCCATATCCAGTACTCCCTGCCTTTGAATGCTACCGGATCAATAATCAAGTCCATCGTCACCGCTAAAAGGGACGTAACCGTGCTATAAATAAACGCTCCCATTACAGTCTTTCTTTGATCTAGCAGAAATTCATAGTGTGCCATACTCGTAAAGATCACCATGACCCAGGCAAAACCTATGGTGATGGGTACGCCAACCAGTTGAATGCCAAAGTCTTTTTCATAATGGTAAGAACCAAATATCAGACCATAATGAACACCTAAAGACTCTGCAAAAATCGTAAGCAGCATTATACACATCGCTATGATGGCCCCAATTTGTCCTCCGAATTTCCTCATTGCATAAAGAATAGCCAAAAAACCGGCCAAATATAAAAAAACGGCATTCGCCCATTGAAGGGATGGTGGAAGCCAATCGAGAGAAACGAGAATGATCCCTACTCCGTACCATATTAAAAACACAATCCAAATCCATTCCTGCCATTGTTTAGTCATTCTTTGCCTCCCTGACAACTTAATCTTTTCAACACCCATTATATAAGAGTGATGCGTTAAAATGCATATGTGACTCTCTATTACTTGAAAATGTGATACAGTATGATAGTGAATTTATCATATGTTCAAGGACGTTTAGCAAAGGAGTTCATTCTATGAGAGAAACACACACTCTTAAAGATAAAATCAAACAGTTGTCCCTTATACTCATCCCCATTCTGGTCACCCAGCTTGGAATGTTTGCGATGAATTTCTTTGACACCATCATGTCAGGAAAGTATTCTCCCACCGACCTGGCAGGTGTCGCCATAGGTTCCTCCCTTTGGGTTCCGGTATTTACAGGGTTAAGTGGCATCCTTCTCGCGGTTACCCCAATCGTCGCTCAATTAATAGGAGGAGGAAATAAGAAGGATGTTCCTCACACTGTGCTTCAAGGTGTCTATTCTGCCATTGCTCTATCACTTTTCGTGATGATAGTCGGGGCATTCGTTCTTAATCCAATTCTGAACGGAATGAATATAGAAACACAGGTCCGTACTGTAGCCAAGGATTACCTTATCGGACTTTCGTTTGGAATGATTCCATTGTTCATCTATAATGTGCTGAGATCGTTTATTGATGCTTTAGGAATGACAAGGGTCACCATGTTTATTACATTGCTTTCTCTTCCGGTCAATGTGGTATTTAATTATATACTGATTTTCGGAAAACTCGGTTTCCCTGCATTAGGAGGAGTAGGCGCGGGTTATGCATCAGCCATCACCTATTGGGTCATTACTCTCATTGCCTTTTGGGTCGTGCATGCGAAAAGTCCTTTTAACCAATTCTTTGTCTTTAAAACCCTTCATAAGCCAAATCTTCTCAAGTGGAAAGAGCTCTTTCAAATCGGGGTACCCATCGGTTTATCGATTTTCTTTGAAGTAAGCATTTTCTCTGCCGTTACTTTGTTAATGAGCAACTATGATACCGTTGTTATCGCAGCTCATCAAGCAGCAATCAATTTTGCATCCTTTCTCTATATGATCCCTCTTAGTATATCCATGGCATTAACCATTGTTGTAGGGTTTGAGGTAGGGGCGAAAAGGCTCCGGGATGCAAAGATCTACAGCTGGATGGGGGTAAGTTTCGCATTACTATTGGCAGTCATATATGGTGTGATCTTGCTCGTGTTCCGTTCAGAAATCTCACACCTTTATTCAGATGATGCATATGTATTGGAGTTAACGGCTCATTTCTTATTGTATGCCGTATTCTTTCAGCTATCAGATGCCATTCAGGCACCGGTACAAGGGGCACTCAGAGGATACAAGGATGTTAATATCACCTTTATGATGGCACTCATATCCTATTGGGTCATTGGATTACCTCTGGGTTATGCCCTGGCTAACTACACTGACTTAGGTCCCTACGGATTTTGGCTCGGTCTGACATCCGGATTAACGGCAGGCGCCATAACATTGTCTGCCAGGCTATTATTCATACAAAAAAAGTATCGAAAACAATACAGCCTTAAAAGTGAATAAACCCCTAAGTGAAATCAATAGACACGGCAGATTCTTTTTTCTGCCGTGTCTATTCTTTCAATCACTGACGAAATACCTTTCCCAGCACATCCTTGCCCCCTGTAACGGGAATGATGGAGCCGGTAATGAAATCAGATTCTTCTTTACAAAGAAAAGAAATGATCCTCGAAAGGTCTTCCCCTGTCCCTGGTCGTCCGACCGGAGTGCCCGGATCATGATATTCTTTTGCTTTATGGATCTCCTCTTCTTTCCATTCGCCTACGATATCTCCAGGGCAGATCATATTGGCGGTTATTCCATTACGAGCTTCTTCTATTGATATCGTTTTCGTAAAGGAAGCGAGTCCCGCTTTTGCTGCCGCAAACGCGGAACGATAGATCCAGCCTGGTGCAGTTTCAACTCGATCATATCCAAACGTAATGATTCTTCCCCAGTTCTTTTCACGCATTTTTGGAATGATCAGCCTGGATAAATAAAAAACGCTATTTAAATTTCCATTCACTATGTAATTCCATTCTTCCGGGGAATAATCCGCAAATGACTTCCGCTCTTTCACGTAAGGACCTGCATTATGAATTAAGATATCGATACTTTCCACTTCATTCCATATCTCCGTTACCATTCGTTCACATTCTTCCGGTACAGAAATATCACCTTTGATCGCTATTAATTTATTGTTAAATTTCTCCTTCAAGTGGGAAACAAGGTCCTTAACAAATTGATCGTTTTGCCTGTAGTTAATGATAACGGTATAGCCTTGTTTTGAGAATTCCTCTACCGTTCGCCGGCCGATCCCCTTCGACCCTCCCGTTATAAGTACAACTTTTTCTTTCATCAAGCTCACTCCACGTACTCGTTATACTTCAATAGTAAGAATGATTAGGCTGAATTGCAAATGTGAGCTCCTAAATAGTGCGTACATGAACTTACACATACTATTCTTTTGAATATTTTTCCTAGTTGAGTGAAAACATAATTTCAAACCTTCTTTGCCGGGCTTGGTTGGTCAAATTGTGGACACCACTTTATTTTCAAGGAGGATAAACACAAAAAAACAACCTCTCCAAAAGAGAGGCTGCTTTCATGGTTACGTTATATTATTTACCAATGAACTGTTGAGTCCAGTAGTTACCGCTTTCTACATGTCCTACACCGATATGAGTGTAGTTTGAGCTTAAGATATTTTTACGGTGACCATCACTGTCCATCCATGCTTGAACTACTTCTTCTGGAGTAGCTTGACCCATAGCGATGTTTTCACCAGCAGAGCTATATTGGATGCCGAACTGCTTCATCATGTCGAATGGTGAACCGTACGTCGGGCTATCGTGAGAGAAGTAGTTATTCGCTTGCATATCACGAGACTTTTCACGTGCAACTTTGCTTAGCTCAGTATCTACCTTAAGAGCTGGAAGACCTTGTTTTGCACGCTCTTGATTTGTTAATTCCACTACTTTTTGCTCAAATTGGCTTAATTGACCTGTTTCTTCACTAGCCTGTTGTTCTGGTTGCTGTTGCTGTTCATTTGCTGCAGGAGCTGGTGCTGGTGCTGGTGCTTCTGCTTTTGGAGCTGGCGCCTCTGCTTTTGGTGCTTCTTCTTTAGGAGCTGGTGCTTGAGCTTCTGCTTTTGGTGCTTCCTTAGTAGGCGCTGGTGCTGCCTGAGCTTTAGGAGCTTGTCCTTTTAACAGCTCTTGTACATTAATATCCTTACCATCGATTTGGTATTTTGCTAGAGTATCTTGTACAAATTTATTTAAATCTTCTTGATTACCACTATATTTAAATGCGTTCACTTGTTGAGCAACCTTATCTGTCGGACATGGTGCTGCAGCGTCAGCTTTACCTGCCGCGAATGGTGCTGCTAATAAAGTGAATGCTGTTGCAGTTGAAATCATCATTTTCTTGTTCATAAAAATGAATTCCTCCTTAGTGAATGTGTTTTTCCTTGCTGCACATTCATCATACCACCCTGTTTTTGTTACATTTACGGGAGAACTTGGTAACTAGGAATCAATTGTTCTATTTTGAAAGACAATTACTCTATAGTACTATAGTAATCACTGATTCCAGTAGGAAGAATTGTATTTCCGTAATGATTTACTTACATTTCCAATAGTTGTATTATTTAGTCCTGAAAACTAATAATTACCTGAATATCAATATTGACAGCTTTCTAAAAGTCCTATCATTGTAACGGATGTTACAGTAACATTTCACAAAACATACGATTTTATCCTAAAGATAGGTATTCGTTGCATTTTTTGTCAGATTCAATGATAATATATCCTTCTACTTGAAAGCCAAGACGTTTTAATTGTCTAACCCCTACATTGCATTCAATAAGATTACTCCCCATTACCATGATAGGACCCTCAGGGATATCGTGGTAATGCCTTCTTAAATATCCGCATGGGATCGCTACAATATTATCGCAATCTTCCTTAGATGAATCTTGATAATCCCGTACATCCACCACTACACTTTGGGAAGTCACTACAAGAGAAGACCATTGTTTTGCTCTAACGGGAAAATATCGATAGTACATCATATAAGAAAGGACACTAAATAGAAGTAAGATTATTACTAGCATACTGGCATCATCCTTTTTAATAATCTAATCCTCATTATATACCTGTGTAGGTATATGAGGAAGGAAAATGCTCAGAAAGAGATGATTTGTTTATTTTCTGATACTTCATCATGATTGGATATTCAATGTCTGCACTCAGTAATACATGCTTAACGTTTAAATGTCTTTATGTATCTACGTTCAATTGTGAGACCATTTCAAGATGTACCTCTATTAATGAAGCTTTCTCTTCACTCGTCAGATCCGATTCAATGATTCTCTTGGTAGCTGAGAGGTATTTTTCTTCTTTTGATTTACGCACTCTTGGATGACTATTTCCGTCCAATAGTTCTCGTTTAATGGTTTCCTTCAGGATCATTTCTGAAGAAGTACCCTCACTTATTAATAATCGGTTTTTCCATATCTGCCTGTAGGCCTCTAATAATGCATCGAATGATTCTAAACTCATGAACCAACAACCTTTACATAAAAATTATATTTATTAAGCATACTAGAAAAAAACAAAGAAAGGTGATGTATATGACTACACCCTACCGCTGTCCCAGCTGTAAAACGAATCGCACTCGGTTTAATATTATACAACAAGTATCTCAGAGTGTGAAACTCGATCCTGCCTCTGGAGAAGTTGTTCAAAGTTATGAAGAAGGGCAGCTCGAGCCTTTTCATCTAGCATACAATGGACCGGATTTAAAAGTACAATGTGCCGCTTGCGGATTAGTAGAGGATGAGATGACGTTTAAGAAATTTGGAGAAAGTACGATGTAATTCATTTTAAAAAGGGGTAACTGGTTGGCTCTGTGTTTGAGTACAGATCCACCCGGTCACCCCCTTTTCTTATATAGAACTGGACCCAATCAATGATTGGATGCTTCTTTAAGCTTTGTTTCTTTCTCTTCTTCAGTTACATCTTTATTCGACATACGTAAAGGGATTTCATTCATAAAGAAGGTTAATACAAAACCAACAAGAAGAATGATAGCACCAATAAAGAAGACATTCGTTAAAGCGAAACTTAACGACTCTCTCACTCCTTCGAGTATGGTTGCGTAAATCCCTTGGAATTCTTTAGGCAATGTTGATTGTAATTCTTTTAATTTCTCACCATTCATAATGTTTTGAGGATCCTGAAGCTCCTTCAGCACTCCTGATGTTTCAGGATTCGTAAGTAGAGGAGAGTCTTTCACTTCAGACATTTTCTCAGTCATCTTTGAAGACATGGAAGTATTCATCACGGTACCCATGATAGCTACACCAATCGTACCGCCGATTTGTCTGAATAATTGAGTCGCAGCGGTAGCCACACCAAGGAACTTATGCTGAACAGCGTTTTGAACCGTTAAAGTGAACACAGGGAAGCTCAGCCCAAGACCTGTTCCTACTATAATAATATTGATTAAAGCCGTTGTATTGGTTGTGTTCGTATTCATAAAGGATAAAAGAATCATTCCTGCACTCATTACGAACAAACCGATCAGGGCTAGAAATTTATATCTCCCTGTCTTCGTGATGATCTGCCCACCAACTGTACTTGCAATCACCATACTTAATGTCATCGGCATCATCACCAAGCCCGACTTAGTGGCAGATGTCCCCATGACCCCCTGAATAAAGAACGGCATATACATGATGGCTCCAAACATCCCGGCACCCAGGATAAATCCAATGATATTGGATAACGTGAAGATTTTATTCTTGAACAATTGAAGTGGAAGAACGGGATTGCTTGCTTTCTTTTCCGTAATGATAAATAAGACAAAAAATAACACCGTTGCAGACAGTAATCCTATTATCGGAAGGGAAAACCATTCATAATCATTGCCACCCCACGTGAAGGCCAATAGTAATGGGATAATCGTCAGAGTAAGCATAATGGAACCTAAGTAGTCTACTTTCAATCCTCTATTAGGTTTCTGTGAAGGAAACATTTTATAAATCATTCCAAAAGCAACGAAACCTACTGGAAGGAAGACCCAAAATACCCAGTGCCAGTCTGCATTATCAACAATCCAGCCACCTAATGTTGGGCCGAACACACTTGCGAGACCAAATACACTACTCATCAAACCTTGCCATTTCCCTCTTTCCCGAGGCGAAAATAGGTCTCCTACTGCCGTAAACGCAGTAGACATGATCATCCCGGCTCCAAAGCCCTGAATCCCCCTGAAGATGATTAATTGAAGGATGGAAGAAGAAAGTCCATTCAAGAATGACCCGATCATAAAGACACCAATACCAAGGAGGATGAACGGCTTTCTTCCATACATATCCGATAATTTCCCTACTAATATTGCTGTTACCGAACTGGTTAACATAAAGATTGTAAATACCCAGCTATAGTAGTCAATCCCGCCGATTTCAGAAATGATTCGTGGTAAAGCGGTTCCCACTATCGTTTGATTCAATGCTGCGAATAACATGGCTGACATGATGGCTATCATGATCATTACTTTTTTTCGATGTTCTAAGTGCTCCATTTTTAAGTCTCCCTTAATATTTATAATAAGAATAATTCACTTACTTAAGTAATTTAGCATAATAGAAGGGATGACCCAATCCGGTCAACCCTTGATCTCTCATGCTTACACTTATTACTTGCGATTTGATGCTAATAGTTTTTCAAAAAGTTCAATCAGGTGATTTATCTCTTCTTTATCAAATTTCACAAATAATTCCTGAAAATATTGAGTCTTTTTTTCTTCACATTGAGAAAGCATTTCTTCGCCCTGAGGTGTCAGAGCTAACTCTACTACTCTACGATCTTCATTAGAACGCATTCTTGTGATATAGCCTTTTTCTACTAATGTATCTGTAATGGAAGTAATGTGACTTGCCGATACTTCCATACGTTTGGATATTTCAGAGGATTTCAATGCGCCATTCTCGCTAATCAGCTGAAGTACCCGAAATTCTCCATTGGAAATGAATTCACCAAAAATGGTTCGAATATCTGATTTCATCATTCTAAAAACGGATCTGAATAACCCCTCTAATTCGTACATTTCTTTTCCCACAAAAAATCGACCTTTCTCACTTCTACACTTAATAAATAGTTCACTAAGTTAACTATTATAGTTTAACCATTTTCTTCTGCCCTGTCAATGGTTATGATCCCGTCAAGACCATGACGGTTCTGACTCCCACCCTGGAGAATAAAATGATACTTATGGATAGTCCGATCCCGCATAGAATTCCGGTCAGCAACCGTAACGAATTGGTACTCGTTCTCCACTTCCACTTCTGGGTGTATCCATCTGCCAGTAGAGGGATGATGAGCATCCCCACATAAAGCAAATGAACGAATGTTACCAAAGGGAAATACAACCAAACGAATGGGATCCCGATTAGGATTCCCACAAGAATACCCATACAGCGGAAACATAAGGGGAATTGTTTCCCCCTGACGACGAGTGAACGTTCTCGTATTCTATGACAGGGCATAAAAGATAATGTAAGGATGCCTTTCACTCTATTCCCTCCTATGGACTGCAGTCCGGTGTACAATCACAGTCCGGTGAATCACAGTCAAATTTCTTTCCCCGTGGTGAAGGAAGACAGTCCGGTGAATAAATGGCACAGTCCCAACAATCATTGGTCCTTTCCCTTTTATGTTTTTTTCGCTGATAATACACGATCGTTGAAATAAACATGATGACACTAAGTACGATTAGGCCGGTAAAGATAATGAACTGCAGTGTTGTCTCATGTATACTCAACCCGTAGAGACCACCGATAAATATGATCAGTTCTAAACTAAACAATAGAAACACCATGAATTGTTTCTCCACCCCTTAGGTTATTCGGTTATATCTATCTCCTGTAATGAACGTATTACTTCTGATTTATGTAAATCTTCTCCAATTATGACGAAATTGGTGGGATATTTCATATCTCCCGGCATAAATAAAGGCATACCATATGAATATTGAAACAAGGTTGGATTTTTTCGACCCTGTAAAGGTACATACCCCTTCATTCTATATATGCTGTCAGGTTGATTTTTCACCCATTCTTCAAACGCTTCTCCATTGACTGATCCATTGAATGTATACACGATTGCTTGTAAGGTTAAATGCTCGCCGATCGATGCTTTCTCATAGGAACCGTTTCGGCCATCCGCTTTTAAAGAGAATAGATCTGTCATTGAGACCTTTGAATAGTTCGTTAAGTACACTTTAGCATTTGGGTTGATTTGCTGAAGCTCATACGAGAATGTTCCCTGCTCCATCTCTGAAAGCAAATCCATTTTATTCGCCACAATATACTCCGCATGTCGAATTTGTTCCCTCATCAAATGTAAGACGGCTGGACTGAATTCACCCCTATTTCGCCATTGTAGTCCATCCACAACAGTAACAATCCCCCTAAATTCGAACTGATTTGCAAACAGTGGGGATAAGATGGAATCGACAACCTCAACGGGATGGGCTGCTCCTGTTGTTTCAATGACCAGTACATCGAAGTTTTCGTTAAGCAGTAACTCCTGAAGCTGTGACTCCAGCTTTTCTGAAATGGTGCAGCATATACAGCCATCAAGCAACTCCCGTAAAGCCGTATCTTTTTCAACTTCATCACTGTCGATGGATACACTTCCTAATTCATTCATTAATACAGCCGGTTTTTTATTCTGGTCCTTTAACGCTTGAAGTAAACCTTTTAATAACGTCGTTTTTCCACTGCCAAGGAATCCGGATAGTATATAAACATCTTTCTTCATTTAATCTTCCTCTCTTTAGATCCTATACATATTCTATTAGAAAGCGCTTGTGAACACAATGAATTCAAAAACAACAAACTTTTAGAAAAGAACCATTGTAAAGAAGGGTTCTATTGTCTTTCTACGCATAGAATGAAATAACCAGGAATCGAGTCAACTTAGATAGGTTATGGATGTTATTTATTTCTTTATTTTATCATTATAAAAGACCGTTCCATTACGGCAGGATTAATAAACATGTGAGTACTATAAAGGTGGGGTTGTCATTGTACTATGAGAAGATTGTTCCGCTTAAGTTAAGGGACTTTTTAAAGAATCCTTCTCATGAAACATTGAAGGATCTGTTGCTTCATAATACGGGTGAAACGGATTACGTGGATTTCAAATCAGATTGGATTGAATTCACAAAAATGGCGAAGCATATTCTGGCTATCTCCAATACAGGAGGCGGATGCATAATTATAGGAGTGATGCAATATGATGATGGATCGTTAGATTTAAAGGGATTGTCGGATGAGGAATTTTTAGATAAAGCAGATGTTGATAATAAACTACAGCATCTGCTTCCAAAATATTTACGTTATCGCACCGAGGATTTCATTTTCCCTAAAGGGATTCACCCTTTGTTGAACTTAAAACGATTCCAAGTCCTCATCATTGATTATGATCCACGATACGTTCCCTACACCTCTATTGTGACAAGGGGTGAATTAAGGTATGGGGCCATTTATGCCAGACAAGGGACGAAGACAATCGAAGCCAGCCACGAAAAATTGGTGGACGTCATTCTCCGCAAGGTCCAGTCAGGTGGATCGGATAGTGATGAGCGTACATTAAGAGAACATCTGGAACACCTTAAAATTTTGCATTTGGAACATGATAAAGCTGAAGATCCGAAGTACAAAAAATATCTGCACGATTTGATTGTAAGAAAGATGAAGAAGATAGAAACTTTCCTGGACCTGGATTCATCCGAGTTTCATTCTTGGTAAATCACTCAACTGTTTTCAGAAACTTACTGATGGCTTCTTGATTTTTCTGTTCATCCATTTCTAAAACCTGTCCTGCATTCACTGTAGAAAGATCCGTAAAGCTCCCTTCTATCGGTACTCGAAGTGTGTCGACCCGGTTTACGGGATTTAGCATTAATGACATTCCATACTTTATCACTTCACTCATTGGTGTAGAAGTTTCTACGTTTTTTAAGCCTTCTCTCATAATGGAAACGACGGTTGAAATCCCTTCGCCGGACTGCATCTGCACCATTAGACTTTTTTCTGCTAAAGAAATGATTTCCTGCTGTCTCTCAACTCGTCCAAAATCGCTATTTATGTCTCCCCTAAACCTTACATATTGTAAGATTTCTTCTCCTTTTATCACTTGCTTCCCGGGATCCTTTGACCATTTCCAATACTTGATCATCGGTTCTGACACTTTAACCCCGACCCCTTCTGGAAAAACAAGATCCATCACGTTTATGAAATCATTAAAATCTACTTTCACTGTATGGTGAACATCTATGTTGAAATTATTTTTTATCGTTTCAGCCAGGAGCTCTTCTCCCCCCCACGTATACGCATGATTGATTTTGCTCTTTTCATATCCAGGGATGTTTACAAATGTATCCCTCATGATGGATACAATCTTCATGGATGTTGATTGCGGAGTATATTGGGCAACCATCAATACATCTGCACGGGCAGGTTCGTTATTTCGCTGATCTGAACCGATTAAAAGTACATTAACAGGAGATTTTTTATCCTGAAGGACTAAAGGAAAAATAGATTCATCCTTTTCATCTAAGAAATGCTTTTGCGATTGAACTTCTTCTTTTGGTGCAGGTTGTTCCCTCTCACCCCAGAAAGGCGAACAACTTACAACAATGAATACAGAAAATAATAAAGTCAGCAGTAACGCTTTTTTTTTCATAAGATCACCTCATATATACTCTCATTGTTGGTACATCTCATATATTCTATACGAGTAAGAAGAAACCAATAGCCAAAAAAAAAGATCTCAGGTACTTCACCTGAGATCTTCCACTTAATTATTCTTGTTTAATTCTTCGATCGCTTTTTTCACTTGCGGATCGTTTTCTTTTAGTTTATCTCGAAGATTGGACATAAGCTTAACTGTCGTTTCAGCATTTAACGTTCCAGTTACCTCTAGTTCATTCTTTTCCTGGAACTGCTTAACCGCTTTTGTCGTATCTTCATCGTAATATCCATCAACGTTTCCTGGATTCAAGTCCAGTGCATTCAGCATTTGCTCTGCTGTTTTCACCTGATCGGACAGGTCTGATTCCTTCAGTTCCTTTTCAGGATTGATGTATGGAAGCTGCGCATATTCCGGCATCTTCACTTCAATATCGGGAGTGATCCCCTTTTCATGAATCCAATTGCCATCCGGCGTTAACCATTTAGCCGTTGTAAACTTCATGTTTGATCCATCTTGGAAGGTTTCCGCTGTTTGGACCGTTCCCTTACCAAAGGTTTTCGTTCCAACAAGGGGAATATCGTTTGACTCGCTTACAGCTGCTGCTAAGATTTCGGCAGCACTTGCGCTTCCACCATCAACAAGAACAGCTGTAGGCACATCTACCTTCTGCCCTGATTCAGAAACATACTTTTCCACTTTACCGTTGCTGTCTTCCACTTGGAATAATACTTCACCTTCTGGAACAAACAAGTTAGAGATTTTCACAGCTTGATCAAGTAATCCACCTGGATTTTGTCTTAAATCAAGAACAAGTTTTTCCATGCCTTTATCGTTCATTTCATTTAAAGCTTCCGTTAATTCTTTATACGTATTCTCCGAAAAGCTCGTAATTTGGATTTCAGCTACACCATTTTCTTTCATTTCTGCATAAACCGTTTCAATTGGAATTTCATCCCTTGTAATGGTTACTTGCATTGGCTTATCCTGACCTGGTCGTTGAATGGTCAGTGTAACCTTTGTCCCTTTTTCACCACGAATGAGGAGAACCGCATCGGTGACAGACATTCCTTGAATACTTTTGTCATCCACTTTCGTGATTGTATCGTTCGGCTGTAATCCGGCTTTCTCTGCCGGAGAACCTTTTATGGGAGAAACGATGGATATATATCCTTCTTTCTCCTGTATCTCTGCACCGATTCCTTCGAAAGAAGAAGAGATGCTTTCCTGGAACTTTTCAGCTTCTTCTACATTCATATAATCAGAATAAGGATCTCCCACACTATCAAGCATCCCATTAATAGCACCGTTTACCAAGGTGTCCTGATCAAGGTCTTTAAAGTAATTTTCATTTAACTTATCATACGCTTCATAAAGTTTTTGAAACTCTGAACGTTCGGTTACTCCTACATTTACTGCCTTCTCATCTCCAAAAGCCAATGCAAATGTTGTAATTCCTGCAGTTGCAAATACAAGGAAAAACAAGAGCATAACAAATTTAAACTTCTTCATTTTTATAAAACTTGAATGGGTTTCTTGTTGTGACTGATCTGTCTTATCTTGTTCCAAAGCTTCCACCACTTTCGTTGCTATGTATCTTGTGTGAATTTACCGACTACACTATCACGAAACAGCTATATGAGCAATCTTCCAGCTCATAGCTTCTCTATTCTATCAGCTTTTCAATATTAACGAAAGGAAAATCCATTGTCATGATTATGATGTGTCAAAATCGTTGTAAAAAACCCTACTGTACTGACAGCAAATAAAGAATATAAGAAAGACTCCGTACCGATGATCGGCCAGCCAACCACCAGCACGATGCTATCAAAAGCAAAGATTAATTTCCCCACATTCATTTGAAAGCTTTTCCCGATCAGTTGAGCCAATAAATCAGATCCTCCCGTGGCGGAATTTCCTTTTAACATAAGACCGATTCCAATCCCAACAAATGTCCCTCCTAAGAAGGCGCTCATTAGCGGGGGAAATGTGAGAATATTTTTCCACTGATGAAAAAAGTCTATCATTAACGAGGATAACCAGAGACCGTGAATACTATTATAGAAAAGTTTTCTGTCCACATAAAAAGCCAGCATATATAACGGGACACTCAGTAAGATAATCGTGAGCCCCGGCTTAAAACCAAACCAGTAATGGGCAATAAGGCCAATCCCAATCATACCCCCGTCCAGGAAATGATGAGGTACGAAAAAAAGATTGATACCGATCCCTACAAACACACTTCCTATGATAATAATGCTAAAAGTCCTCAACATACGTCTCACCCGCTCACCTTAAACTGGGACAGCCCCTATTATTGTTGTATGTGAACTCATGAGAAAACAGAACAACCCCAGGGCGGAATTGATTTAATTAAGAAACCCCAATATCAATCACAAGTGACACAGAAAAGGGTCAGAAGCCCAAAGCCCCTGACCCTTGAAAAATCAAATCATTATATCTTTTTCACATTATTAAAATATTCCTCTAAAGACCAATCGTTTTCATGAATGACTTTAGCTGCATCCTTACCAACATACCTATAATGCCAAGGCTCATATTGATATTGTGTAATTGAAACCTTATCTTCGGGATAACGGAGGATAAACCCGTATTTATAGGCGTTTTCAGCAAGCCATTTTCCTTCCTTCGTATCGGCAAATTCAATGTTTACCTGGAAGTTATTACTTTGACTTGAAATATCCATGGCTAAACCGGATTGATGCTCACTTTGTCCGGGAGGAGCCACCGCCATTACAGCTTTTTCTTCTCCGAATTGAGCAATTTCTCTTTCCAGCAGCATTTTTTGATATTCGTATGAACGATAACCTGAAATAGCCGTTAATAAAATCCCTTGTGTTTTGGCATCAGCGAACATTTTCTCCAGCTGCAATGCCGCTTCTTCACGAAGATATGCCTTTTCAAGTTCTTGATCACCAAATACAAATGGAACATCTGGGCGAACCAAATCAGATGGTTTGTATTCATCTAATGCGTATTCCTTATTCACAAGAGCTAAAAGGTTGGAGGGATTTTGAATCACTTGTTTTCCATCCACTACTTTCACATCATTAAAGTATTGAGACTCTAATTGGAGTTCAGGAGGAACGGCTTCTTCCTCTGAAGTGGGAGTCTGTTCTTGTTCCTCTTGTTCCGGTTGTTCACCCTGCTCAGATTGATTTCCTGGAGTTTGATGCTTAGGTTCTTCTTTCGTTTCTTGTTTCTGGCCAAATAAATTCTCTGACCAATCTTGTACTTGCGAACATCCCGATAACATAATCAAGGAAGCAGCCGTTACGAAGATGATCTTTTTCATGCTTTCACCTAGTTTCTCTAAAATGGTTCCATCCTTCATCTTATCATGTAATAAGATTTCTGTAAGCAGGATAAACTTCACAAAATGAAAAACTGCCTATAAACCCGGAAGTGGGAATGTAAGCAGTTTCTTTTTATCGTATATGAACCTACTCTTGAATAGCAGCTTCCAATGCGACTTCAATCATTTCATTAAATGTTGTCTGGCGCTCATCTGCTGTCGTTTCTTCACCTGTTAATATATGATCACTGACTGTAAGTACAGATAATGCATTGCGTCCATATTTTGAAGCTAATGTATATAAAGCTGACGTTTCCATTTCAATTGCCAGAATGCCGTATTGAGCCCATTTTTCGTGCTCTGCATTGTCATTGTAGAACATGTCGGCAGTAAATACATTTCCGACCTTTAAGTTAAGGCCTTTATCCACGCCGGCATCATATGCACGTTTAAGTAGATCAAAGTTAGCTGTCGGTGCATAGTCAATCCCGTTAAACGTTAATCGGTTCATTTGAGAATCAGTTGATGAGGTCATAGCGAGAATGACGTCACGAACTTTGACATCCTTTTGGATAGCTCCACAAGTACCGACACGGATCAGATTTTGTACATTATAGCTTTGCATCAATTCGTTGATATAAATGGAAATGGAAGGTACACCCATGCCTGTCCCTTGAACCGAAATTCTTTTCCCTTTATATGTCCCTGTGTATCCAAACATATTACGAACTTCATTATAACATGTTGGGTTTTCCAGAAATGTTTCTGCAATGTACTTTGCTCTTAGTGGATCTCCTGGTAATAAAACCGTTTCTGCTATTTCATTTTCTTTTGCATTAATATGTATACTCAATTTACTTTTCCTCCTAACAAGTCTGTTGAAACACCATTGTAATCCTTTTTTATTTCTTATGCAACGCTTGAAAATGGAAGGATAGAAAGCAGTACATGGGGTCAAACTAACGACAGAAGGAGGGATTCACATGGCTAAAGAAAAAATGAGTAAGAAATTGAAGCAAGCTGTACAGCATGCAAATGAAACCAACCCTTCTACCCGTACAGGGACACAACCTAACTCTTCAAGAACTGAAAAACTTAAATCATAACGGGGAGGAAGATGGCTATGGGTAAAAAACACAGAAACAGAATCAATGTTCCTAAAAAAAATAACCATATCCCAAAAGAAGCCCTTGATGCAGAGCACAACGCACACGCTAAGGAAAATTCAGCTCAGAACCGGAAAAACGGTCCGGGTAATCACATATAAGGAATTCCAATAAAATAAAGGAAGGAATCTTACCTTGAGGAAGATTCTTTCCTTTATTTTTCGTTGTTACATATTTAATGTATCAAGATCCGGTTCACTCTTTTCCATCCATTTGGCTGAAGGCGGTAATAATAATGACCTCTCCGTCCCTCGTCAATAAAGATAATATCACGTGTAGCAATGTATCTGCCCTGATAATCCTTAGGAAGCAAATCTGGTACGTTAAATGTCCTGAACGTTTTATACAGGGCTTCTTCATGATTATTTGCTTCAACCGAGATTCTATATACCTTTTCATAACCTTTATCCTCTCCATACTTTGGAGTTTGGAAAATGGTCATGTCATAGGTCGATCTCAAAAGCTTAGGACGAATGATTTTTTCAAGTAAAGGCATGAGCACCCCTCCGTCATTATGTTGGTACTCATACTATTACACATAGGTCTTGTCGAATCCTTCATGGAAACATAGGAATCTTTGTCGAATCGATCCATTAAGTGAATTTATTAATCACATCTTGCAGTTTGGATGAAAGACGAGGGATATCCGACGTTCTAATTGTTAGTCTAACCATGGATTCGTCCATTTCAAGAGCTTCTGCTAAAAATCCACCTAACCCTCTTGCCCGTCGATCCACTTCCAGAAGCAGATCCACTTGCTCTTCAGATTGATTCAGGAACATCACTTCAAGTTCATCTAATTTTCGTTGATATGGACCATTGACCGGTACGAATTCGAATTCCTGTATGAATGGATAGCGGCCTCTGTAGCGGCGGGGTGCCTGCTCACATTCAACCTTGCGAATCCTGAAGCCCAGTTCCTGAACAGATGTGAGCACCGCATTCGTCAATACATTCGGAATGATTTCAATATAATCTTTGTCTTTAGGGTCAACTGCATTTTTAATATCCAAGCCAGTGGCTACCCACACCCTTGTATTTCCATACGTGATTGGGGTTTCAAATGGTAAGGTAAAGGTAAAAGGAAACTCTTTCTTTTCATTTTCGCCGATGGTAAACGGTTCGGATATTTGTACTTTTTGAATGGGAGCATAATCAGTATACTTTTTGTCATCTGATTCACGAATATATGTAGTAAAGAGAGTTAGATAGATAGAATCGATGTTTTGATCAGCACTTCCTCCTGTAATTTCTACTATACCCTTTGCTGTTTCCCCTGCTTGATAGCTTGATTTTTCTAATTTTGTATCTACTGTAGCTGCTCCGATTCCTATTGAAGCAAACACTTTGTTGAAAAAAGACATATGATTTTCCTCCTCGATTATCGTTCTTGTAATGTGTCAATCACCCGGAATAATTCCTCCATAATCTCTTCAGCGTCCCTAAACCCTGAACCAATCTGCAGAAGTCTTCTGATCACCATCCTGGTATCATGATGAATGGCAAGTTCTTCTTCCCAGCTTCTCTCCTTTTTCATCGTCGGCTCATAAGAAGAATACAATAAAAACAATAGAAAATGCCCGATTGCGTAGAAATCACTCTTCTTCGATTTATCCCTCATATAATCCTTATGTTCCCATGGGTTAGTCTCTGATGTTGCATTCAATTCACAAGCAAGACCAAAGTCTATTATTTGAAGCGTTCCACGATCCAGTAGAATATTAGGGATCCTTAAGTCTCTGTGAACGAATCCATTTTCATGGATCCATTGAACCAGGATAACCAATTGTGCAACTAACTTTAGTGATTCTACCTCTGAGTATGTTTTTCCTTCATGAAAAATCAACTCCTCAAATGTTTGACCGTGCATTTTTTCCATAACGAAATAAGGAGTCTTCCTATACTCACCTGTTGTATAAACGGATGGAAACTGAGGATGGGATAAAGATTGAAGTGCATTCATTTCATTTTGAACATATTGGACGTGATTAGAAAATAACTTTTTGTAAGGGCGAATTCTTTTTAATATGGCTTCTTTTCCACTCGAGTGGTCGATGACCGAGTAAGTTGTACCATAGCTTCCTTTTCCGACAAATTGGATGATGTGGTAGCCATTGATGTTTTCCCCAGGTTTCCACGTCTGTTCAAAGCCATCGATCAGTCTGCGAAAAAGTGTGTGTAGCATATCCCATTTCCTCTCATTCCATCAACTGCTATAAAAGCTGGAAAAAAAGCTTTTACTTTTATGCTTCTTATAATGCTGATGTCCAAAATGTTTATGTTTAGGTGATTTATGCTTTCTCCACGCATCACTGGAGCTGTATCGATGATGTTTAGAACCCAACAGACTTTTAATGATTTTCCTTAACATAAGCAATCCTCCCAAGAATGTTTCTTTTCCACTTGTATTACTATATACGTTTCATTCTGAAATTAGTTTCAAACATAAAAAAATATCTTAGTGGAGCGTGATCCCTTGATCTTTTCACCGTTTCAGAAGTTTTTAAACCTAATCAAGACCGGAAACAATGACCATACGAGGCCGCTTCTTAAAGACGAATCTATTTGTGAACTTTATAATAAAGCAATTCAAGAGCCTTCTCCTATTGTTTATTTCCCTCAGGATCATGAATTGTATGAACGTATTGTGATGAAAGTAAGGGATGCTAATCTCAATAACGTAACAAGAACTGCATGTTACATTGATTTTTTCAAGAAACACCCTGAAATCCACTGGTCGTTTCTTGCTCATATGGTATCCAGGAATGCTGGCTACCATATGACTGACATTCGAAATAACCTGATTTCACACGTCTTGTCCAAAAAAGAGCAAAACGCGTTTTTCTCATTTCTCGAGTTGTGTAACGCAGGCATTTTTCAAGATGCATATCCTCAACTATTACTATATGAACATTGGAAAAGAACGGGGCATTCTTCTTTTCATCTTCTACAAAAATTCAACGTTTCCATTTTCATGAAAAGTATATGGAATGACTTTCTTACAACGGGTAATAAACAAGTTTTAACCATAGGGCTTATCATGAATGAACAGCATATGATTCAAAAGAGAATATTAACAGGTATGAAGAAACCAATTGGAGTGGAAGAATGGCTTTTCCTGTTGCAGGATCGGTTAGAATTCACTTCTATTCTCTTCCCATATGGAAAACAATCCCCCTTCTCGCTTGCTGGGCTTTCTGTATCTCACTTTGAACAGGTTAAGCGCAGAATTCTGTTAGGTAAGAGGTTGTACGGAATTTTATTTCATCACTCTGTTTTTCCTACTGCATACTCATTTGCGATTCACCATTCCCACAGCGGATCGAGAGCGGATTACTGGCCACACATTTATTCGAAAGAAAATAAAAAAACTCGTCTATATAGTCCCTCTTTATGTTCTGTTTGGGATAACATGCCTTCTTTCACACTCTCTCCGTCTGACTGGTTTACCGATCAGCCGATCGAAGTGATGGCACCTCTTATGACGTTGATGGTACCTGATCGTTTTTCTATGACAAAAAAGTGGAAAGCGTTGACCTCATTTCTTGTGAATCTAAAGAGGGATTAACTCAAAATAAAGTGCCTCCATGTTTTTCTGCAACCTGAAAAACATGACAGACACTTAAGAGTTAATCCCCATTATATGAAAGGACATTCCTTACGATGTGATTTCCATTCCGATGGTTGAAAAGACCCTATACATCTTCTTCCCATTCTTCATCAATGATACATTTGGCAATCAGATACTCGAATGTGATATCCGCTATTTCTTCCAGCTCATCTTCTGACGGTACATATCCTCTTTGAACGAGTTCTTTCATGAAGAACTCGGCAATTTCCTCGGTATCGATAAAGACTTCTATCTCCCGCATGTGATCGCCCCCTTTGATTCTCAATTTATGAAAGAATGCTTGCAGTTATGCTATGAGAAAAAAAGTTTTCATAAGACTTAATAGACAAGCATAGACTTTATCATCAAAGATAAGGAGCGATTCGATGTTAAGCACATTTACTCAAAAAACGAAAACGATGTTTAAAGACTTAGAAAATGGTGAAGGGATGATTGTTGCAGGAATGCAGTGGATTCTTCGGATTGTATTGCTATCATTTTTAATCATAAGCGTTCCAGTCTTTCTGTATATCATGTGGCTTATTCCTTCTCTTTAACAATAGATTGTGAGTTTGTATGGGTCCTCAATTGTTCTAACACATAGTCCATCTTATTCTTATATTTAATATCTTGAAAGAGAAGATACAGGGTTTTGTAATCATTATAATGGTCCAGAAGCTGATCAATCCAACTTGGCTTTGGGCGAGCAGGTGAATGAAGCGATTTTATTTTCCCTTCTTTTTTCTGCGGAAAAACGAATCCGTATTTCTTAATAAAGGCCTCTGCTTGCTCTTCATCTGCAACTAAGGTGATTTCATCTTCGTCTGCTTCTAACCACTCACCATCTGTAATTCTCATTAACTCATAAATAACATCTTCCCAGGCATCGTCCTTATAGCGCCATATTTCCGTCCTGAATCCTACCACCTTAAAGAGATCCTCTTCATACCCCTTGACAATAACGAGATCTCCAAATAGAAATTTATATTCAATATCGATCTGTTCCTGTTCAAAAATGTATCCATCATAAGAATCAAGCAATTCTAATGCTTTCTCCTTGAAAAGCCCTTCGCTTTCGTTTACCTCATATAAAAACTCACCATCGAGCTTTTTAATATCCGTGATTTTCCCGACAGTACCATAGATTGTTACGACTACCGTTTCTCCAACTCTGAATCTAGGCTCTTTTCGTTTCTTCATTCTCCCCTCACCCTTAATCGCCTTTTTTATATGATATGCAATAACAACCATATCGGTATACACGAAATCCCTTACTCTCTTTTCTTTAGGGTAAGAAATATTTTTATGTGATGGCTTCTAAGGCAACAACAAACTTTATGAAAAGATCTTTTTAAAAAAGGACCGACCTTTGTAAGAAACAAATGTCAGTCCGGGGGCTTAATGTATTTACGATTAATCCTTTTCTTCTAACTGATAATGGTCCCATGCCATATCGAAAATCGACATACTTTCAAGATAATGACCATTCATTTCAAGGTAAGAACTAATCTCATGGTATTGTTGTGATTGTTTAGGAAAGCTATGATCATCATAAGCTGAATTTGCGAACTGAGTTAATTCATCCTTGGCAGTAGGCTGCCTATATTTCATTAAATAATGATAAAAGGATTTTCTCACCTGTTCCACCTACCCTTGTTGTTTCTTTTCTAAAAGGATAGCCGAAGAAGATGAATTCGTAAAGTGTTTGCGTTACGTGAGTGTTTTTTCCTGAATGACCCACGGTTAAAATCGAAAGTAATTTTTCTTTAGTAAACGGGGGAATTCCATTAAATCTGTGTAAGTGATCTCTTTATCGATTAATTTGGTGTCGATTAACATAAGCTGGTCTTCTATTTCATTGATGACCGCTTCTTCCTGATACTCCATTCCACAATGACTGCAGCTCATGCTGGGGACATTCGAGATTTGAATCGCTCTTGTTCCATCAGGGAGCTCCCAATACACGTTCGATTGATCCTCATGAGCTGTCTCCTCTTCACACCATTCGCATACTTTTGCATTATTTTTATCCATTGATGGTTTTTTCCTTATCATCATTTTTATCCTGTTCCATTTTCGATAGCATCGCTTTATGCTTCTTTTCTTTAAGCTGATCTCTCTTTCCTCTAAAGTCCTTAAGGGAATTGTGATCCGGATTTTCCTGATATTCCTTTCGACGTTCCAAACGCTTAAGTCCACCCGGGGTGAGGGAAGAATGTGTTTGATTCATCAAGCCGGCAATTCCGATGGTAGGTTCTTTAATCTCTTCATCATGATACACTTCTTTAAAATAATCGTCTGCCCTGCCAGCTACGTATTCTTCAGGTTCCGGGTAGGTGGATATGACTCCTTCAAAATTACGGACGACCACTTTAGAAGCACTTTGAGAAATAAGGTAATTCGGTTGAAGGGAAATTTTCCCTCCACCACCTGGGGCATCTAACACAAAGGTCGGTACGGCATAGCCGGATGTATGTCCCCTTAAGCCTTCGATAATCTCCAGTCCTTTGGATACAGGTGCGCGGAAGTGGCCGATTCCTTCAGATAAGTCGCATTGATAAATATAGTATGGACGTACGCGAATCTTTACAAGATCGTGCATAAGCTTTTTCATAATAGGTACACTGTCGTTTATACCGGCGAGAATAACCGCTTGATTCCCTACAGGAACCCCTGCATTAACCAGCATCTCACACGCTTTCTTCGACTCTTCCGTAATTTCGATCGATGTATTAAAGTGGGTATTCAACCACACCGGATGATATTTCTTCAAGATATTACACAGGTTCTCGGTAATCCGCTGTGGAAACACGACAGGCGCCCTCGTTCCAATCCGAATGATCTCGACATGTGGAATCTCCCTTAAATTCTTTAAGATGTATTCAAGAATCTGGTCATTAATCAGTAGACCATCCCCACCCGAAAGCAGTACGTCCCTTACACTGGGAGTATCACGGATATATTCAATGGCCGCATCAAGTTGCTTCTTTGGTACCCCCATTCCAATTTGTCCCGAAAACCTCCTTCTCGTACAATAACGGCAGTACATGGAGCATTGATTGGTAACGAGAAATAACACTCTGTCAGGATATCTGTGTGTCAATCCAGGAACAGGGGAATCTTCATCTTCATGTAAAGGATCCTCCAGGTCATACTTCGTTTTATGAATTTCCTGACCGATCGGAACGGACTGCATCCGGATAGGACAGCGCGCGTCATCCTCATTCATTAACCATGCATAATAAGGAGTAATATTAAGCGGGATCGTTTTAGTCGAAATCTTTACACCTTCCTCTTCATCCGGTGTCAGGTTTACCACTTTCTTTAAGTCATCAAGGGTCCTGATGGTGTTTGTCAGCTGCCATAACCAATTATTCCATTGCTCATCCGTTACGTCTTTCCAAAGCTCAATATCCTTCCAATCCCTTTTCGGTTTATAGAGATTCATTTTCATCTACTCCACCAACTTTCCAAAAGTATCTTTCCACCAGGAACTGAACTATACATTAGCCTATGAAATAAGACCCCAATCGGTTTTCATCATTTTACAATACACTCAAATCTTTTTCCCAAATGTTCATATCTTCCATTTTGTCGAAGATGATGCAATTATTCGCCAGTCTTCCACCATATCGATATCCGAGCTGATGGAAGACCGCATTCATACCAAATGAAAGTGCCCTCGCAATCGTATAGGCACAGAAAATGTCGCGGTTAAGAAGTTCCTCCTCCAATTTTTGGATCAGATGCTTCATATACCCGCCCTTGCGAAAGGCAGAGCGTGTAGCACAATCCGTCAATTCGGCGTTCTTACAGGTTGTAGACACATCGGCTGAAGCAGCACTGATGATTCTTCCTTCCTCCTCGATATAAACAAAGATTGTCCCACTTTTCATTGACTCTTTCACATAATCGGGATTGTGCAATGGTACAGGATATAGTTTAAATACTTCTTGATAAAGGTCGGCCAACTGACCTGCATGCTCTTCCGTAGCGACGGAAATCGGTTTAAAACCTTCACTTTCGTGCCTTCCGAGCTCCTGGACGGATTGAAGAATGGCATCCTCATCCCTCCAGTACGAGCTATTTCTTCTTTCATCTGTTAAAAACTTACTCATAAAAAAAGCTTTGTCCCCATTAAAGTAAGCGTTTACTCCCCCCTCCAAGATGAAACCTTTTTCGAAAAAAAAGAGAGATTGATCCCGTCTTGCTTTCACAATTACCTTTTCATAAAGATTGGCCTGAGTTTCTTTCTTCACATACTCCCACAATAATACCGGGTTCCCTCTAAACTCATCCACCCGCAGCCTTCTGTTATAGCCATCTTTATAAATGGCAGCTTCTATCTTCGGTTTTTTAATATATTCGTATGTTTGCATTCTTATAAGCCCCTTTTTTACCAACATATGAAGTGATAAGGTAAGTTATGAAACAAACCACTATAAAAAGGAACAACCTATGTCTTTAGTCATGAGAGTTGTTCCTTCTGTGGATGGTATGAAGTTATAAGATTACATTGAAGCTGACCAACGGTTTGTAAAAGGGTTAAATATCATTTATTACTCTATACCCATAAAGAGGAAAATTATGACTCTTTATTACACCAATCCAAAATAAATAAGGAAAGTATTTCAGCAGTCTGGTAGATTTTATTCAATTCGATGAATTCGTTTGCGTCATGAGCCACTTCAGTTGTTCCGGGACCAAATACGACGACCGGAATATTCCCTCCCTTTGATAGGATTCCACCATCCGTTCCCCAGGGAGAGGCTTCAATGATTGGAGTGGTTTGTAATACTTCATTGGCATGACAGCAAAGCTTTTCCACTAATTCATGGTCACAGGAGAGGTCACCAGGCTGCCATCTTCCACCAAACCATTCGATTTCCACAGGATGTTGATCAAACCATGAATCAACCATATTCATTTTCAAGAGAGCATCTTCTACCTCTTTTTCTACTTGTTGTAAGGATTCCCATGGTCCAACCCCCACCCTTCCCTCAATGACAGCAAGATCAGGAACGGAGGATGGCCACTTCCCGCTTTCAATTCTCCCAATGTTAATGGGTAATGGAATGGGAATATTTCTATATAATGGATCGTCCACCTTCTTGTTTCTGGATGATTCCAACTCTTGAAGAGTTTGAATGACGGTATAGGCTTTATCAATGGCGTTTACCCCTTCATACCTGGTGCCCCCATGTGCCGATTTCCCTTTTACTTTCAGGCGGAACCACATGGATCCCTGTTGCTTCGGAAAGATCTTCATGTTGGTAGGTTCGGGAATAATGGCAGCATCTGCTTTGTACCCTCTCACTAATGCGGCAAGGGTACCGGTTCCGCCACTTTCCTCCTCTATCACACTTTGAAAGAGGATATCACCTTTCAGCGGGATGTTTAACTCCTTCACAATTTCCAATGCAAGGAGTAAAGCAACAGATCCCCCCTTCATATCGGTGGACCCTCTTCCATAAAGCTTTCCATCTTCAATCACACCACCGTAAGGATCATATGTCCAATTCTCCCTGTCACCTTCTGGTACGACATCGATGTGTCCATTCAACAGGAGACTCCTGCCCCCACCTGTTCCTTTTAACACACCCACTACATTTGGGTTGCCTTCGAAGTTCTCACGATCACAACGATAAAAAGGATGATCCAACACATCCGATTCTTTCACTTCCCAAATGTCCAACTCCAAGCCAAGCTTCCTGCATTTCTCGATGACAATCGCCTGTGCCTTAGATTCATTGCCCCTTACACTATCTTCCTGCACTAGCCTTTGCAGGAGCTTGATTGTACTTTTCTTTTTTTCTTCTATTATTTCCTTGATGAGACGGTGAGTTTCCAAATCAGTTCCTCCTAGTCTATATACTTGATAGCGGGGCTCAGGGTATATTGAGCTTCTGTTGTCTCTTCAATATCCTGAAGTGTATATGGATTAAATAGTTCTTTTAATATCAATCGACCATCCTCAATTGTAAATACGGCCCTGTCTGTTATGATCATTGAAACACATGATCTCGTCGTTAATGGAAGCGTGCATTCCCGAACGATTTTGCTTCCACCTTTTTTATCTAAATGGGTCATGAGCACTATGACTCTATTCGCCTTAGAGGCAAGTTCGGTTGCACCTCCCATCCCAGGTACTTTTTTGCCTGGTATGATCCAATTGGCAAGATCGCCTTTTTCACTAACTTGCAGGGAACCCAGAATCGTTAAATCGACTTTGCCCCGGCGAATCATGGCAAATGCGATGGAACTATCTGTATAACAGCCCCCATTCATTAATGAAACAGGGAATCCTCCCGCATTACACAAGTTTTCGTCCTCTTGCCCTTCCCCTGGTAAAGGTCCGATTCCAATAATTCCGTTCTCTGATTGAAAAACAACGGGAAACCCCGAGGGAAGATGATTTGGAACAAGTGATGGTATTCCGATCCCTAAATTTACAATCATATGCTCTTTCACTTCCAAAGCCGCACGCTTAGCTAACTTATCCTTCAATTCGTTTCCCAGGCCCATTTCCAGTCGACTCCTTTAGATAAGACAATATGATCTACAAAAACACCCGATGTGACGATTTCCTCAGGATCCAACTCGCCGACATCCACAATCTCTTCTGCCTCTACAATTGTGATATCTGCTGCCATAGCCACAAGGGGATTCGTATTTCTGGCACTTTTATCATAAATAAGATTCCCATATGTGTCGGCTTTTTTTGCATATACTATCCCAACTTCAGCAACCAGGGCTGTTTCATATAAATAACGGTCCCCAGCTATCTCCAGTATCTCTTTTCCTTTATTTAAATAAGGATCATCCACACCTATTTCGGTTACGATACCCTTCAACCCCACTCCACCAGCCCGGATTCTTTCGGCCAATATCCCTTGTGGAGAGAACTCAACTTCAAGCTTCCCTTCACTCATTAATCGACCTGCTACCGGGTTTGACCCGATATGAGAGGCAATCACCTTCTTTACTCTGTATTGGGCAACCAGTTGTCCGATTCCAATATGAGGAAAACCTGTATCATTTCCAATAATCGTGATATCCTTCGTTCCCCAATCCAATAAGTGCTTACATATAGTAGGAGGAGAACCCACCCCTCCAAATCCGCCAAACATCAAAGTCATTCCATCATTAAAAAAATGTTTTATATTTTCATAGCTGCTTCTTTTAATATGAAGACGGGACATATTTAGATCTCCTTCCAATTCTCTTCTACTAGTTGAAAGGTTCTTCTGAGTCTTTTAACCATTTCCTCGAGCTCCCTTTTCGAACTGTTCAATGGAGGAGCAACCATAATGGCGGATCCCTTCCTCCCATCTATCCCCGCCGCTGCGGGATATAATAAAATCCCACATTCTACCCCGGCTTGAACAATAAAAGAAGTAAATGGAGCTCCAAAGGAATTCAGCTCTATTCCAAGCATCAATCCTTTTCCTCTCACATCTTGCACAAAGGAAAATTCAGTTTTTAATTTATCTATTAAATTTTTCAAATATGTTCCTTTATGATCGACACCTTCAATCATCTTTTCTGAATCAATCAGTTTTAGAACGGCAAGTGCTGCTGTTGCAGACATTGGATTTCCACTAAATGTATGACCGCTCATAATGACTCTCGACCCATTCAATATCGGCTCCATAATGTTATCGGAAATGAGCGTGGCAGCAATAGGGGCATATCCAGCACTTAGGCCTTTTCCTATTGCTACAATATCGGCTTTCACTTGCCACTGCTCTAAAGCTAAAAATGTTCCAGTCCGACCACAGCCTGTCATCACTTCATCTGAAATAAACAAAATATCATGTTTCTCACAGATTGATTTAATCCGTTTATAATAACCTTTTGGAGGAGTAATCGCCCCACCTGCCGCACCGATGATCGGTTCTGCTATAAATGCAGCAATATTATCGGCTCCTATTCTGCTGATCATCGTTTCTAATTGGGAAGCACAGGCAAGGTCACATGAAGGATGCGTTTTTCCAAAAGGACAGTGAGCACAATAAGGCGGTTCAATGGTCGGCCAGTCACCTAAAAAGGAGTCGAATCGTTCTCTTCTGGATGGATGTCCAGATGCGGATAATGCACCGAAAGTGATACCATGGTAGCTCAGCCATCGGGATAAGACCTTCCTTTTCATCGGTTTCCCTTGTTCCTGCCAATGCTGGATGGCAATTTTGATGGCCGTCTCAACAGCCTCAGAACCACTATTCACGAAAAAACTCCATGGATAGCCTGTCTTATCGTGAAGAAAAGCCGCTAAATCCTCAGCAGGCTGATTACTGAATTGAGAGCGATACACAAATGCCACTTTATTTCCTTGATTCACAATGGATTGAAGAATGTCTTCCATGCCATGTCCCACATTTGCCGTAACTGCTCCAGAACAAGCATCTATATACTCCCGTCCCTCAGTATCGTACAAATACACACCTTTTCCATAATCAATTGTCGGATAGTGTTCACCAATCAACGGCTTTATTAAATGCGAATGAGGCATAATCCCCCTCCTGAAAGAATCAGATTCGTACTCTCTTTCGATTCGCTAATCTGGTTGCATAAAAAGATTTCCCTACCATTATTCATATGTATGAAAAATGGAATCTTTCTTTTCTTTAAACTTTTTTTGAAAATAGCTTCTAAAAAAGTGAATTTACCTCTTAAATGAGTGGTGGTTCTAAAACAGAGACCGTTCCTTTTCGCTCCTGGCAAAAGATTCCCCGGGGAGGAAGTCGAGTGACACCTTCTAGCTCTGTCTCGGAAAACCACTTAAAGATGGTGAGGGGAACTGCGAAGACTCATGCGGAAGTAAGGGCGTGCCGAGACCCCTGAAGCAAAGCTGAGGAGGCTCGGCCGAACGCTAGCTGCAAGCGGAGCAGTTCCCCTCACCATCCAACACACACTTTAATTGACAGAGCCCAGGCAGATTTTATATTCAAAAACAACAACCTTTGTGAAAAGCGTCTTTCTTTAAGAAAAAAGAAAAGTACAAATAGATTTTTATTAATGTCAAAGATCTTGTTAATAATGACGGTATTTTCACTCTCAGTAAAAGTTTATTGATTGAAATAACCTAAGATTCTTAAAAATTCGACAAAAAGTTTACAAAGTGACTAGATAAATTAGGTCGATATGTATAAAATAATGGTAAGTTCATCCTATGATGCTACTTTTTGCTTATCTTCAGGAGGGGGAAATGGTGAAAAAGACAAGAGAAAAACAATTAAAAAAAGCACCAAAAACGAAGAAAAATAAGAAAGAAAAACAGAAAAAGACCTTGGGAGCATTCTCATATTTCCGTACAATCAGAGGGAAAGTGGTTCTGTCATTCGGATTATTGACCATTGTCCTTTTAGTCCTTGCCTCTACTTCTTACTTCAATATGCTGAAGCTGGGAAAAGAAATCAACACGTTGATTACATACGATATGCAGGTTGATACAAAGGTGAAGGATTTATCAAAGGTATTAAATGAGATTGAAATAGGAGAACAAGGCTTTGTCATTACAGGGGCAACTGGATTTCTGGCACCCTATCAAAATGGTAAAGGTCAGGTGGAAAGTCACATCGAAGACTTGAATACTCTATTACAGGACGATCAGGAGCAGCTTGATAAATTAGATAAGATCGAAGCTCAATATGGATTTTGGATTCAATTCGTTGATCGGGTAATCGAGACAAGGAAGGATAAAGGGCTTGAGCAAGCAGCAACCCTCGTGGAATCGGGTACGGGTAAGAAGTATCTCGATGGAATCCGCTCATATGTAGATATGATTGTAGTCGACCAACAAAAGGATTTGAATAATCGTATTGATTCTCTAAATCAACAGGTTTTCCTGTCCAAAGTCGTTACCATTGGCTTATCAGCATTTGCGGTTTTATTGGCTATCTTCTTCGGAATCATTTTATCTCATACAATTAAGACGAACACAAGGAAAATCAGTCGCTCTATTTTGGAAATAGCAAATGCAGGCGGAGATTTAACAAAACGAATTCATGTAAAATCCAAGGATGAGCTAGCTGACCTGGCATCTGATACTAATCAGCTTATTGCCGGAATTGCCATCCTGGTAAAGCAGGTTTCGGAAATGGCAGAAAACGTTTCAGCCAGCAGTCAGGAGCTTCTTGCTTCAGCCGAAGAAACGTCAAGAACGATTACTTCCATAGCAGAAACATCTACTGAAATTGCAGCTGGAAGCGATCAAACAACAAGTCGAATGTCTACTTCATTAGAAAAGATGAATAGCTTGGAAGAAGCCGCCCGTTTCTTATTCAATCAAGCAGAACAAGTAAGAGAAACCGCCCGTGATATGAGAATTGTTGCTGAACGAGGCGGCAAAACCGTTCAAGCCTCTTCTTCAAAAATGTTGAACATTGAAGAAACCATGTCCAATACAAGTGAGACCGTCGAAGCGTTAGGACAGCGTTCATCACAAATTACGACGATTATCGGAACAATTACTGACATTGCAGAACAAACCAACCTTCTTGCTTTGAATGCTGCCATTGAAGCGGCACGTGCCGGGGAGCATGGAAGAGGATTTGCCGTTGTGGCAGATGAAGTCAGGAAACTGGCGGAACAATCCCGACAAGCGGCAAAAGGTGTAACCGAAATCGTACACAGTATTCAAGAAGAAGTGAATGTCATTATTAAGCAAAACTCGGAAGGAGTAAAAGAGGTTATCGCAGGAGTCGAAATCACAAATGAAACAAACGCCTCCCTTGAAGATATTCTAAGCCAAACCACTAAAACAACGGTTGTAGTGGATGAAATGGTTGGTCATATTCAGGAAACTCTTAGTCTCAGTCACGATGTAGCCGCTTCATTTGCCCTGGTCAATGAAATTGCTGAAGCCACTGCTTCTAACACAGAAACCACTGCTGCTGCATCTGAGGAAGGATCTGCCGCGATGGAACAAGTAACAGCAAGCGCTTCAGAGCTTTCACAACAAGCGGAAAAATTGAAAGAACTTATTTCAAGTTTTAAAATTTAGGACTAAAAAAGAGCCGTCGAGTGACGGCTCTTTTTCCATTTCTCAATTAACAACTAAATCTGGAATCACTTCCCGCAGTAGCAAACGGCTCCAATAATAATTAACAGGATGAATAACACAACAATCAACGCAAAATTATTGACACCGGCAACCGGATAAGCATATCCACCTTGATAACATGGATCACAACCATAACCATAGTTCATACCTATCACTCCTCAAAAAATATTTATTTACATTACACTGTATGTCATTCACCTATAAATGGTTTGTGTTTTTGCCTAATTAATTTAACGCTACTCCTTTTCTGTACCATAGCCTTTCTATATAATAAGAATAGATTTTAAGAGTAGACAGGAGAAATGACAGTATGAAATGGTTTATAAAGTCGTTTATTAACGGTGTTCTAACAATTGTTCCGATTGGATTGGTTGCTTATGTAATATATAAAATGTTTCTATTTCTCGATGGCTTATTAGGAAATGTTTTAAAACCATATCTTGATGAAAACTATATTCCCGGTATCGGACTTCTCGCAACCATCGTTTTATTGACCTTGCTCGGTTGGCTTTCTACAAAGTTTTTCACGGGTACGATGATTCGTATAGTTGACATCCTTTTACAAAAAATCCCCTTTGTCAAAACGATTTACACGGTCATCAAGGATACCATTCACTCTTTCTTAGGAGAAAAGAAGTCCTTTTCCAAAGTGGCACTCGTTAAAATGCCTGGTACAACAATGAAATGCCTGGGCTTTATTACGACAGAGAACCTTGCAGATTTGCATAATGACCTGGAAGATCACGTAGCTGTATACGTACCTCAAACGTTTCAAGTAGCAGGAGTCACCTTTTTGATTCCCAAAATCGATATTGAAATATTGGATATAAAATCTGAAGAAGCGATGAAGTTTATATTGTCTGGTGGAATGACGACGAAGAAGGAGAATTAGTTGAAAAGCTGTTAAGAAAATAACATTGCGTTGATTCGCTTGGGGTTAGATAAGAATATGCACTTCAGAAGAAAAGACCAGAAGGCGAATTATGTCTTTTGGTTTATTTTTCATGAAAAAATAGGAATCCATGGACAAACCTTATATCACCCGCTTCATGGTCCCGATGACCACCATTAAAAAAAGACCGGCAATCAAGCCAGTCCCTTCCTTCATTATTATTTAGTTGAAATTTCCAATACCTCATCTTGTCCTGCTGTCACAGACGTCAACTCTTTTTTCACAAGCTCAGCCATGTCATCACCATTTGTTAAGATGATTGGTGTGATGGTACTTTTAGCTTTTTCTTTCACAAGGTCTAAATCATACGTAATTAGTGGATCTCCCATACTCACTTTCGATCCTTCTGAAACATGTGCTTCAAAGCCTTCACCGTTCATTGATACTGTTTCAAGACCGATGTGGATAAGGATTTCAGCACCGTTTTTCGCTTTGATCCCAACTGCGTGCTTTGTTGGGAAAAGCTGCATGATTTCGCCGTCTACAGGTGAAACGACTTTACCTACTGTAGGATCAATCGCAATCCCGTCTCCCATCATCTTTTGAGAAAATACTGGATCCGGAACCTCTTCAAGTGATTTTAATGTACCCGTTAAAGGCGCAACTGCATGAACGGTTTTAGGTGTCTCTTCTTTTTTACCGAAAAGTTTTTTTAACATAATCATTCACCTTCCTATATATAATTTATATACACATATGGAGTGCAATGTAAACATCAGAAATCTATTCTAGCACATATGTGAAGAATTTCACAACACTTCATTATATTAAAATAATTTTGTGTAGTTCCCATATCCTTCTTCGTCAAGCTTCTCTGCAGGGATAAATCGCAGAGCGGCTGAATTAATACAGTATCTAAGCTTCGTTGGTCCCGGCCCATCATTAAATACGTGACCCAGGTGAGAATCGGCTTCTTTACTCCTCACTTCAGTTCTGACCATAAAATGACTGCGGTCTTCTTTTTCAGTGACTTCCTCTTCGTCAATCGGCTTTGTAAAACTTGGCCAACCACAGCCTGCATCATATTTATCTTTAGAGCTAAAGAGAGGTTTACCTGATACGATATCTACATAGATTCCCTCTTCGAACGTATTCCAATACTCATTACTAAAAGGAGGTTCAGTGCCATTCTTTTGTGTGACATCATATTGTTCAGGAGTTAACTTTTTCTTTAAATCTTCTTTACTCATTTCTCTTCCCCCCAATGATTTTCAATAAATGCTATTCTTCCAGATCCTCGGCTGTATCGATTATAATGACCAGGGTTCTTTTTGTAATAACCCTGATGATACTCCTCTGCAGGATAAAATTCCTTCGCAGGCAGAATTTGAGTAGCAATCGGCTTTTGAAACTTGCCTGACTGTCCAAGTTTCTTTTTAGATTCTTCCGCCAGCTTTTTTTGCTCTTCATTATGGTAGAAAATAACCGTCTTATACGAGTGTCCCCGGTCAAAGAATTGCCCGCCTGGATCGGTTGGGTCAATTTGCTGCCAATATACTTCCAGTAATTTCCCGTAAGGAAAAATTGATGGATCGTATTCAATTTGTACGGCCTCATAATGACCAGTCGTTTCTGAGCATACTTCTTTATAAGTTGGATTCGGAACGGTTCCTCCGGTATAACCTGAAATCACACTGCCAATCCCTGGCTGTTCATCAAACGGTTTCACCATGCACCAAAAGCAACCTCCGGCAAATGTAGCTTTTTCATAATGCGAAGCTTCCGACATGCTCATCATCCTTTCCATTTCATTCTCTTTCACTATTCCCTTTGTAAGAGATTTTAACGCATTCACTTTAAAAGGGAAAACATTAAGCTTGCACAATTGACTTCAGGTAACAATTTAAAAATGGACCCTGGAGTCATCCAGGGTCCATTTTACATCTAATATTTAAGATTTCTCTCTTTACCAATATTCTTCCATTTCTTTCGTTCTAACGACTCCAGCCGCTTATTCCCTTTTCTCTCCATGTAAGCAATTTCTCTTTGCAATTTCTGATAATGCCCGAATCGTTCCTCAGACAGAGTCCCCTCTTGTATCCCAGCTCTAATCTTACAACCAGGTTCATCCTCATGACGGCAATCGGTGAATCTGCATTGAAGTGCCAACTCTTCAATATCATTATACTGTGTGGATAGTCCTTCTTGTCCCTGCCATAGTTGAATCTCCCTCATACCGGGCGTATCAATAATGGATGCACCATTATCCAATAAGAATAACTCTCTGTGCGTTGTAGTATGGCGACCTTTATCATCTGTTTCCCTGATTTGTTTGGTCTTCTGAACATCATGTCCTACAAGGAGATTTGTCAGGGTCGATTTTCCCACACCAGAAGAACCGACAAGCGCTACCGTTTTCCCCTTTTGCAGATAGGGTTGAAGTTCCTCAATACCCTCATGGTTTATTGCGCTTATAGTTATTACTTTAACCCCGAGCAATGTGTTTTCTACTTCTCTCTTTTTCTCTTCAATGTCCTCACATGTATCGGATTTTGTAAGAACGATAACGGGATTCGCTCCACTTTCCCAGCACAGAAGTACATACCGCTCCATCCGTTTACTGTTTAAGTCGTCATTTAAAGAAGATAGAATGAATACAGTGTCTATATTCGTAGCAATGATTTGCTCTTCTGCTTCTTCCCCTGCCTTCTTTCTTGAAAACTTACTCGTTCGGGGCAACACCTTTTCTATGATTGCGCCTTCTTCGCTTAGGAGAATCCAATCCCCTACTGCAGGGAGGTCTTCACGCTTTACCGTTTGGAACCTGAGTTTCCCGGAGATTTTACTTAATCGATCTTCTGTTTTAGTCATGACCATGAAGGCACCCTTTTGCTCGGTCACAACTCTTCCTAACATGTATCCTTCCTCTTCAAGGTGTTCCATCATTTCAAATACATTTTCTCTGTTATTCAATTTAGTTCCTCCCAAAATTAAAAAATCCGTTGCGTGATTCAACACGTCAACGGATTTTCAAGTTTGAAAGAATAAAAAATCAGTTTATCCCGTTAAAAGTGAGTTGACGTGCAGAACCATTACGAAGCATATTTAGTTTACTTGTATAGCAAATCAATAATAAGTTCATATGTCATCACCCACTTTCTCAATTAGTAATTATATTATCCAGTATTTTCTTCTGAATTGCAAGTGATTTTTCTGATTTTTTCAAAAGATAGGTTCTTTCACCATTTTTTCTCCTCCGCATAATCTATTGTGTTAATAAACAAAAGGGAGAGATACGGATGAGCCAACACGATTATTTGAATAAAGCAGCGATGTATGACTTATTATCCGGTTATTATAAATACACAGATCCATCCATGCATATTCATTACTATCAAAAACATTTAAAATACATGAGGCTGGCTTTGCAAGCACAGCGCGCTGATATGACTACATCCACCCAGCCTTCTTATGTCCGCGTTTTACATGCTGTACCCGATGCACCAAACGTGGATGTATATGTGAATGGAAACCGTGTTTTAAGGGATGTGGCCTTTAAGGATGTAAGTGATTATTTAACTTTACCGGCTGGGAAATATCATATTGACGTTTATCCTGCTGGTACAAGTGTGACGACTGTCATAAGCAAAAAAGTAAAAATTGACCCAGGCAAAATTTATACTCTCGCCGCTGTAGGTACTCTAAATAAACTACAACTCCTTCCTTTTATTGATGATCCGACGGTTCCCAGCGGAGAAACAAAGGTTAAATTCATTCATCTTTCCCCTGACGCCCCTGCAGTGGATATCGCAGTAAAAGGTGGAGACGTCATATTCCCGAATGTATCCTTCAAGCAAGCTACCGAATATCTTGGATTAACTCCAATGACAGTCAATCTGGAGGCAAGAGTGGCAGGAAGTAAAAATACGGTCCTGAGTGTTCCAAATGTTAAATTAGACCCCAATCAAGCTTACACCATCGTAGCCGTCGGGTTAGCCAACGGAACCCCGGAATTAGAAGCCATTCTATTAAAAGGGTAATCTCGAATGTGTGCCGGTTTGTGTCTACTTGAGCACGTATACGAAAAAAAGGTGGCTTCCATCAGGAGGCCACCTTTTTCCTATTGAGCACGATCTACCGGTACTAATAATCGGAAAGAAATATTATCTTCCTTTAAATTAAATTCATTCGCTCTTACTTTAATATCACTCTTCAATTTCATGTCCTGTAATGAAACGTAGATTAATTCGTCGGCAGGTTGTATCTTCACCCATTCCGGAAAGTTATATGAATCTCTCATTACCTTCAATACGTATGAAACTGGCAGATTCAATTGTCCTACTGATATGGATTTCTGTTTCAGAAGGATGTCTCCATTTTCCAGAGCTTTAGGTTCAAAATCCAACTTAAAGTCTAAGTTTGATGTAAATACAGGAACAGAACCCATTAATTCCACGTCGTCTTTTAACTGAACCTCATAATCAACAGGTCCCTTCATTCCTTCTTCTTCAATATAATGTTCAATAATCAGATTTAAGTCCTTTTTGTTTGTTTCTACGTTAAATCCTACTTCTTGATTGGTGTTTTTGCTGTTTTTAGGCAGTGCCTCATCCTTAATGGGCATAAAGATCATTGAAACAATGATGGCTAATCCTATTAATACCACTCCTAAAAGAACAAAAAAACCGATCTTCCATTTGTTCTTCATGACGGCTGCTCCTCTTCCTCAACAGGTTTCGTTCTATCTGTCAATGTAGCTAATGTTTCCCCGTTTGTCAGGTTTATAAACATGCGATCTGCAATCATTTTATAGCCTTCATCATTTGGGTGAAAGTAGTCTTCAAATAATAAAGTATCCCCTGCATCAATAAACAAGTCCTCTATCTTAACGAATAAGGTTTTATCATAATTTGAAAGAATCTCCCGGCTGGCATCATTCCAATCATGAATCACCTGGTTGACTTCTTCAATATCGGAAAACCATGTATTGAATGGATTATATAACCCTACAAGAACGATTCCTGCGTTTGGGTTATAGCTCCTGATCGTCTCGATAATTTCTTGCAACCGCAATTGGTATTTTCGTTTCTCTCCTTGAAACACTTCTAACTTTAAGTGGGACAGATTTTCACGAAAAATTTTCATAACGTCGTTTCCGCCAATCGTGATCATGACTAAATCTGATTGTGCGATAGATGTTTTCACATCTTCTTTTTTCAATCTTTTTAATAATTGGTCGGTACGGTTCCCTCTTACCCCATAGTTATGAAATTGGGCGTCTTTTACTCCATCCAGTGATTCCAGATGTTTCTCTAAGTAAGGGACATATCCACCCTTTTTCGTACTGTCACCTACACCTTGAGTTAATGAATCACCCACTGAAACAACTTTTAAGTTCTTCGGTATGAAGGTTTCGTTCGGATTATCTTTATCCCACATGGATACTTCTCTTGTAATATGCTCAGCAGCATCTTCTAACGAACACCCTGACAGGAAAAAAACAAAAGCGAGCATGATAATCGGTAGTTTTTTCATATGCGTCACCTCGCTTGCACTTTAATATTATTATATCACGCTTGTTTCGTCATGAAACCTTTGTAAACAAATCATTATGAACATGTAAATTTATGTGACTTTGTCAATTTGTTCATTAACTATCGGCTCGGACCAGATTTCAATGTCTCGAATACCTCTGTGATAAACTGCCCATAGTTGAACTGCTTTGCGATCTTATGGACCTGCCAATTTTCTTTATCCTTTGACTGCCTAAAATCTCCTATGCTCTGACCAAAAGTCCAGCCTGTATTGGTGGCAACCCGGATAGGAACTTCTTCAAACATCATTTTGTCGCTATCCGCAAGAGCCCACATTGCCAATAAGTCGTGCAGGGGACTTCCCGAAATATCAGGATACGTTTTCTTATAGAACTTATAGTAATAATCCACCATCGGCTTAATGATCTGCCCGACTTTATCGTTTGATTTCACATAAAATTCATGGAGATGATCAATCATAGCAGGTGTCACCAGAGCATACATGGTTACATCTAAGGGGATGAGATGAATTTGTTTGGGGGCGAGTTGAATCAAGATATTGGCAGCATACGGATCGCCATAGAAATTTGCTTCCGCCGTAGGTGTCACATTCCCCGGTACATGAAATGCACCTCCCATCACATAAAATTCTTTCACCTTTTTCATTGTTTCCGGGTATAGCACAAAGGCAGTTGCCAAGGAAGTCAATCGACCAGCAGAGTATATATATAACTCATCGGCATACTTCTCAATTAGTGCATTGATTTCATAAAAGTTTTCGGTTATTTCTGAGTTGTCGATCTCTATATCATCAAGGGTTATCGGTCCCAATCCTTCGATACCGTGTACATCTGGATAGAATTGTGGCTGTATGCCTGTTAAAGCAGAGACCGCTCCCCCGATAACAGGTATATCCGTGATTCCCGTAATACTTTGAAGATATTTGACGTTTTTCAATGCACTCGCTTTAGAGACATTTCCATAATCGGAAACAATCCCTACAATTTCAATCGTATCACTATAGTAAGCATATAATACTGCGACAATATCATCGATCCCAAAGTCTGAAATCACCAATACTTTTTTCTTATCAGCCAAGTCCGGTCACTTCCTTTCTTTTGATTTCAATATAATAAGAAAGAATCTTTATTTATCTATTGGAGAGATCAGACCATACTCCTTACCTATTATACTTCTATGATATGATTGCAATGGTTATGAGGACGCAATAAGATTCATAAAATCATCAAGAAAAGGTACGAACCTGCTTTTTTAAAAGTGGTACAATACATATATAATCGTATAGGAAAGGGGCACGTATGAAGAAAAATCTCTTATTATATTTCACTGTTGTTATTGGTTTATTAGGTATTCTTGTGGGTTGTTCAAGCAATCAGGAGGAGGAAGCCCATCATGATCATACAGCCGCCAATGGGGATCTTCGGGAGGAAACGGTTTCCGTTGATACACTTCCCTCTTTTCTCGATGATAAGGACGACAATATAAAGCTTATTTATTCTTCAGCCGCTAAAAACCCTGAACTGTTACAATATATCCCTTGTTATTGCGGGTGCGGTGACTCTGCCGGGCACGAGAGCAATCTTAATTGCTTTGTTTACGAAATAAAAGGGGAAAAAGTGGTATGGGATGATCACGGTACCAGATGTCAGGTGTGTTTGGAGATTGCGGCAGAATCCATTGTTAAGTACAAGAATGGTGAATCCATCAAGCAAATTAGAAACTTTATTGATGAACAATATAATGAAGGTTACGCTAAGCCTACCCCGACGCCTATGCCTTCATAATTAAAAGAGACAGCAGATGATGATTCTGCTGTCTCTTTTAATAGAAAAAAGCGAAAGGAACATTCCCTTTCGCCTATTGGTTTGATCAATCAGTGTAATACATAAATCCTATCGCACCAATTCCAGTATGCGTACTGATGATTGGTGTTGTCGGAACTATATCGATTTGGTCGAAACCTGTTTTTTCGATAATTTTAGCCTTGAGATTTTGTGCGAGCTCCAGGCCATCTGCATGAACAAGCCCAACACCACGGATTGTCTTCCCTTTTACATCGTCTAGAAATTGCGTTGTTAAGTATTTTACAACCTGTGAATGGCTTCGAACCTTTGCCACCGGAGTGTACTCGCCTCCTTCTAATGAAGCGATTGGTTTAATATTTAGCAAGGAACCGATCATTGCACGTCCCTTTCCGATTCTACCACCTTTTGCAAGGTTCTCAAGTGTATCTACCACAACGAACAAGTTTGTATTTTGACGGATCGTTTCAACTGCTTTCAGAATTTCTTCCAATGGCTTTCCTTCTTTAGCAAGTTTGGCAGCTTCAATTACCTGAAAGGCCAGTCCTTTAGAAATAAAGCGTGAATCTACAACCGCCACTTCTGATGAAGACATTTCTGCAGCAGACTCGGCTGAGCGTACTGTACCACTCATTCCACCTGTCATATGTATGGATAAAACTTTCGAACCATCTTTTCCTAATTCATCATAAAGTTCAACAAATGTTCCTGCCGGCGGCTGGGAACTTTTTGGTAATTCTTTAGAAGCTTTCATTTTTTCCAGAAAGCTAAGTGGTGAAAGATCTACTCTATCTAAGTATGTCTCTCCATCGATTGAAATGGATAGAGGAACTACATGAATATCCAGTTCCTTTACGACCTCATCTGATAAATCTACTGTTGAGTCTGTTACAATCTTAATTTTGGTCAATTTTGCCACATCCTATCTCCCATATCATTAGTATTATATCGTTAAATGCCAAGGAATTAAATAGATACGAAGGATTTCCACAACCGGTTGTCTAAATTGATATATATTTTGAACGTTGGAGCGTGTAATGTCCATAATTGTTTCATACATGTAAAGATATTCATATAAAAAGGACTGGTCCCACGTAACAATACGCTAAAAGACCAGCTCCCAAGAAAATTATGCATTATTCTTTAACTCTTCTGATTGATAAATTTCTTCATACTCTGACCATTTCGTCGTTCTCTTTAAATGTTCTCTAAAGCTGTACATGGTCTTAGGCCCATTCTGATTGACAACCTTTGAAATGAATTGATGAAGCCTGAGGTTTACCCTTAGATAGAGCGGGCTATCTTCCTTCATGACAGGAACTTCTAAGATTTTGATCTTCCGTCCATCCTTTGATTTGAACTCAATGGTTTTTGTCAGCAAAGTATCAATCCTCTTTTTCACCCGTTTATACTCTTATTATACCCCATTTTAAGGCGCATAAAATGTCTAATCGTGCAAAAATGCGAATATTTTTTCTCTAAATCTTTATGAAACAGGCACAATACATTCGGGGGAATCGTGTTTGGGTGAATTGACGATTTCGGCTACTTGGTACCCTTTCATTTGGTCATTTTGAAGAGGCATTAATACGGAAGAAGCTTCTTCAAAAGAGTAATCGTCTGTGTTTAACCATTTCTCAATCGCTTCCGGACAAGTGAGCATAACGGGCATTCGTTCATGTACTGGTTGTACAAGAGAATTTGCCCCTGTCGTAAGGATCGTGGAGGTCGTGAACTCCCCATTGCGATCCCACAATCCTGCAAATACAAATGGCTCTTCTTCTTTTAATTGAAATCTTACAGGTACCTTTTGGTCTTTCTCCTTCTTCCATTCATAAAATCCATCGGCAAAAATCACCATTCTTTTCGAATGGACAAGGGAATTGAAGCTCGGTTTCTCCAATAAGGTTTCACTGCGGGCATTGATCAACGGTTTCCACTTCTTCCGATTGGCCCAATGAGGGACGAGACCCCATGTTATCTCTCCCGCTCTGCGTTTGCCCTTATGTGAAATAAGGGACAAAACTTTTTGTGTTGGAGCAATATTGTATCTTGGCTGCCACTCTTCAAGGAATTCATCAATTAAGTATTGTCTCACTAATTCTTCTAAAGGGGTTGTTAAGGAAAATCTACCGCACACCACTGTCACCTCATTTTTTTTCTTTATTTAGGAATATACATCATTATGAGGAGAAATTCTAATCCAAAAGGCGCACTTTAACCCTTTACTATGTTAATGATTGCACAATGACGATAAGAGGATTATCATAAATATATACAATATTTTTTCTCATTGAGTGTTCAATGAGGGGATAATAGAAAGGATGAGACTTCTTTGACTTATGATTTCGATTTTTCCAATTGGAAAGAAGAAGTTGCGAACGCCATTACCCATGGAATCGGATTGATTTTAAGCATACCCGCTTTAGTAATGTTAATCATTTACGCCGTTCACGAAGGCTCTGCCTGGCACGTTGTCAGCTTCTCTATCTTCGGTGCTTCAATGATACTTCTATACTTATTTTCAACCCTGTTACACAGTTTTAAGCCTTCGAAGGTAAAGAATTTGTTTGCCATTTTAGATCATTCGGCGATATATATCCTGATCGCGGGAACGTATACACCGTTTATGCTAGTCAGTGTGAGAGGCGCACTCGGCTGGACATTGTTTGGAATTGTCTGGGGACTCGCCATTGTAGGGATTGTATTTAAATGTTATTTTGTTCAACGTTTTCAAGTTGTTTCCACCCTCTTTTACCTGGTAATGGGCTGGCTCGTTATCGTTGCCATTAAACCATTGTACGCAAGTCTTACCGGTGCCGGATTTGGACTATTGCTGGCAGGTGGAATCATGTATTCCATAGGAGCTATTTTCTATGTGTGGAACAAACTGCCTTACAATCACGCAATCTGGCATCTTTTCGTCCTGGCAGGAAGCAGTTTTATGTATTTCTGTATTTTGTTTTACGTTTAAGTAAGGATGATTATGTTTTCCCCCAAAAAGGGTACTGACGGCATATCCCGGCAGTACCCTTTTATTATCTTCTCATCTATTTACGGACATAAACCTTAAATTCATAGTCGTAAGGGTTTTTCTCATCCTTCAATCCTTTAACAGAGGAAATACAAGTGAAATCCTCCCATGGGATGGAAGGCATGGTCGTGTCGCCTTCAAATTCATGATGAATCTCTGTTACATACAACTTATCTACGTGAGGGATAAACTGCTTGTACACTTCTCTTCCACCCATAATAAAGGTTTCTGAGTCTCTTCCTTCCGCCCATTCCAGAATGTCTTCCACAGAATGCAGGACAAGACAGCCTTCCGGTTGAAAGCTTGTATTTCTTGTAAGAATGACATTCTCCCTTTTAGGTAACGGCTTACCGATGGAATCAAACGTTTTTCTTCCCATGACAATTCCATGTCCATCCGTCGTTTTCTTAAAAAATTTCAGGTCTTCCGGTAATCTCCATGGCAATCCATTGTCTTTCCCAATCAGGCTATTCTTATCCATTGCCCATATAAAAGAGATCATACACTCACGGCTCCTTTAATATGTGGGTGTGGATCATATTCTTCAAGGTTGAAATCTTCAAACTTGAATCCAAAAATATCTTTCACTTCAGGATTGATAGATAATGTTGGTAATGATCTTGGCTCCCTGGAGAGCTGTAAGTTTACTTGGTCAAGGTGATTCTGATAGATATGGACATCACCAAACGTATGAACGAACTCCCCTACTTCCAGATCACATACCTGGGCTACCATCATCGTTAATAGAGCGTATGAAGCTATATTAAAAGGAACGCCAAGGAATACATCAGCGGAACGTTGGTACAGCTGACAGGATAATTTGCCATCGGCTACATAGAACTGGAATAAGCAGTGGCAAGGAGGCAAAGCCATATGATCTACATCCGCAACATTCCACGCACTTACAATCATTCTTCTGGAATCGGGATTGTTTTTAATCGTATCAATGAGGTTCGTAATTTGGTCAATCGTTTCCCCGTTTGACCCAGACCATGATCTCCATTGGTGGCCGTATACAGGTCCTAATTCTCCATTTTCATCGGCCCATTCATTCCAAATCCGGACACCGTTTTCTTGAAGATATTCAACGTTCGTATCTCCTTTTAGAAACCAAAGGAGTTCATGGATAATAGATTTTACATGCAGTTTTTTCGTTGTAAGCAGAGGGAATCCTTCTTTTAGATCAAAACGCATTTGATAACCAAACGTGCTAATCGTGCCTGTACCTGTTCGATCTTCTTTCTTTGTGCCATTATCAAGGACATGTTTGCACAAGTCTAGATATTGCTTCACATTGACCACACCTTTTATAAGTTTATAGTTCTTTAAAGAATTGATATGTTGCTGGTGCTCTCTTCTTTAGAAGATTTCTAGTTTCCGAGTTTAAATAATACATAGCAAAAGTTTCAGCGAAATATTCTTCTTTGTATTTAAGAAAATAGGGTTCATTCGGGAATACGCGTGGAGCCTCCCTCTTCCAAAGGGGCAAAAATTCCAGCTCGTAATAAAGGTCCGTCAAAACGTAACGATCAATACTGTGAGCGAGTTCATGTAATTCCAGATTAGTCGAATTATGACCTTTCCCTTTCTCACTATGACCGATTTTCACTAATACAAGCTTCGATCCACCGATCCCGGGAACGTCATCCCATGTAATACTTTTATTAGTGTACCCTCTTGGGGTTACTCCTTTCAAGTGACTTGTGGTAGAAAAATCGGTTAATTTTTTTTCAAACAGCCTTATTTTGATTTCCTGTGAATTCGTAGACTCCAAGAGTGCGGTTGGTATATGATCTAATCTTTCAATCATTTCCATAGCAGCTGCTTTATCATAAGCAGCTTGTGGCAACAGGATCATATTTTCTAACTGTTTACTAGATTGAAGTTGTAATTGTGTTTTAAGAGGAGAATGCTTTAAGAGGGTTCCACTGTAGTTGGCTTTTGAGTGAGTCCACAGAATGACTAGAGTAACCGAAATAGCGAGGGTGATGAATATACGCTTCAATTAGTGTCCCTCCTTTCTTCTAAGGAAAGTATCATGATGTTATTACTATTTTAACATAATGATAGAGTTGTTTTTAGGAGAGATTGTTTCCAATAACTAAAGCGAAAGCTGATTGCCTTGAGCCTCTAGCCGCCGGAGCTGGATGACACTAAAGCGGAGGCGGCTTGTTCTGCCCCGTCAAGCATAAGACGAAGCTGCCGGGAGAAGGCTCCCTGGCTAGCCTATTAAACATCAAAAAAAACAAGCACGTTTGTCCACGTACTTGCTTTCATTCATTTTTATATAATCATAGAGATTACGAAACACTTCTCCATTGGGGCGGAGTGTTTTTATCCCAATATATACTTCCTAAATCATGATGTGCTTGAAATTGATCATGCACTGTATGATAGTGAAAGTTAAAGTAATAGCCATCTTTCGGCGGATGATCTTTTCTTACATGAAATCGTATGACATCTTCACCAGACCGTTCGTCATAAATATGAAAAATCTTTTCTGTTTTTGCATATTGAGGAACTTCTGAAATAGTAAGTGACGTTAAATCTTCTTCTGGAAATTGAACAGCTGTATCAGCTATCGCCTTTTCGATCTTAGGAAGGATTAAAGACTTGAATTCGTCTTCAATGACCGGCTTGATCTTGGTCCCAAACTTTTCGTAAGCGTTTTTCTCTGCTTGGACCATCATGTTCACTATGAAATCCTCATGGGAAATGGAACGCTCCTCTTCCAGTACTTCCTCTGGAACAGATTCAACCGAAGAAGGCTTTCCATTGCCTTTTGCCATGGTATGATTTTGTTCATTGAGAAAGGCTTGTGAAGGGGAAACAAGTCCAAATGTTAGAATGGATAGCAGTATAAAGAACGACTTTTTGAGCCAGATTGACATAGATAACGTCCTTTCCTATGTATTACGTCTATTATTATACTATTTCTTACGGATAAAAAGTGAAAAAGGTTTCATTTTTTTGTAGGATATAAAAATATTTATGTGGTAGTATATTAAAGAGGATACTTTGTAAGGAGGATAACTAGATGGATACAGGACTTATGATCAATATCGGATACTTACTTCTATTAGGTTATTTCGTTGTACTAGGATTTACTGATTAATACTTAGATGATTAGACAGGCTTTGATGCCTGTCTATTTTATTTCTAAATATTTTTCACAACGATCTTTTTTTAACAAAAGTTCTGCTTCGGCTCTGTCAATCAGTATGTGCTGGATGGTGAGGGGAACTTCTTCGCTTGTAGCTAGCGTTCGACCGAGCCTCCTCAGCTTCGCTTCCGGGGTCTCGGCACGACCGTACTTCCGCAGGAGTCTACGCAGTTCCCCTCACCATCTTTAAGAGGTTTTTTAGTGACAGAGCTAAAAGGTGTTAAAATACAATTTAAATCAATTACAGAATTCTTCTTCAAAAGGTAAGATCCACTGGCTTTTCATAATCGTAAATGAAATTCAAAATATGTAAAATTTATTAATTACTAATTTACTCTGGGAACAAATACTCGACAACATATCTACAATAGGAGCTAATTTTTGTCGTTTTCTATCCTGCATTAGGCAGTCAAAATATAGAAGCACAGAGTGGATTGTAGCGGAAGACACTTGACTCCTGCGGGAAATAGAGGAAAGGTCGAGACCCCACAGGGCAAAAGCCCGAGGAGGCTTGACTTTCTCCCCGGGGAATCTTGTGTCTGGAGCGAAAAGGAACGGTCCCCTGTTTTCACACTACCAATTGTTTAAACCTACTTTCTTCTTAAGAGAAACACAATCTTTGCAAAAGAGCCTAAATAAAAGATTATACCAGAATGATTCCAAAGTGAAATTTGGCTGATGGCCTTTTGATCACGTCAAATCCCAGTTCTTCGAATAATGGGGATTGATAGTGTTCTTTTAATACTACCCGCTTTTTAGCCACTCTTATTGCTTCTTCTATTCCTTCTTTTGTTAATCCTGTATAGCTTGCCCATTGGCGGATCGGGTTAATTCCATGTGAATCTGTTAAGGCTTCTTCAAACATGGGATCAAGGTAAACGACGTCAAATGCGTCATCCGGGATTTTCTTTAATACATCCTGGAAATGTCCGTTGATGACGCTGATTCGATTCATAGCGCTATTCAGTTCATTAAGTGGAGATACCCAGTCCTGAAGTCCGTGATGAAGGATATGCGAGATATACTTATTCGCTTCGATTCCGACTACTTTCCCCTTATCACCGACAATATGGCTGGCGATAATACTATCTGAAGCAAGACCAAGCGTACAGTCCAGGAAACTCATACCCTCTTTAAGGTCAGCAGCTTCTATGAGTGGATCGGTCTCTCCGCGAATGATTCTTTTGATTCGGAAGGAAGCGGAATTAGGGTGGAAAAAGAACGGTTCGCCATTGTCTTCTCTAGTATGAAGTTCTAATCTCTCTTTTCCGATCACTAAACAGTCTCGTTCGTGCAGATTCATATGGTGTGAAATCGATCTCTTTTTTCTGGGGATATAGGGAATATCGAGTACTTCTGCTGTTTTATATGCTCTTTCTATGACTTCCTGGTTCGCTCTCCCGCATGTTGTGACAAACACGATAAACATTCTCCTTTAATGGTGCCATTTTGCTTGTACGTTTTTTCTAACGTTTATTTATCCTACCATAAAAAGAAACGGATGACAGAGTCACCCGTTTCTTTTTGGTCTTTAGCAATTTTGGTTAAAAGCAGTGGATAAATTGGAAATAATCGATGAAATGTCATGATCTTCAATTTCTTCCCTTGGGATGAAGTGAACGACTTTTTTTCCTTTAAGTAAAGCCATTGATGGGGAGGAAGGTTCGTACCCTTCGAAGTACTCCCTCATTTTGACTGTTGCCTCTTTGTCTTGTCCAGCAAAGACAGTAACGAGGTGATCCGGTGTTTTTTCATTATTCATGACTGATTGCGTTGCAGCAGGTCTTGCAAGTCCCGCTGCACACCCACATACAGAGTTAACAACAACCAAGGTTGTTCCATCTGCATGTTCCATATAATTCACTACTTCTTCTTCTGTAACCAACTCTTTGAAGCCTGCTTGTGTAAGTTCTTGTCTCATCGGCGTCACTAACTGTCTCATATACTCTTCGTATGCCATTGACATCTATCATCAACCCTTTCCCACTTTTATTGGTGACGTGCTTCGGTCATCTGTTTCCAAACAGATCCTTTTGCTTCTTCGCCGCCTTCTATTCGTTCGATGGCCATTTTCACTTGAAGCTTCACTTCGAATTCAGGATCATTTTCCGCTTCCCGTAAGCCAGGCAATGCAGATTCATCCCCTACTTCATAAAGGAACATAGCAGCACGCCATCTAACAAGCTTACTCTTATCCTTTAAGGCTTTAATCATTTCCGGAGTGGCTTTTGCAAAACCTAAGTCCGAAAGGCAATCGCCCGCCGTTCTCCTTACTGTGACTGATTTATCACGTAAACCCTTGTACAGCAAAGGAAGAACTTTTTCATCTTCAATCATTCCCAAATAGACAACAGCCAATCGGCGAATGGATACTTTCTCGTCCTCCAGGGCTTTCTCCAAGAGAGGTAAATCATTTAACGTCGGATCCTCCATCGCATCCAGCTTCTGATACCTTGTTTGCCAGTCCGGGGCTTCAAAGTCCGCGACACTCACCTTTTGCTTTTTCTTGTAAATGAGAGGTCCCTTGGAATCGGTTGTTTCATATGCTTCTTCGACAAGTGCTGCGAGTCTTTCAGAAGGATAGGCTGCAACCAGTTCTTCCGTCACATTGTTCCCAATCTCATCTAAATCACCGTAGCGGATGCCGTAATCTTTCCACTTTCTGAGAAGGACAACATTATCCCCATCTTTTTGTGCCTCACCGATCGCTTCCAGGAATGGGGCAGGAAGGGAAAATCGCTTCTCTTGTTCCCCGTCTGTCACCTTAACCTGCATGGGAATTCCCTTGAACATCTGTACGCTAACATTCACTTCACCAAAGTGTTCTTCCATGGGAGATTCACTTTCCTGGCCTAGTGTATCTTCACCGAATGCTTTTCTAACCTGAGGCAAAAGCTCTTGCCAATCGAATTTCGCATTTCGTTCAATGGCTAAGAAGTCGGCAACATGATAGACCCCTTTAATGCCGTCAATGGCAAGGATATCTTTAATGACGGGAGGAGCCCCATCCGCTTCATCTTTTTTATAATTATTGCTCTTCCCGGCTTTCATTTCCTGATCAAGAAGAACTTTCATCGTATTAGGACTTGGAGTAGGTTCAATCGATACTATTCTCAAGCTTGTTACCCCTTTCTATAAACAATTCTTATACCATCCATTCTAACACAGTATCCCTGATGCCTTAAACGAAGAGACTTATTCAGCAAATTCGGAAAGGTATGTCCATCTCTCAATGAGCTCTTCCAATTGTTCATTGAGTTTTTCACTTTCGTTCATTAACTGTTGTGCTTTATCAAAATCACTGCCTACCTTTTGAAGCTCGGCATCTGCTTCTTCTATCCTCTTCTCGATGTCGGCCATCTTTTCTTCAATTTCGTCCCATTCCCTCTTTTCCATGTAAGAAAGCCTCTTTTTCTCTTTTTCCTTCTCTTCTTTCACGGGAGCAGCTTCTTGCTTCTTGACGGGATCCTGCTTCTTACTTTTAGCTTCATTCTTTTCCAGGTACTCAGTATATTCCCCAAAGTAAAAGTCGATTTGTCCATCTCCATTAAAAACCAGTAATTGCAGAGCTGTTTTATCTAAAAAGTAGCGGTCATGGGAAACGGTTATGACGACACCTGAAAACTCATTTATATAATCTTCCAGAACGGTGAGGGTTTCTGTATCTAAATCATTCGTCGGCTCATCAAGCAAAAGGACATTCGGTTTTGACATTAATAGCTTAAGCAAGAAGAGTCTTCGTTTTTCTCCACCGGAAAGCTTTCGGATCAATGTACCATGCGTACTCATGGGAAATAGGAACCTTTCCAACATGGAAGTAACAGAGATTTGCTCTCCTTTATCCGTCGTTATATATTCTCCTGCTTCTCTTATATATTCGATCATACGCATATTCTCATCAAGTTCTTCATGACCTTGGGTATAGTAAGCGACCTTTACGGTTTGGCCTTTGAGTAATTCACCACTTGTAAGCTCATCGGTTCCGGCAAGGAGGTTAAGAAATGTTGATTTTCCGCTCCCGTTTTTACCTACGATTCCGATTCGGTCTTTAGGCTTAATGAGGAAAGAAAACTCATCTAAAATTCGCTTGTCTTCAAACATTTTTGACGCATCCTTGAACTCAAATACCTGTTTACCCAGACGGTTTCCTCCGATTGCCATGTCAACCTGGCCGCCTGAGGGACCTGAAGACATCGTATCCTCTAAATTATCGAATCGTTGAATTCGAGCCTTTTGTTTAGTGGTTCTGGCTTTTGCTCCCCTTCTCATCCAGGCAAGCTCTCTTCGATAAAGATTTTGCTGCTTTTCGGATAATTGGCGTTCTACTTCTTCCCTGGAAGCCTTCGCTTCAATAAATGAAGCATAATTTCCTTTGTAGGAGTAAAGGTTTCCTCCGTCCAATTCGAAGATTCTGTTCGTTACCTTATCGAGGAAGTAACGGTCATGGGTCACGAGTAACACAGATCCGTTATACTTACCTAAATAATCTTCCAGCCATTTGATGGATTGGTAGTCTAAATGGTTGGTCGGTTCGTCCAGGATTAACAAGTCCGGTGTTTCAATTAGGACGCCTGCCAGCGCCACTCTCTTTTTTTGCCCACCTGACAGCTCGCTCATTTTCTTTGAAAAGTCGTGGATTCCCAGTTTTGTTAAAATGGATTTCGCATTTGCACTAGCGTCCCAGGCGTGAAGGATATCCATTTGCTTTTGAGCTTCAAATAAATCTTCTTGTATTCGAGGATTTTCTGAGTTGTTCTCCATTTCCATAAGGGCCATTTCATAATTCCGCATAGCCTGAATGATTTTTGCTTCACCACGAAACACTTGTTGTATCACAGTTAAATTCCCATCAAAAGCAGGCTCTTGCTGAAGGTAGGCAATATGATAATCGCCCGGCTTCGAAAGCTCTCCGGTATCATATTCTTCCATCCCGGCAATGAGTTTCAACAGGCTTGATTTACCCGTTCCATTCACCCCGATTAGTCCGACTCTTTCTTTCTCGGTTATAGAAAACGATATATCTTTAAACAGTGTTTTCTCTCCATACGTTTTAGAAAGATTCTCAGCTGTTAACATTCTCATTCTTGACCAGTCCATTCTTTATTAAATTGCTCTAAAAACCGCAGCATGAAAGCATGTCGTTCCCCTGCCAGTTTTCTTCCCGTTTCCGTACACATTAAGTCTTTCAATTTCAATAACTTTTCATGAAAATGATGGATACTGGAACTATCCCCATTTCTGTACTCCTCTAAGGTCATCTCCGTCCTAACTTGAAATTCAGGGTTATATAGTGGTCGACCTTTCTTTCCTCCATATGCAAACGTTCTTGCGATCCCAACGGCACCAAGGGCGTCAAGACGATCGGCATCGCGCACGATTTTCGCTTCTAAGGATGTTAATACTGCTTCGTGACCACCCTTATAAGATATGGAATAAATAATGTATTTCAATAATTTCGTTTCAGTTTCCGTAAGAGAGATGGTGGATAGGATGTGATCCAGCCTTCTCTTCCCCTCTTCTTCTTCCACGAACTTATCATCCGGAACATCATGTAGCAATGCAGCCAGCTCGATGATATATGTATGGGGTACATTTTCTTCCCTGGCAATGATAAGTGCCTGTTTTCGTACACGATCCAAATGATACCAATCATGTCCTGTAGACTCACCCAGGTACTCACGTTTTAAATAGTCGATTATACCGTCCAGCTTTTTCCGCTCCATGGTCACCTTCTCCTCCATTGTAGCAAATAATATCCTCTAATCAGAATAAAAAGGAGTGGATGTATGATTCTACACACCCCTCCTTCCCCTACTAATTCTCTTCGTTATCTCCAAACCAGCTTATTCCGATCGTATTCGCGCCTGCATGTACTCCAATCACAGCCCCCAAAGGATACGCCCCGAATTCTATCTCCGGGTATGTTTTTTTCAATTGTTCAATCCATTCTAAGGCATCGTCCCGGTTTAATCCGTGTAATACGGATACTTTCTTTATTTTTTTCACAGATAGAGCTTCATCTAAGCGATCGCTCATGCTCGTCAATCCTTTTTTAATACTTCTTACCTTATCCTTCACTTCCAGCTTTCCATTCTCTATCGCAAGCATAGGCTTTACATTAAGAACACTTCCCAGGAAGAACGAAAGCCCACTCATTCGTCCACTTTTATGTAATTGTTCTAAGCTGCCCACCATTACATAGGTTTCACAAGAAGCGATTCTTTCTTCAATTGCAACTTTTATTTGAAGTGGGTCTTTCCCTTCATGCAACAATCTTTGACCGAACAGGATCAATTCTGTCAGCGGATTGGAAATAACCTTTGAATCTATACAGATAATGTTAGGTAGTGTATCCTTTAACAGTTCTGCAGCTTGATGGGCAGATGAATATGTGCCGCTGAAATGAGAAGAAACATGAATCGAAAAAATATAATCATAGTTCTTGGATAATTCTTCAAACAACTCTTTAAACGTCCCGATTGAAGGTTGTGAGGTTTTCACCTCTACTTTTTCTTCCTTTAATTTCAAGAACAATTCTTCCGGAGATAAGTCTACGCCGTCTTGATACTCCAGTTCCCCAAAAAGTATATTCATTGGGACGATATAGATGTGATTTTCTTTACTATTTGAATGAATTGGAACAAATGCTGTGCTATCTGTTACCCAGGCTATTCTCATTGTAAAATCCCCTTTTTCTATATAATGATGAACTCTTTTTAGCGCTAGAAGTCTTTTCTATCAAGCTGTTGTAATGTATCTACCGAAAATGTAATCATTTGAAGAACATCATCCACCATTTCTTCAGTAATGACTCTATTAAAAGTCAGGACCCCCTCGTAAGCAGTCGGTTGAAGAGAAGATGTGACTTTCTTCCATTCCCAATGTTTATCCTTACTCCATGTTTCTTCAAGAAACGCTCGGCAATGGTGCAACTTCTCATCGCCCTTATATACGATAAGGATGTCAGCTCCTGCCGTATTCATTTCTGTCATCATCTTTCTCTCTGCCAGAAAATGACCCATATCAGCTTTCAAATGAAATTCTATCGATATGGATTTCTTGTAGGGTAATGAATAGTGTATTTGATAACAACGTTCATAGTGTGCAAAGTCAAATAAATCCTTTCGGTCAAGGATTTGGATTTCACCTGTCAAATCAAGATCATAGACAGCTCCTTCAAAGACTACCTTTAAGTTATCAAATGCTGTTGGATCAAACATGTTCACCTCTCCTTTCAAACATCAATGGCTAAAATAACCCTATTGCCCTGCCGTCATCATCCACATTCATTCCGAATGCTGCCGGATTTTTTGGCAGGCCGGGCATAGTCATTACTTCTCCTGTTAATGCAACAATAAAACCGGCACCGATTTTCGGCTTAAGCTCTCTGATTGTGATCGTAAAATCTTCAGGCCGCCCTAGTTTAGATGGATCATCGGATAAGGAATATTGAGTCTTAGCCATACAAACGGGCAGGATCCCCCACCCTTGATCTTCAAATTGCTGGAGCTGCTTTCGTGCTTTCACCGTGTAATCTACTTCTTTCGCTCCATAAACCTTTTTCGCAATGGTTTCAATTTTAGATTGGAGTGAATCAGAAAGTTCATATAGGCGAGAAAATTCTTTCGTGTTCCCTTCGATCTCACGCAATACCTTTTCGGCTAAGTCTCTTCCACCCTCTCCACCTTTAGCCCATACATCGGTCAGTGAAACTTGGACTCCCAGGTTTTCGCACCACTTGATAAGGGTCTGGATTTCGTCATCACTATCCGTCACAAATCGATTAACGGCAATCACATAAGGTACGTTGAAATGATCTAACGTTTCCATATGCTTCTTCAGATTAGTTAATCCTTTTTGCAGAGCCTGAAGGTTTTCAGTTTGAAGATTACTTTTCTCTTGACCTCCATGCATTTTCAGAGCACGGATGGTAGCTACAAGCACGATGGCATCCGGGGCTAAGTCTGCAGCTCGAGATTTGATATTCAGAAACTTCTCAGCTCCTAAATCAGCACCAAATCCAGATTCCGTCACAACATAATCAGCCAGCTTAAGGGCTGTTTTGGTCGCCATGATACTATTACACCCATGGGCAATATTTGCGAATGGACCGCCATGAATAAGGGCGGGAGAATGTTCCATCGTTTGAACGAGATTAGGCTTTAAGGCATCCTTTAACAATAATGTGAGTGCACCTTCAACTCCTAAATCTTCGACGGTAACCGGTTGTTTTGAAAAATCGTATGCCACAACCATTCTTCCAAGCTTTCTTCTTAATTCCTCAAGATTTTGAGATAAACAAAGAACCGCCATGATCTCAGACGCCACTGTAATATCAAATCCGTCTTCACGGGGAACGCCTTGTACCGGTCCACCTAAACCAACGATGATTTGTCTAAGGGCACGGTCATTCATGTCCAGAGCCCGTTTCCATACGACCCTTCTTTGATCAATATTCAATTCATTTCCCTGATGGATATGATTATCCACCAATGCGGCTAAAGCGTTGTTAGCAGTTGAAATAGCGTGGATATCACCTGTGAAATGTAGGTTGATATCCTCCATGGGCAGGACTTGGGAATACCCTCCTCCTGTTGCTCCGCCTTTGATTCCCATCGTTGGACCAAGTGAAGGTTCCCTCATGGCAATGATGGTGTTTTTATTTAATTGATTTAACGCATCCCCCAGTCCGACGGTAACCGTTGATTTACCCTCGCCTGCCGGAGTCGGGTTTATAGAGGTTACAAGGATTAATTTCCCATTGGCATGGTCCTTGAGTTTATCTATCGCTTCATAGGATAATTTTCCTTTGTATTTACCATAAAGCTCAATATCATCTTCTGTTAGGCCGATTTGCCCTGCAATATCCAGTATCGGTTTCATAGTCGCTTGTTGAGCAATATCAATATCTGACTTCACTATCTTCTTTGTCATGGTCACCTGAATTCACCTTCTAGTTATGTAATTTGAAATAGGGTCTGAGCCATAAATATAAATTTTACAAAAATTCATGTTTACTCTTAAACTTCATTTACAATCCATTTGTAATCTTAAATTAAAGTGTAACTTAATTTTACACTATGTTTTATATCACCACCATTATTGCCTTTTATAGGGGGGAATAAGATTGCTGAAAGAAAAGTCGATTCTCATTTTGACCGCACGCTTTGGAGAAGGACATATTCAAACTGCTGAAACTCTGGCTCATACATTTAAGAGACAGGGATATGAACGAGTGCACATCTGTGATCTATATGGAGAAGCCTACCCTGCCATGCACTCCCTGGCCCAAAATTTATTAAAAAAAGGATTTTCCAAATTCGGTACACCTTTCTATAAAGCATTCTACTATGGAACAGATAAACTCTCCTCAAAAGGTTTGAGTTACTTTTACCAGCATTTAGGAAAAAATCGCCTTATGGAACTGGTTGAAACTTACTCACCATCATGCATTGTCACGACATTCCCGCTTCATGCAGCACCCTACTTGCGACTTCGCACAAGCTTAAATATACCTACATATACCATCATTACAGACTACTGTGCCCATCCGTTGTGGATTCATCCGATGATCGAGAAATATTATGTAGCTACAGATCACGTAAAGAGAACTCTCATCTCTTACGGAGTAGAGACAGGGAAAATCTTTGTTAGCGGTTTACCTATCCGGTCCAGTTTTCATCATACTGTCGGAAAGAACTATAAAGAATTTGGACTTTCCCCAAAACGGAAAACCATCACCATAATGGGGGGGGGTCTAGGTTTGCTTCCGAATATCGAACCCCTTTTAAACTCCCTATCCAAAGATATAAATCTTCAAGTAGCCGTTGTGTGTGGAAGGAACCATCAACTATATGAACAACTGGAAAAAAACTCAAACGAAAACATCCATATTTTCGGATATATATCCAAAGTGGAAAACCTGTTTTCCCTTACCGACTGTCTGGTGACCAAGTCCGGTGCCTTATCCTTAACGGAAGCCGCTTGTTTTAAATTGCCCATCATCATTTTTAAGCCCGCACCAGGCCAGGAGAATGAGAATGCCAATTATTTATTAAAACAGACTGCAGCACTCACTTATTCAAATCAAACAGACTTTCTGGAAAGCATTTATCGATGTCTCTATAATAAATACACGATAGATTCATTATCAAAAAATGTATCCTCGTTATTTAACAAGAATGCCTGTATCACAATCGTAGAGGATATTCTTCAACATGACCACAGGAAAAACACACTTGTTGAAGGGAGAATGTGAATTGGAAACATCTACACACATCCTATTTGGTGTCGGCATCGCTTCTTTAGCTTCCTTGGATCCTAATCTTCAGGAATATTCATTGCCTGTCTATGTTTCCTGTGTACTGGCTTCAAATGCACCTGACTTTGATTATGCTTTAAAGTTAAAGGGGAAAAGTGAATATTATAAACTTCATAGAGGTTTTTCCCATTCTCTTATAATGCTGCCTCTTTGGGCCTTTATGATTACAGCAGGAATTGCCCTAATCTATCCGGATACAGAATTTCTTCAACACCTATTCTTATGGAATTTAGGAGCTGTCATTGTACACGTCCTCACAGATTTGCTCAATTTTCATGGCACGCAGGTATTTCGACCCTTTACCGAAAAATGGTTCAGTTTTGATTGTGTTCCTTTATTTGACTACTTCATTTTCTTATTACACATTTCTGGTATGGTTGTTTCTCTCATAGGCTTTCATCCTGGGAAAACATTTCTCGCCATATATCTCTTAATGTTCATTTATATATTATTAAGGTTTGCGGTCCGATCTTATATTTATCATCAGTTGACTGCTCAATTCCTAAAGTCCAAGGAAATGAAGATCCTTCCTAATATGGACCTTTATTCATGGCAGGTGATCATAGAATGTGAGGAATATTATATTCTAGGGAGGTATACATGGGGGGAATTCGTGGTGGACTCTGTTCTCCAGAAAGAAACTTCACATTCGTGGATAGAAATTTCAAAGCAAAACAAGGATATCTCCAACTTCATTACCAGTACAATTTTTATTTATCCAAGAGTGATTGAAAGAAAAGAAGCTCTTGAAGTAAGATGGATTGATTTACGTTTTCGAAAAGGTAGGAGATTCCCATTTAAAGCGATCTGGGTTTTCTCACATCACAAATCGCTGGAAAAAAGCTATGTAGGGTGGTTCCATCATCCGACTCAGTATAAGCGCATCAAAAAAGAACTTGTCAATGAAGTAAGTAAATAGGAAAAGCATGATCGATCCCGGATATGGAATCGATCATGTTTTTTTATTTTTGGAACATAAACAAGGTCATAAAGGTTAAAGCCTGTTTTAATTCATTTGTGAGATTCTCTGCTAAGGACGACTTCACACCCTTTTTATAGACCCAGTCTTCATCGACCTTCTTCCACCCTTTTTCACCAGCCAGTTTCTCTAATTCCCAAGGCATCATCGTATTACATATAACTTCCTTTCCATGAAGACGTGGAAAGGCATTATCTCTGGGGTGAGCAGTGGGACCTAATAAACCAATACATATGTACCCATTCGGAGTCACAACCCGTTCGATTTCGTTTAGAGTATGTAAGGGATTTTCAGTCCATTCAACTGAATTTATCGCCATGACGGCATGAAATTGTTCATCTTTAAAAGGAAGGGATCGCAAATCACCCTGGAGAAATGATAGTTGGTCCTTTTCTTGCTTCTTCGCTATTTCAACCATTTTCTCAGAGAAGTCCATCCCTGTGACCACATATCCCTTTTTATATAACAAGTAGGAACCATACCCGTCACCGCATCCTAAATCAGCTACACGGTTCCCAGTATCAATATGCTTTGTAAAGAATGGGATGATCGCTTTCCTGCTACCACTCGTCCACATTTCAACACTTCGTTCGTGCCAGTGATCTGCATTGTCTTCCCAGCGGGTTTTCGCACTTGTATGCCATTCTGAATTCTTCATATGTACACCTCAATAATTTTTCTCTTTTTTATCTTTAGTTCTATATTCTCATTCAATCAGCGAAAATCCTTCTTTCCAAGAGTGAAGACTTGGAGAACGTTGAATATATAAATAATATTATGTAAACTTAATAGTCATATTGCCAAATCGATTATGTTTTCTATCCCTTTTGTCCATACTATTTCTATAATCAGAACAAGAAAGGTGATATTGTATGGAAGAGATTTCTAAAGTTCAACGGAACTACCATGGAGACATTATCAGTTTCCAAACTTCTTCTGGCCGTATTATCTCCTATAGAAAAGCTGTTTTGGAAGCTTCTGAGGGGTTACTTCAAGGGGTGACATTGAATGAGAATGAATGGGGAGAAACAGAATTATCAAGTATGTCCGTTGATGATGGAAGCTTCAATGACTATCCTTCCATTTTTTGATCGGAACCCTTTCCAGACATGTGCAATGAGAATAAACAGTACCTATATACAACAAAAAGGACTTTCATGCCATGGTGCATGAAGTCCTTTTGTCTTTGTTCCAGCAGTCATGATTTTTTATTCACTACGATTTTGAATGGTTCGAAGTTCTTCTACCCGGTCCTTCTCTTCATCGAAGAATTGCACGAGATCTCCAATACGATCAATGGAATCCCAGCTTAGGTGGTGTTCGATTCCTTCCACGTCTTCATAAATATGCTCTTCTTTCACTCCAATTACACGAAGGAATTGTTCTAACAGTTCATGTCTATATACTAAACGCTTTCCTACTTTGTTTCCTTTTGGAGTCAGAACAAGCCCGCGATATTTCTCGTAAATGAGATAATCGTCCTTATCTAACTTCTGCACCATTTTGGTAACTGAGGAGGGGTGAACAGATAAAGCTTCTGCTATATCTGATACTCTTGCATAACCTTTGTTCTCAATTAACATATAAATCTGTTCTATATAATCTTCCATACTTGGTGTAGGCATTCTGTACCCTCCAAATTTCCATAAATATCATTAAAAGTTTACTATAACTACAGAATGAATACAACCCAAGCACTTTAAATTACTCCTCTGTCAATCGCTGATTTAAGAACCTGGATATCAACCCGTATTTCGGTGATAACATCCATACTATGAAGAAAACAAGTCCGGCGGCCACTGCCATTGCACCGGAAATGGACACATCGAACATCTTTGCCCCGTAGTATCCGATGATGCTATCCAAGACTCCAATGACCCCGCTTAATAGAAGCATCACTTTATATCGGTCAGTAAGTAAATATGCTGTAGCACCAGGGGCAATGAGCATCGCTACCACGAGGATCGCACCAACGCTATCGAATGCGGATACAGTCGTAACGGATACCAGACCCATTAAGATATAATGAACCGCAAGTACAGGAATACCGATTGCTGCTGCCATACTTGGATCAAAAGAGGTTAATTTAAACTCTTTGAACAGAAGGAAAATGATAAGGATATCCAATAGCAATACAGATCCCAGCATCACAACTGATTTAGGAATGTCCCCAAGTATCGGCAATGACAAGGTATTCCAAGGGACGAATGCAATTTCACCCATTAAGGCATGCTCCACATCCAAATGAACATTCTTAGCAAACAATGAAATGAGGATGACCCCTACAGCAAACAGGGAAGTAAATACTACTCCTATTGCAGCATCTTCCTGGATCCCGCTGGAATTCAATAACTGAACCATAAAGGTAGTCAACAATCCAGCCACTGCTGCACCGATCAACATATAAAATCCATTCATACTTTGGCTGACAATGAAAGCCATAACCAATCCAAGGAGCACGGTATGACTGATTGCATCTGCTAACATCGACATCTTTCTCAGGATTAAGAAACATCCTACGATGCCACAGGATAAACCTACCAAACTACCAGTCAGAAGAATCCATAATTCATAACTCATATCCTTGCCCCCCTCTTCTACTTGACATTTTCACGTTTAAGAAAGGGTATTGTATATAGATATCTGACATTTTCTTTTGCAGCTTTGTGAGTTGCTCTTTTGATAACGTCTCTTTTTCTTCCTTTTCAATCCAATGAATATCAAGTGATCCCAACTCACTCGGGTACATTTCTTTCAGTTCCATGATTTCATCAACAAAGCTGAATTGCTCGGCTTTCATTAAACCTGATTTAGTAATCGTTAATATTCCATCCTCTTGATGCAAATAACCTTTTTTCATTAGATGCTTCAAAACCCGGTTGAATTTTAATTTAGAAATATTGCTTTGTTGAAATAAATGATCTAAACGTATCGTTTCTTTACCTGATTCATACATCTTTTTCAGAATAAAACGCATAGCCAGTCGATCATCATTTTTCAATCTTTTCAATGTAACCGAGATTAATCCGCGCTTCGGAGAGAACAGCATGGATACGATAAAAATAACTGTGGCCGTCAATACAATGAAGGGGCCGGTCGATAACCCTTTACCAAGGGTACTGATCAGCGTCCCGACTGCCCCTGATAAGCCTCCGACAATTCCTGAAATAAAGACCATAGTCCGCAATGAATCCGTCCAGTATCTTGCCGATATGGCAGGAGTGATCAGCATAGCAGCCATCAGGATGACACCTACTGCTTGAATACCGATGACAACCGTAATAACTAATAAGGAAACAAAAAGAAAATTCAAAAATCCTACAGGAAGCCCGATCCCCCTCGCGAATTGAGGATCAAAGGTACTCACCTTAAATTCCTTGAATAGCAGTGACGTAATGATTATTAAAGCCGCTGCCGTCAAGCCCATAAGTTGAACATCTCTCCCCACCAGGGAAGCTGCCTGCCCAAAGATGAAATCATCCAAACCACTTTGGTTACCAGTAGGCATTTGAGCGACTTTTGTTAAAAGAACGATGCCCAAACCAAAGAATACAGACAATACCAAACAAATGGCCGTGTCTTCTTTTATTCTCGTTGTGTTCGTAATGAGTTGTATCGTGTATGCAGCAAGGAGACCCGTGGCGGCAGCACCAATCAATAGTACAAAGAAATTTTTCTCACCCATGAACATAAATGCAAAACAGATTCCCGGCAATGCTGCATGGGCGACCGCATCCCCTATTAGACTTTGTTTCCTTAGTAAAGCAAAGCTGCCTAAAACTCCGCTCGCAATCCCCAGTAATAAGGTACTCAGCAACACCCATTGTGTATTTCCGTCCGTTAAAATCGATTGCCATAAATGATTCATCTTATTCACCTCTTTCTATGGATGAATTAACATTTGATCCTTTTCCAGGAAAGATAATTTCCCTCCATAGGTTAGTTGTAAATTCTCTACGCTAAACACATCTTTCGTTGGACCATAGGCGATCGTTTTTCTATTCAGTAACAGCGTCCAATCAAAATACTCTGTAACAGTTTGTAAATCATGATGAACAACCAACACGGTCTTGCCTTGTTCCTTTAATTCATTCAATAAGGATATGATCGCTTTTTCCGTTGCAGCATCCACACCAACAAACGGTTCATCCATGAAATAGACTTCCGCTTCCTGAGCCAGTGCCCTGGCAAGGAAAACTCTTTGCTGCTGCCCCCCTGATAGCTGACTTATTTGTCTTGATGCAAATTGAGTCATTCCTACTTTATCGAGACACTCCATTGCAAATTGAACATCTTTTTTTGATGGTCTCCTAAACCATCCTAAATGACCATATCTCCCCATTAATACGACATCCAATGCATTGGTAGGGAAATCCCAATCTACAGATCCACGCTGAGGGACGTACCCAACTAATTTGCTTTTAGGGGAATACGATTTTTCAAAGATTTTGATATCACCGGATGAGCGGGGAATCAAACCCAGAATCGCTTTAATTAATGTGGATTTTCCTGCACCGTTAGGCCCGACAATTCCGATTAACCTCCCTTTGGGAACAGAAAACTCTACGTTCATCAAAACCGGTTTTCTATGATATGCAACGGTTAATCCCTTAATATCAACTGAATTCATGGTATCGCCTCCTAAGACTTACTTTAGTCCCTCTACAATCGTATCAACGTTATGCTTATACATACCGATGTACGTTCCTTCCTCTGTTCCTTCTTTCCCCATAGCATCTGAGAATAATTCCCCGCCTTTTTCGACTTCATGGCCTTTATCTTGTGCCCCTGCTATAACAGCGTTTATCGATTTTTCAGAGATACTTGATTCTACAAACACAGCTTTGATGTTCCTGTCTACCAATGTATTTACAAGAGACTGCACATCTGCTAATCCATATTCAGCATCTGTACTCAGACCTTGTAATCCCATAACTTGAAGATCGTATTTTGCTCCGAAGTAATTAAATGCATCATGAGCTGTTACAAGAACTCTTTGTTCTTCTGGAATCTTTGACATTTCTTCCATAGCATATGCTTTCAGTTCATCTAATTCCGCAAAGTACTTTTCAGTATTTCGAATGTAATCTTCTTTGTTTTCAGGATCTTTCTCGATTAGTCCGTCCCGCACTTGCTCCAATGCAATTTTCCATAAATCAATATCGAACCACACATGCGGGTCTGTTGCCGTATTATCTGCCTGATCTTTACGAAGCTTATCTTTAGGTATACTATCCGCGATTGCATAAGTCGGTTTTTCCTTGTTCATTTTTTCGAAGATCTCAAGCATTTTCCCTTCTAAATGGAGACCGCTATAGAAAATAATATCCGCTTCCTGAAGTTTACCAATATCCGACTGTTTAGCCTTGTAAAGATGAGGATCCACACCAGGTCCCATTAAACTTTGAACCTCTACATGCTCTCCTCCAATATTTTTAACCGCATCCCCTATTTGCCCTATTGTTGTCGTAACGACTATTTTATCGTTTTTAGTACCAGTGGTAGTTGCACCACAGCCTGATAGGATAAGTCCTGCTGCTAAAATAAGGATCATCCCGACAAGAGCCATTAATCTTATTTTCATGTTTGATCTCCTCTCCAACTCATAAGTTTTTTGATATCTACTACATCTACATTATTCATGAAACTTATATATGTTCACTTTTTTTTACACAAGTAATTTCTTTTTTACAAGACTACAAAAGTTTCCTTAGTGCAATAAAAGTTTCCTTAGTGCAAATTTTATTTCCTTACTCAATATTTGTCAATACATATTAACCAAATTGTTTAAACATTTCCGCAAAAAAAGGAGGGAATGTTGACTCGAAAATCGTCATATTGTATAGTAAAGACATCATTGAAGTGTACGATTTTTATGCTTATTTCTAACGTATGAGAGTCAATCATTTCGTGAAAACTATTTTCCAGAGGCACAAACGTGCTTGAACGATTTAGGAGGATTCGAAAATGCAAAATGGTAAAGTAAAATGGTTCAACAATGAAAAAGGATTTGGATTCATCGAAGTTGAAGGTGGAGACGATGTATTCGTTCACTTCTCAGCGATTCAAGGCGAAGGGTTCAAAGCATTAGAAGAAGGTCAAGAAGTTTCTTTCGACGTTGTTGAAGGAAATCGCGGACCTCAAGCAGCAAACGTAGTTAAATTATAATCGCTCGAACAATATAGCATACCAAAGGGCAGCAATTCTTAGGTACACCTAAGAATTGCTGCCCTTTAATTTCAATTCAATTTTTGTCCGTAATTTCGAATTTGTTCTCCTATGGTGCACTTTTCTATACAAAAGCGGTGAGCATAGGTTTTTCCATACTCTTTGCGAAAGTGTGCTTTGAGTAAGCAGTCGTTGCAGTAGGTGTCTATGAGCTCATCCACTTTATCCACCACTTCTTTTCGATTCATGTAATCACTCCTAAGCTTCTTCAAGGACTTACTGTGTATTGTTATTTATAGGGTATATAGTAGCGATCAAAATTATTCTATTCGTTTGTTGCTGTGGACTTTTGTCCCTTGTAAGGCTTGATTGGCCAACTTATCCGCTTCCTTATTATCTTTTCTGTTCAACACGACCCAATTGATTTTCAATCGAAGCTTTTTGATCAGGGCTTCAATACGATCGAGCCATCGACTCAGACCCTCTTCATAACAAGGCCATTCCCCTTCCAGCTGTTTTATTACCACCTGGGAATCTCCATTAATCGCACAAGGTACATTTTTCACGCCGATTTCATCAAGCAATCCGAGGGCAATATGTAAAGCTGCGTATTCTGCTTCATTATTATTCTCAATTTCCTCGAGGAGTTCATTTTTTCTGATTCTAAATGATTCTCCACCTTTATCGTAATAGATGACAATCCCTGCGCCGGCAATGAGCGATTCCTTATCAAACCCTCCGTCGAAATACACAACGATGTTTTCAGGTTCCTTTTCTAATTCCTGATTCAGTTTGATAAATTCCTTCCTTGACCACGAATTCCCCATTTCATCTATGATTTCAAGATCATGGACTCTTCCGGTTTTCATCAGATCATCGATATGAATCATTGTTTCTTTTCTTGGGAAGTAGTTGGATTCAAACCAAATACTCGATGCTGTTTTACTTGCATATTTAAATTTTAATTTCATTTCCATAATCATTCACTCCTTTTTCTTCATACGATTGTTCATTTTTGCTTTTATTTGTATAATGAGGACTATTGTTTCATTTACATGTTCATTAGGAGGACTTTATATGTTTAATATATGGTTTGGGTTAGTCTTCGTTCTCATTACATTCTCATTACTTCTGATTATGTATCGAATGTTTGGAAGGACCGGACTGTTTGTATGGATAGGGATATCTACGATACTTGCTAACTTACAGGTCGTTAAAACGATTGAAATTTTCGGGTTGACCGCTACTTTAGGGAATGCCATGTACGGAACCGCTTTTTTAGTAACGGATATCCTTAACGAAAAATATGGAAAGAAACAAGCCCAGAAAGCGGTGTGGCTGGGGTTCTTCACTTTAATCGTTATGACTATTATTATGCAGCTCGTGTTAGTATTTCAACCACATCCTGAAGATTTCGCCCAAGAATCTCTGGCAACTATCTTTGGGATCATTCCTAGAATTGCTCTTGGAAGCTTGGTCGCTTACCTGGTGAGTCAATTAACAGACGTGTATATCTTCACGTATTTAAAGAGGAAATTCCCTTCAGATTCACAATTTTGGATTCGTAATAACGGAAGTACGATGGTGAGCCAGCTTTTGGATACTCTTGTATTCACAAGCATTGCTTTCCTGGGAGAATATCCAATGGGTGTTTGGTTTGAAATATTCATTACTACCTATCTCCTCAAATGGGTCATATCCATTATTGATACCCCATTTGGTTATGTGGCAAAACGATTTCCTAAAGATGTGTGATAGTTGGTTGGAGCCTGGGGAACTGGTTTTCCCCAGGCTCTTTCATTGGAGGGACGGATTACGGATTCGTTCTCCCTACCTTCTATTTAATGTGCTACTATAATATTATTCTAAAGATGTACTTTGAGGTGAACGCATATGATCGAAGTGAATATTGATGGGGCAAGTGCTGGTAACCCCGGGCCAAGTGGTGCCGGAATATTGATTAAAAACAACGGAGAAGTGGAAAAACATTCCATCCCTTTAGGGGTCATGGATAATCATGAAGCTGAATTCCTTGCATGCAAGAAAGCTCTGGAGATCTGTTTAGAAAAACATGCTGATACCGTGTGGCTGAAGAGTGATTCTCAAGCTGTCGTTCATGCGATTGAGAAAGAGTTTGTACGGAATGCTCAATATAAGCAGTTACTCCATGATATATTGGACATGACGAAGCAAATAGACCTTTTCTTCATAAAGTGGATACCCAGTAAAGAAAATAAAGCTGCAGATGAGCTTGCCCGAAAAGCCATTCATCTGAACTAAAGAGTGAAATAGGAGGCCGATTGGTGGCCCTCCTATTTTTTATGGTGTGAAGTATGGGGTCAAATGGAATTGCTTCGTTTTATCGACCGTTATCTGGATTTATCGACCGATCTTTCATTTATCAATCGTATTTTCAATATACCGACCGTTCTACAAAAATCGACAGACCCACACCAACAAAACAAAGACCATCAAAAAGGAAGCAACCCTTTCTGACGGTCTCCTTTATTATGCTTGTCGGATCTGAACGAGCCGCCTCCGCTTTTCTATTATCCAGCTACGGCGGCTAGACCCTCGAGGTCATAAGTCAAACCATCCATAAAGGCAAATAGCGCCTTTCCGGATGGTTCGTCTTATGCTTGTCGGATCTGAACGAGCCGCCTCCGCTTTTCTATTATCCAGCTACGGCGGCTAGACCCTCGAGGTCATAAGTCAAACCATCCATAAAGGCAAATAGCGCCTTTCCGGATGGTTCGTCTTATGCTTGTCGGGTCTAAACGAGCCGTCTCCGCTTTTCTAGGCCAATCCCTGATTCACCATCCATCTGAGCGCTTCTTTTCGGGATGCGATGTTTTGGGAATGGAGTCTTTCTAATATGGACATGTAAAAACTGCTATCGAATTGTTTTTGAGCTTTTAATGTGATTTCAATGGCGCTATTGACCAGTTCATCCGGGGCATCTGTATATTTTTTGCCAAAATAGATGAAGCCAATTGCGTCTTCTTGAAATTTGAAGCCTTTGTTTTCAAGATCTATGAGAAATTCTTCTGTTGTCTTTTTCACGTTTCTCCTCACCTTATCGCCACTTTATCTTCTCTTATCTTACAGAAAATTTTTTCTTTTGCCTATCCTTTTTCGAAAACAGGAAGGCAATGTAACCCATAAATGAGCCGAGTAACGCACCGCCAACGACTTCTTGAGGCTGATGTCCCAGCATTTCTTTCAGTCTTTTTGGCTTTTTCTCTTCGAATTCCACCGTTTCTTTTTCATGAGCTTTTCTAACGAGCTCATCCAAACTGTTTACTTTAAGGGTCAGTTCACCTGTTTGTCGTCGAATTCCTTGGGCATCGTACATCACGATTAGGCCAAAGATAAATGAAAGAGCAAAGTCAATCGTTTTGACCCCCCTCTTTAAGGCAATGAATGTTGTTAAAGAGGAAACCCCTGCACTATGGGAACTTGGCATACCCCCTGTCTGGAAAAACAGCTCAGGTTTCCATTCCTTCTTTTTCAAAAAATGCAGTGGAATCTTCAGACCCTGTGCGAGAGCTATACTGATAAGTGCTGTAACAATCCCTTTATTCACCCTTACACCTCCCTCTCTTTAGTTTGTCCTAAAATTCTCTGCACACAGGATATTTATTATGAACATAGCCAAAATAATAATGGTTACAGAAAAGGAGGGGTTTCGGTATGACAAAAGGAAACAATAAAAACAAAGGTAAAAATGCAAAAAGCGTGAATCCACAAGGAATATCCCAAGATGCAGAATTTTCCATGGAGCCGAAGAGCCAATTGGAAAATGCCGCTAAGAAATCGAATACAAAGTAAGCATTTCCACATCAAAAAGTGTCAGGGACTAAACGAGATCCCTGACACTCCTATAAATGGCTAGCTTGTGGCAACCATCACATTAGAACCTACTAAATATCTTCTAAGCACCTTCAACTCTAGGTCATCCACAAGGGAAAGCGTTTCGTGGGCAACGTTATTCCAACGAGCTTCCTCTACCGAAACAGATAGTGGCACCTCGCAGTGAATCTCAGCTAACTTTCTTGAAACGTGAAGCATGTCCAGATCGGCTTCAATCTTCTTTCGTTGAGATGGGGTTAACTCGTGCAAATTGTCGAGAATACCTGAAATATCATTATATTGTTGAATCAGCTTTAAAGCTGTTTTCTCGCCGATTCCTTTAACCCCGGGATATCCATCGCTTGTATCACCCATTAATGCTTTCACATCAATGAATTGATGAGGAGTAATCCCTCTCTCCTCCACAAAGATCTCTTTCGTATAGGTTTGATAGTTACCAAAGCCTTTTTTCAGAAGCATAATATCAATATTGTCGTCCAAAAGTTGCAGGAGGTCCTGGTCACCGCTCAGAACGGATACTTTGCGATCGGTTTGATGAATTTTGGCGAGAGTCCCAATACAATCATCTGCTTCATAACCCACTACCCCCACATTCGAAAGATTGAATCCTTCTGCCACCTCTTTTGCAAGATCAAATTGAGGAATCAGTTCAATCGGTGGTGCATTTCGATTCGATTTGTAGTCATTGAATACTTCATTACGGAATGTCTGACTCCCCATATCCCAGCATACTATGATATGTGTCGGCTTCACATGATCCGCTGCCATCAGTAAATGCTTCATAAACCCCTGAACTCCATTAGTGGGAAGTCCTTTTGAGTTCATCATGAATTGACCCGTTACGGCTGTTGCAAAAAAAGAACGAAATAATAGCGCCATACCATCTATAAGTAATAAATGCTCATTTTTATTATTCAATTCATACACTCCTCATCTCTCATTCTCGTTTTAGAACACTTTATAAAGTATAACATATACGAATAAATAGCTAATTGGAAAAGTGATGAACCTTTTCCAATTAGCTATTCGCCATTATTCCTTCTCCACCTTGTGATTCTCATAGGACACCCAATCACTGTAGCTTCCAACATAAAGTTTCACATGATTGAATCCCGCTTCCTTAAGTGCAATGAAATTCGGAGTAGCTGTTACACCGGAACCGCAATAGACAATCACTGGTTCATCTTTATTAAGATGAGCGAAACGAACATTACGCTGTTCTCCTTGAATAAAATATCCTTCCGTCACACCATCCGTCCATGGAAGGTTGGTGGCCCCTGGGATATGCCCCGGAATGCGGTCTATCGGTTCTTCATGGCCTAAGTATCTTTCTCTGCTACGGGAATCGATTAATGGGATGTCTCGATCCCCATTTGCAATACTCCTCACCTCATCCAGGGAAGCCACAATCGTTTCATTAAAGCTTGGACGATAGCTTTTTAGAGGATGTACAGGTACGGTCGATTCTGTTTCCCCTCCAGCCTTTTTCCAAGCTGCAAAGCCACCATTTAAGATATATACCTCCTCATGTCCGATGTATTGGAACAACCACCAGCATCGGCCAGCGAATGCACCTTCCTTTTCATCATAAATGACAACCATTGTATCATTATCAATACCGACATCCTCCACCTTGCGCAAAAAATTCTTCATATTCGGAAGGGGATGGCGCCCTCCATGCTTTTTCACATATCCTGATAGATCCTTTTCCAAATCGAAAAAGACGGATCCTGGAATATGACTTTCTTTGTACCGCTCCCGCCCCTCTGCCGGGTTTCCCAGAGAAAAACGACAATCAATGATTCTTAGATTCTCATCATGAATATGCTCACTTAGCCAATCCGTATCGACAATTGTCCTCATGATATTATCCCCCTCTTCTTCATTAATGACAGTACTTCCTCCTTGGGTTCCCAGCAAGAAAATTGATAAGTGGTTTTGGTTTCATAGCCCAGTCGGGAACAAAAATAGGAGGTCTTCTGATCAGTCTTGACACCTTGAATGTGAATACATGTAGCACAGCAATGATAAGGATTCGCCACGACCTTCCTCCTTCTTTTCTTTAAGCTTGAATCTGTTCGAGTTGCTCCAAATCATATTTTAGCTTGTTCAGGTCCTGAACGGTCTCTAATGCATCTATATTTGAATTGATCTGCTCCATCACCTGAATCAACATTTCTTCCTTAAGCTTGTCGAACTCTCTGCTTAAATACGAAGCACCCCAACCTTCCAGACGTTCCTGCTCCTGTTCTAAGTAGCTATCTGCAGGCAGTTGTAGTAATGCTTCCAATTTTTCCTGAACAATCTTTTTTCCGCCTTGTTCAAAGAAATGCTTTGGATTCTTAAATGAAGAAAAGGCTTCTTCGAATAGTCGCAGCTCTGTTTGTTTAAACGCGTTCTCAAATTCAATGGTGCTTCCATTTTTGTAATCCTGAGGAGATAATACCAGTTCTTTCTCCACCTGTTGAATCATTTCTTCAAGAACCAGCCACTGCTCACTCAGTAGTTTCTGTATGAACTGCTGAATGCGAAGGGAAGTGGCTCTCATTTCCTGAGCAAGATCAAATCCTACACTTGCAAGAAATTCCTTTAAACCTTCCTTTATCGCTTGGGATTGGTGGGAGTATTGCAGAAATAACCCTGAATGAAAGGCTTCCTTATAAAAATCGGATACCCGGAAAAATACCCTTTGCTTCACATAATGGACAAGTTCCTTCGATTCTTGTTGCATTTCGATTTCAAGTGGGTGGACGGATTTGGTATCGATAAGTGAGCGAACCTCAATCTTCGCATCGTTCAGCTCCTGTTTGCGTACTTCCTTATACGCTTTATCACTTGAAGCCGTATGAAAATATTGGTTAAATCGCTGCAGGCCTCTATTCCACTCACTGAGAGCGGAATCGATACTCATGCTCACTAATTCATTCTGTATAAATATTTTGAATTCCTTCTTAAATAGATGGATTCCTGACTTATTAGAATCTGATTCTCTAAGAGCCTGGAGAGAAGATACCCCAAAGATCCTCGGAAAACGGATTCCATATTGAATCAGCTGCGTCTCCACATAGTCGATCACTTCATTTTTTTCTTCCTCGTCGCTTGCAAGATCGATGGCATTGACTACAAAGAACATTTTATCTAATTCAAACGTGTCCTTCACGCGGCCCAATTGAATGAGGAATTCACGGTCTGCCTTGGCAAATGCATGGTTATAATAGGTCACAAAAAGTATCGCATCGGCATTTTTAATATATTCAAATGCAACTCCCGTATGACGTGCGTTAATCGAATCTGCTCCTGGTGTATCGACGAGTGTGATTCCCTGCCTTGTAATATCACAATCGTAATAGAGATCGATGGACTCCACAAAACAAGCTTGAGCTTCATCCGCTACAAATCCTCTATACTCTTCAAGATTGGCCATTTTTATCATTCCAAGACTTTCTTTAAAGGTGGGATAACCATTATAAAAAGCCTGGAGGAATGAAAGGTGTACATTTTCCTTACCGCTGCCTTCACTCGTTAAGGCAGGGACAACCTCCATTGCTTCATCAAGTGTTGAAACACTGCGATTGAAATAGGATAGAGAATGAACAATGTCTTGAAATAGCTGGTCGTACGTCTTGATTTGGACGTGAGCGGTCTCATGCTCACCGACTTCTGATACGGGATTGATCCGATTGATGGAGGCCGTTGTCGGATTCGGACTCACCGGGAGTATTTTCTTCCCTAATAGGGCATTGGCAAATGATGATTTCCCCGCACTAAACGCACCGAATAATGCGATGGTAAAGGATTGATTGGACAGTCGCTCTTTCTTTCCTTCTAATAAATCTGCCGCCTTTGTGAACCCTTTGTATCTCCTGAATACACTGGTCATCTTTTCTAATCGTTCGATAACCTCTTCAATGGAAGCTTGCTGTTGTTGCCGTGGCTCCGTCTCAATTTTTTCCCTGGTTAGTGTTGTTATCTCTTTCTGATCGAACTCCATGTCACTTGCAAGAATATAATCTTCCGCCCTTGCCTTCCAACTCACAATCCACTGTTGAAGAACAGAATCCGCTCGTCTCTGATCGACATCAATGCTCATTAAATTTCGAAGTTGGGTAGTCTTTTCTTCATGTAATGTGTTCCATTGATAGATGACTCCTGTTTTCTTTTGCAGTTCTTTAAGGTCCTCCTCTAAAGCTGAATTCTCTACTGCAGATGCGCTTTCCACTTCATTCAAAGTTGCTTCAATCAAATCATTTGTAATATTTCTGGCTTTCCTCTTTAATTCCTCCGAAAGATCATCACAGTATTGGAGAACGTAATCACTCGTAATTCCTGCACCAGGTTTGATCAGATCGATAAGAAATTTTTCATCCACTTCAAGAGATAATTGATCCCACTTCATGCGTTGACCTGATGAAGGACTGTATTCTTTGTCCATGTTTTTCCCCAGTGTCTTCAAATGCCACTCTAATTGAGCTTCGATCCGGGTATTTATATCTTCTTTAAATTTCCGGGTTCTGACCGCTTTTTCGTCTTCTGTTTTTTGTTTCGAAAATAAAAATCCTACTTTAAAGTCTGGTTGTCTGCTTTCGAGAAAATCCTTCGCTAATTCTCTTGTTTCAAACGGCATTAAATACGCATTTTTAAGGATTTCTTTTCTTTCATCCTCAAAATGTTCTTTTATCGCTTTTACGTTATTTTTTGCTAAAGTATCAATCAATCTTCTTTCAGTTTGCAGAAGGACATCTTTGTCATTCCATTCTTCAGGGGTCAGGAGGCCCCTTCCATTTTCTTCAATTTTCTCAAGAGCTTCCTCATACCATTTCTCATGCTCAGACCGCAATTGGGAGAGTGCTGATTCTGCAGAGGCTTCTATCAATTCACTTTTCTTCTTCACCTGCTCTTCAATAAATGACTCTAATTTTTCAAGATCATTATGAGGATGATTTGGAGCTTTTAAACTTGTAAAATACATCCCGTTGGGCACAACACCCCAAGAAGCAAACGAATTCTCTACACTTTGTTTAAAGTCGCTGAATGCCAATTCTTCTTCCTGGTGCTTATCAATCTGGTTTACAATGAGATAAAGCTTAACTCCATGACGGATCATTTCCTTTGTGAACTCGAAGTTCACCTGAGATTGAACGTGGTTATAATCCATCACAAAAAAGACGGAGTCAGCAAGATGAATGGCCGATTCCGTTGACAGTCTGTGGGCATCATCCGTGCTGTCTACACCCGGGGTATCTAAAATCGATACACCCTCCGGCATCTCACTTTTGCTTCGACCTATTTCTACAGAATATACTTCCTCTCCGTTTTTGCAGAAGTCCTTAATGGTGGAGAACTCATACGGTGCCTGAAAGTATAGGGGTTGTGAATGATGATAATGAATTTTTGCGAAATCAGTTGATGCATGGTGCACCTTTACTAAATTTGCACTGGTAGGGATTGGACTCGACGGGAGGATTTCTTCTCCCATTAAGTGATTGATCATCGTTGATTTTCCTGCAGAGAAATGACCGCAAAAGGCTAAAATCAATTCATGGTTGTGTAATTTCTCTGCTAATCTCTCTACCTTTGAAGCCCGCTCGTCGTCTCCGTTTTGAAGGAACCGATCGTGGTAGGCTGTAAGTTGTTGCAATGTATTATGTAATTGTATACTTTTATGCTCTATCTGACTCATTGTACTAGTTCCTTTCTGTTTTCAGAAAAATGGTAACGGTTTTATTTTATCGTATTTATCTCAATTTCTCTATGAAATCATATCAAGCAAAGGAAATAATGATTACGGTATCAGTATATGCAGATGGTTTATTGAGTGAAAAAATACGCTCTTTTCGTAAAGATTGTTGTTTTTAACAGAAGTTCTGCAAGGCTCTGTCAATTAGTGTGTGCTGATGGTGAGGGGAGCTGCTCCGCTTTCCGCGGACGTTCGGCCGAGCCTCCTAGGCTTCGCTTCCGGGGTCTCGGCACGCCCGAAATCCGCCGGAGTCTGCGCAGTTCCCCTCACCATCTTTAACAGTATTTTCATGACAGAGCTTCAAGGTGTGCAAGAAACTAGAAAAAATAATCCTTCTTCCTTAAAAGGAAAATCAATCTCTACTTAACTTAAATGAGATTGTTTGCTAAAATTCTTGTTTAAATTGTTTTCCGTAAAGGATTCATGCTTAGAAAGTTGATTGGAGCGGAAGGATGATCGACTCCTGCGGGAATAGCTGGACAGGTGAGACCCCGGAGGCGCAGCCGAGGAGGCTCACCGCCAGCCCCGCGGAAAGCGAGCATCCTGGAGCGGAAATCAACTATTACTTTCTCCTCTACAATAGCAACAAACTTTACGAAAAGAGCCAAAAAATAAAAAAGCCCTCTTCCGGAGAAGAGGGCTATGTATCTATCGAGTTGTTTCGGTTGCAATCAGGTTTGAATGAACAAAGGTTTTTGAGTTTTTCTGGTATGAAGATATTTTCTTTTCTTGTGCTGAATTCTTCATCACATTTGATAAGACATACTTCATCATGAAGCCATACACTATTACAGTAAACACAATCAGAAACCATACCATATTTGTCTCCACCCTTTTGTTATTTTATAAATGAGAATAATTTTCATCTTCAATTAGAATCTTATCAAAAACGAGAATCATTTTCAATATGAAATTTATTTTTCTTTTCTGAAGAGGGGAATCCAGCCTTTAGTATGAAGGTGGATCCTTTCGTAATCGGTTTCAATTCGGAGGGCATTTTCCTCCAATGGGATCCGGATAGAGAGAATGAATTGATTCAGTAGTGCAAAGACAAAAAGTGTCCAATAAGCATTAAAGAGCAATGGCACAACTAAGAATTCCAATGTAACGATAAAATAATTAGGATGTTTCAAAAATTTATAAGGACCTTTCGCGACCACTTCAGCGTTCGGAAGCACAATGATCTTCGTATTCCAATACTTCCCAAGGGAAGAAATCACCCATATTCTTCCCAGCTGAGTCAGGATAAAACCAGTCAACAGGAGAGGCCAATAGGCATTAACTCCTTTATGAAAGATCCCTCCTTCTATTAGTAAAGAAACAAAAAACGCTATATGGATGGCGACCATCATTTTATAATGGGACTGCCCATATTCTTTAGCTCCCAGTTCCTTCATCCACTTTTCATTTGACTTGGCAATGAATAGCTCCACAAGTCTCTGAATCATCAGTACGAAAAAAAACAGAATGAAATAGAGCATCATTCCCACCTCATCAAAAGCAGTTCTGAACTAAACCCTGGTCCTAAAGCGGTTCCCAAGCCTATATCTCCACGTTCACAGCCTTTATTCATAAATTCCTTCAGCACATACAAGATGGTTACAGATGACATGTTCCCATATTCCTTCAACACCTTCATTGATTCCGATGTCATACTTTCATCCATCCCTAAAGCTTCCTGGTAGGCTTCAATGACTTTCCTGCCGCCGGGATGAGCTACGAAATGTTTAATGTCTTCAAGCCTGAGGTCATTAGCGTTGATGAACTCCTCTACATTAGGACGGAGCCAGTTCTTTACAAGTGTTGGAATATCCTTTGAAAACACCACATACAGACCATTATTCTTTACTTCCCATCCCATCACATCAAGGGAATCCCGGAGCAGTGTCGACTGAGTGGCAAATATGGTTGGCAGAGGATTTGAAATGTCTTTGAGCACCTGACTATCATCGCCACATATAACGGCACAAGCCACCCCATCCGCAAATAATGAGGTACCAATCAGATTGCTCTTTGAGCGATCGCCATGCTGAAAAGTGAGAGAACAAAGTTCAATGGAAAGGACGAGAACATTCGCTTTAGGAAATGCCAAACAGTATTCATAGGCACGTGACAATCCACTCGCTCCACCAGCACACCCCAATCCCCAAATCGGGATTCGTTTTACATGAGATGAGAATGGCAGATGATTCATAATTCTCGCCTCGATACTTGGTGTCGCTATCCCTGAGGTTGATATTGTAATAATCGCATCAATATCTTCTAATGTAAGTTGATGTCGGGATAAGCTCTTCTTAACAACTTTGCTGCCTAAATCAACTGCATGATGAATAAATTCATCATTCTTTTCTTGAAAGGTATGCTCTTCTGAGAACCAGTCGATATCTTTTACGAAATAACGGCTGTCTATTTCACCATTTTCAAACACGGAGAGAAGACGTCCGATATCTTTAAAACTTTTGGAAAACAACTGTTTCGCAAATTCCGCCGCTTCATTTTGCGTAATTTTCACAGGGGGGATCTCGGTTTCTACTGAGAGAATTTTAGGCATAAACTAACACTCCTTACACTTCCATGTAAGGATAGCTTTTCCATTCTTTCACAAATCATGTATTGGATCCCACATCCCTTTTACCTAAAAAGATATAATCACCCAAAAAGTTCATTTTAATGAAAATAATACTAGATTACACGACTTTAGAACCAGGTATTATGGTATGATTACAGCGACAGAATAGTGGAGGAAACGACATGATTTTAACGAGAAGTATCACAGATATACTAAATAGTTCTATTGAAGCGATTAAAGGGGTGATTCCCCTATACATTAACGTTTTACAGCCCTCGTTATTGACTGAGCCCTTTAGTCAGCATGAAATCGGTGTACTCATTGGAATCACTGGAGATGTAAGGGGCCGAATGATTATAGATGGTGAAGAAGAGAGCTTTCAATCCCTGGGGGCTTCAATGTTCGGTGTGCCATTAGAAGGAGAAATGCTTGAATCTTTTGCAGGTGAATTAGGAAATATGATTGCAGGCAACCTCGCTACTCTATTAGCTCAAGCAGGTCATTCCCTGGACATCACTCCCCCTACCGTCATTGTTGGTCAATCAAAAATGTACGGCTTCGAAAGAGCCCTTAAGCTCCCTATAGTCATTGAGAATGTGGGAGATTTCTTGGTGATTCTTATGATTGAATAATTGCACTGAAATAGATAAAAGGCTAACCTCGATTAAATTGGTTAGCCTTTTAGTGTTTAGAAACCTTGAATCGTCATTCCTCCGTCTACAAAAAGGGTTTGACCGGTAATATAATTCGAAGCATCCGAAGATAGGAAAACAGCCGGTCCCACAAGTTCTTCCAGTTCACCGATTCTTTTTAAAGGTGTAACGGCCAAAATATCGTTTACATATTCTTCATTTTGCAATAATTCTGCCGTTAATGGTGTTTTAAAATACCAAGGTCCGATACTATTCACATTGATATTGTATTTTCCCCATTCCATGGCTAAAACCTTCGTCATTTGAATCATGGCTGCTTTCGTTGAAGCGTACACAACCCCAGTACGTAAGGCAACATGACCAGCGACAGACGCTATGTTAATGATCTTCCCCTGATCCTTCTCCATCATATGTTTACCTGCCTCCTGACTCATCATAAAAGCAGATTTTAAATTTGTATCCATGATGGTTTGCCACTCTTGATCCGTAACCTCAAGAGCAGTAGAGCGGATATTCATTCCTGCGTTATTTATCAAAATATCAATGGAACGATTTTGATCTTCTATGTAAGAAATCGCTTTTCTAATTTCCTCCCGAGATGTTATATCTGTAGGGATGATATACGCCCTTCTACCCAGGTTTTCTATTTCACTTGCCGTATCTTCCAAATCATTCCTCGTTCTTGATAGCAGGACAACATCCGCACCAGCTTCTGCTAAACCAATACTGAGAGCTCGTCCAATTCCACGGCCTGCCCCAGTGACGACGGCCAATTTATCGTTTAATGAAAATGAAGGTAAATACATCCTCACACCACCCTGCTCATTATTTGAATCTTCTATATATTATCACAGTCACGGTGACTGCTAAAGGTTTACGCGTTAAGAATGTTTCTTATCCTTCTGATTTTGGACATGAATGTGGATTTTTGAATCTACAAGTAGTTGACATTGAGGACAAACCGTTTTCTCGGAATAGATCTGACAGCAATGCTTACAATAATATTTTTCCACGAAATATCCTTCCCCTCTTTCTTTTCATTCCTACACTCTATGCATATTGTTCCGACAATTGAACCGGTTGAAAGACCTATTTCTTTCTGACTTCACATTTATTTCACAATATTTCAAGTAACCTGTGACATTTATCACAGATTCATAGTGGTTTACACCTTTATGATAGTGATAACAAAATCAATCATCCAATAGATGGAAGGAATGAGATATATGCCGAAACCGGAATTGCATCAAAAAACAGAGGTTAAGGTCGAAGAGTCTACTTCATTAAAAGGTACATTTACTTCGGTTCTGTTTTTAGGTGGTTTTTTAGTACTTACATGGCTAGGGGTATTCATACTATTTTTAAATCGTTTTTAATTTTGAAGGAGTGGTTTACATGCACATGCATCGTTATGAAAAATGGTGGTTAACGTTAGGAACAGGGTCTCTTATTTTATTTTTAATTATTTTAGGCATCAGTGCCTTTCACCAAGGACATCAACCTCCAAGTGCGAAGGCATATGTCAATCCTGAACAAGTGGATAAAACCTCGCCTTTTAACGACCCGGGATTGAAGAAAGTGGAAGGAAAAGCTTGGGATTACGAATTAGTGTTTGTTGCATCTGCGTTTCTCTACACGCCTGGGGAAATTGAAGTACCTAAAGGGTCTACACTGAAGATCATCGCTACAACAAAAGATGTTGTCCACGGATTTGAAGTCGCAGGGACAAATATTAATATGATGCTTGAACCCGGATTTGTTAGTGAATATACAACAACCCTTGATAAGACAGGGGAATTTCTCGTTGTCTGTAATGAATATTGTGGTGTAGGTCATCACACAATGAAATCTATGATTAAGGTGGTGGAATAAAATGAAACGATTTGTAAGGATTGATAAAAAAGATGCTACATTGGCGTTGGCCCACATTTATGTAGGATTTATTGCCTTGGCTCTAGGTGGATTGGCAGGATTATTACAAGTGTTGGTTAGGTCAGGCAAGTTCATATTGCCTGCAGGGATCGGCTATTATCAGGTGTTAACAGTTCACGGTGTATTACTGGGATTGGTATTGACCACTTTCTTCATCTTAGGATTCCAGCACGCTGCCATTTCCCGAACATCCGGTACCTATTCCGAAAAATCCCGTTTGTTAGGCTGGTTAGGATTCTGGGTCATGCTTATCGGAACAAGCATGGCCGCTGTTATGATCCTATTAAATGAAGCAACTGTACTTTATACTTTCTATGCTCCCCTGCAGGCACACTGGATATTTTACTTAGGGTTGACCTTCGTCGTTGTTGGAAGCTGGCTAGGTGGCGCCGGCATGATCATCAAATATGTAAGCTGGCGAAAAGAACACCCCGGTCAACCAAGCCCTCTGTTAACATTCATGGCTATCATCAATACCGTCTTATGGATTGTCGCCACCATTGGTGTGGCTGGAACGGTTTTATTCCAGCTCCTTCCTTGGTCTCTTGGTCTCGTTGATCGGGTAGATGTACTCGTTAGCAGAACATTATTCTGGTATTTCGGTCATCCCCTTGTATATTTTTGGCTGCTGCCTGCCTATATGGCATGGTATGTCATTATTCCAAAAATCATTGGAGGGAAAATATTTTCAGATTCGTTAGCCAGACTTTCCTTTATATTGTTCCTTCTATTCTCTATCCCGGTTGGTTTTCATCACCAATTAGTCGAACCGGGAATCGACGCCTATTGGAAGTTTTTACAGGTAGTTCTTACCTTTATGGTTGTCATACCTTCCTTGATGACTGCATTTTCTCTGTTCGCAACCTTTGAAATGTACGGCAGATCAAAAGGAGCAACCGGTTTGTTTGGATGGTTTAAAAAGTTACCATGGGGAGATGCACGCTTTACAGTGCCATTTATCGGCATGGTTGCCTTTATCCCAGCAGGAGCTGGTGGGTTAATCAATGCATCGAACCAGATGAACCAAGTTGTTCATAATACCATCTGGGTTACCGGTCACTTTCACTTAACCTTGGCCACTTCTGTTGTCTTGACATTCTTCGGTATATCCTATTGGCTCGTCCCTCATTTAACAGGACGCGTCTTAACGAAAGCAATGAACAAACTGGCGATCGTGCAAGCCATTGTGTGGTCTGTAGGAATGGGCATCATGTCAGGTGCCATGCATGCTGTCGGCTTACTCGGCGCCCCAAGAAGATCCTCTTTTTCAACTTATGGGGACTCACCGCAAGCCCTTGAATGGATTCCATATCAAGTCGCACAAGCCATCGGGGGAACCATCCTCTTTATCGGGATCATTCTGGTTCTATACATCTTTATCAATCTGACATTCTTCGCACCTAAAGGAGACGAAGAGTTCCCAGTCGGTGAAAAAGCCGAAGCAGCTGAGAAAACACCAATGGCTCTTGAAAACTGGAGGATTTGGTTAACCATCTTAGCAGCCCTCATTCTTGTTGCCTATACCGTTCCGTTCATAGACATGATTCAAAACGCGCCGCCTGCTTCAAAGGGGTATCGCTTGTGGTAAACGAAAAGAGGCTGCCTCGGGCAGCCTCTTTTCTATTTCTCCTTAATTGGAACAAACAACTCTAATTTCCGTTTGTCTTCCGTTTCGTTGATTTCCCTGTCCTGAGAAAAAAATTTCTCGACACTCAGTCTGGAGTAGTCTTTTTCATAGCCATTTTCCTTAATCCAGTTAAAGATCGAAAAGTAGGCTTGTTCTACTTCCGTTGACAGCCCTTCATAAAGAGCATGAGCATATACGCCTGCAGGGAGAGACAGTTCCACTAACCCCGGTGGAAGTTTTTCCACACGATCAACCTCTACGGTACAATAATACGTAAAGTCAGTCGCTCTGTCATGGAAAGGGGCGTATATGCATTCATCCCCATTGATGTGGTGAATGGATGGGATCATCTGTTGAAACTTAGTGAAAAGTCTCGGGATCTCAGCCCCTCTTCCATAAGGGCCTGTCCAGCCTATTCCAACAAGCAATTTATCATCTAGTGATGCAACGTTAATTTCCATGAATTTGCCTCCAATATATTCGTTAATTCAAGGAATATACCTTTGAATACTTCTCCGTTAAATACTCGGCCAAGTATTTGGCATTAAGCCCTTCTCCAGTAACTTCCCTTATGATTTCCAGCGGTTTCTTCATCTTGCCCCACTGATGAACGTTCGTCGTCAGCCATTCTCTTATGGGAGCAAGATTCCCCTCTTCCAACAGCTCTTCATAATGAGGAAGATCTTTTAACATGGCACGCTTAAACTGCGCAGCGTACATATATCCTAATGCATATGACGGAAAGTAACCGAAGCTCCCACCAGCCCAATGAACATCTTGAAGGACACCTTCGCCGTTATGAGAAGGACGAATTCCCAAGTACTCTTCATATTTCTGATTCCAGATTTCAGGAAGATCCTTAACGTCCATCTCATCATTAAATAATCCCTTTTCAATTTCATACCGAATGATAATATGTAACGCGTACGTTAATTCATCTGCTTCGATACGGATTAACGATGGTTTCGACTCATTGATCGCCCGGTAGAAATCGTCTTGTTCAACGGAATCAAACTGTCCTGAAGAGTAATCCTTCAGTAACGAATAATTCTTCTTCCAGAAAGAATGATCTCTTCCTACAAAGTTTTCATAGAACAGGGATTGAGATTCATGGATCCCCATTGACGTTCCCGTACATAATGGTGTACCTATCAGATCTTTGGAAATATTCTGCTCGTACAGAGCATGTCCACCTTCATGGATTGTCCCGAACACGGCTGTTCTCCAATCCTTCTCGTCATATTTAGTAGTTACCCTTACATCACCGGGGTTTAAACCAATCGCAAATGGATGGACGGTCTCATCCAATCTGCCTGAGTTAAAATCATACCCCATTTGCTCAAGGATCTTTAAGCTGAATTCTTTTTGCATATCCTTTGGAAAGTGTTCAAAGAGGAAATCTGTATATGGCTTATGTTCCGATTCGGAAATCTTATGTACAAGCGGGACAATTTGATCTCGAAGATCGCCAAATACTTTATCTAATACTTCAACCGTTACACCTGGCTCATACATATCCAGTAACGTATTATATTTGTTATCTTCATAGCCCCAATAATCAATAAAGCGTTTCGTAAATGCCACAAGTTTTTCTAAATAGGGCTGAAACATAGTGAAATCCGCTTTTTCTTTCGCTTCTTCCCATACACCTTCAGCTTTCGATTGTAACACCACGTATTCCCTATATTCAGAAGCGGGGATTTTTTTGTTCCGATCATACTCTTTTTGACACTCTTCTAATAGTTTTTGTGTCATGATATCCAATTTGTCCATTTCTGGAGACAGTTTTGCCAGGTATGCAGCCATTTCATTGGAGGTCGACATTGCAAAAAGCTCAGATGAAAGCATTCCAATGACTTCAGATCGTTGTTCAACGCCATTTTTCGGAGCACCTGTCCGCAAATCCCAGAACATCAAACCAAGCGCTTCGTTGTACGCAGACATTTTTTTTACATAATCATGGAAACGATCTTTTGTTTCTATTACTGATTCTTTCATTCTAAAAAAGCCCCCTTTTTTAACATTCAATCTATTTTATCATATTTTTCTGGCAACTTGGGTTAGAATGATTGATAGAGAGACGCATAGAGACCTCCTATTAGCCGAAGAGGAGATGTCTCAACCTTTATAGCCACCAAAAAAACCGCCCAATTTGGGCGGCCTTTCCAACACTTTATGAATTCAACACTTCAATTCCAACTGGTAATACGGATTCTACCAACTGTTTATAAGCTGATTCATGACCACTCATGAGGACATGAACGCTTCCTTTGTCCTCGCTCGTACGAATCAATCGGCCAATTCCCTGTCTCAGTCGAAGGAGCATGTAGGGAATATCCACTTCTTCCACTGAGTTTTCAGCATGATTTCGTTTCGCATCAAACACAGGATCCTTAGGAGGGAATGGGAGTGAGTAGATAATGACTTGGGAAAGTGACTCCCCAGGCACGTCCAATCCTTCCCATAAATGATAGGAGCAAAGAACTGTAAAGGTTTCCTGCTGGAACTGCTGTACCGTTTCACTAATCTCTCTGTCCCCTTCATAAATCACATTCCAGTCCTGATTTCCCTGCTGTTTTTGAAATTGTCTAAAAGCATTCATTTCTTCCTTAGTGGAGAAGAGAATCAACGACTTCCCTTGATTTTTCTTCAACATGTCAAAGGCATACTGATTTTTAGAATCCCTACCTCCTTCTAATGAAGGAAGAAATGCTTTCATCATGTCTTCGTATTCATAAGGAGATTCTACCGAGAACTTTTCATATTTTTCAATTCCCAGCGATTGAGAAACATAAGAGAAGTCTCCAATATAGGAAAGAGTGGCCGAAGAAAAGATAAATGGGATATTTTGAGAGAATACTTGATCTCTCAAAATTTCTTCCACCAATCTTGGCATCACAACAAAGGTGTGCTCTTCTTCTGACGTTTCCAACCAATAGATCCCTTTTTCATCATCTATGAATAGTTTCAAGGAAAACTGAATCTGCTCAAGATACTCTTCCACTACCTTTAGTAAGTAATCATCCATGACATACATTTCAGATTCAAAGACGAGCTCATTTAAAAGATTTTCAATTTTCTCCGTTAACGCTCTTCCTTGTTGTAATATGGCTTCAGAGCGGGAAATATATTGTCTCTCGGAACCAGTCTCTCCTTTGGATTCTTTCTCGAGGAGCTCGAACCACTTTTCATTATCCAGCATAATATCTTCAATGACATACAAAGTTTCTTCCCTCATATCAGACGCTGAAAGCTTCTCCAATAAGTCTTCAAGGGTCTCCATTCTCATGCGGTATGTCATCGCTTTTTGAGAAGCGAATTCCAATAAGTGACCTTCGTCAAAGACAACAGAGCTCGCTTCCGGCAGAAGTGGCAGTTGCCCTTCCCGTTTACGGGAGTCTTTCGTCCAAATATGTTCCATATAAAAATCATGGGAACAGATGATTAAGTCTGCTGCCCCCCGGTAATGTTCACGGTGAAGTGTAAGACCGCAGCGATGGCGATAAGAACAAGACATACAGTCCTGAAGAGAATCCCAGCCAACTTGATTCCATTCTTCATCAGATAGATGAGCATATTCTTTTCTATCCCCATAATGACTAAAGCTTCTCATGGAAGAATTGTCGTGTACAAAACCCGGTAATCCCTCCCATATGTCCTGGTAACCCTCGTTTTGGGAAATATTCTCTTCAAGTTTTTTTATACAGAGATATTGTTCTCTGGACTTTGCCAATCGAACATCTATATCAAGATCCAGTGCAGTCTCAAGCTTCTGGATGTCCCCTTCCTTTTTCACAATCTGCTCAATGAGCGTTTCATCCGCACACGCAATGATTGCCGGTTTGCCAGTATATCTGGCATACGATAACGCATATAAAAGATATACAAGGGTTTTCCCCGTACCGACACCTGCTTCTGCAAACATAACCTGCTTATTTTTATAGGCTTGATTAAGCTGAAAGGCCATAAATACCTGTTCATCCCGTAAATCAAACCCCTTTTCAGGCAATAGATCATAAAACACGTCACCGACCCAGTCGGATAATGCTTCATAAAATGATTGCTCCTTGGTTAATTCAAATGGTAATTTTTTTCTCATGAGGACCTCCTGCGTTACACAATATTTCTAATTTACTAGAATTCTTTCTTATTGAAAAGGGATAACCGAAATTTATTTAATTGAAGGCTTGAACAAAAGAAAAGAGACTCTCCATACAAGGGTAGATCTACCACTTGTATGGATGTCCCTAGTCTCCCGAGAATGCACTCAGTCGTATATTCTCTTTTTCCTTAACAATTCATATTGAAAAGCCTGATCAAGGTTTTTCGTTGCTTCATCCAAGCCTGCTTGGATGGCTGCTCCTTCTTCTCCTGAAATGGAAGAAATAGAGCTTTGTAATGCCTGATAGATTTTGTGGTAATCGATGAAGGAATGGTCCATCCTCTTTCACTCCTCTAAAAATGATAGAACTATTATACGCAGGAAGTGAAAGGGATATTCTGAACTTCTATTTTTTTTCGTGAACTTGAGATGATTATCCTTTTCTCGGCGGGCGCGGGCCAAAGTATTGATAATAATCTGTTCGGATGAATCCGTTAAACAATTTACGTTTTTTCGTAGCTTGCTTACCGTAGCATTGTTCAAAATTTTCATGGGAAGTCATCATGTAAACAGACCAAGTATCCAGTTTCTCGAAAGCTTTCCCCATTTCCTGGTACATTCTCTCCACTTCTTTTCTTTCTCCTAAACGTTCACCATAAGGAGGGTTTCCGACGATGATGCCATATTCCAGTTCTGAAGTGAAGTCTCTTACTTGCATTTGTTTAAATTTCACCAAGTCTCCTAGCCCTGCTTCCATTGCATTCTCTTTGGAAACTTCGATCATTCGGTGATCGATGTCCGTACCCAGTATTTCAAGAGGCTGATCGTAGTTAGCCAAATCCTCTGCTTCCATACGTGTTTTCTCCCAGACCTCAGCAGGCATCAGTGGCCAGTTCTCTGACAAAAACTCACGATTGAATCCTGGAGCAATATTTTGCCCGATCAAAGCCGCTTCAATCGGAATGGTTCCAGACCCGCAAAATGGATCTACAAAAGGACGGTCAGGGTTCCATGTCGTTAACTGGATCAGGGCTGCTGCCAGGGTTTCCTTTAAAGGAGCCTCACCTTGTCCGATTCGGTAACCCCTTTTATGAAGACCTTGTCCACTGGTATCCAGGGTGATGCTTGCTACATCTTTATGGATCGCCACCTCGATTTTAAACAAAGGACCCGTTTCGTCAAGCCACGATGTACGTTTGTATGCTGTACGTAAACGTTCAACGATTGCCTTCTTTACGATCGCCTGGCAATCAGGTACACTGTATAGCTTTGATTTGACGGATTTCCCCTGAACAGGAAATTCAGCGTCTACTGGAAGGAAGTTTTCCCACGGCAGTTTCTTTGTATTTTCAAATAGTTCATCAAAGGAGTACGCATTAAAGTCTCCAACGAGTATCTTAATCCTGTCAGCGGTTCTTAGCCACATATTGGCTCGCGCAATAGCCGTTTCATCCCCTTTGAAAATGACTTTTCCGTTATCCACCTGGCATTCGTAGCCCAATTCTTTCACTTCTTTTGCAACAATTGCTTCTAAACCCATCGCTGCCGTTGCAATTAATGTATATGTACTCATAATTGTCACCCCGTTAATAAGTATCTTTATTTCAATAGTATAGTCTTGTTTCCTTAAATATAAAAAGGACTGATACAAAAGAGCAGTGTATTACCTGCATGTATCAGTCACTTGCATTATTTAATCCTTATTGCTCTTATCCCGTAATAGTGTTCTGTAAGCCATGTTTTGTTCCGTTGTACTACAAACGACTTTTCGTCTCGTACTCGGGTGGTAATCATCTATCTACAAAGGAAGCTCCTTTGTCCCTCTCTTTGTTCGTTTCCTCTGAGAGGATTCCCCTACCTAATTTGGGTTTCTCGCTCGTGGGGTTTACCTCGTTCCACTCCTGCCATTTCTAACAGGACTTCGTCACTGTGGCACTTTCAAGGTAGTCACACCATATCCAAAGGACTTAGGTGTTTTCCCTGCCGTCAACTCAAAACTTGAGCTGCCCTAGCTTATGAATTGGCTAGGCACGATCACTACGTGCATCTCAGCACCGTGCGAGCATGGACTTTCCTCTACAACTTAACGCTGCAGCGATTACCCGAACACCATTAAGGATCAGCAATAACTAATTATACTGTAGTTCTACAAAGTATTCAACTGGAAATATCAGTCATATAATTTGTTTCCAAAAACGTGTTTCTCTAAATTAGACAAGCGCTTAAGAATATCGAAATTCGTTGTACCTGTCTGTTGAGCCGGAGCAGCGGAGCGCTGTTTACTTGCTCCCTCCACTTGTTTCTTCAATCGCAGGTTCTCTTGTTGCAGATCTTCTATTTCTTGATGGAAGGTTTCATAATCTTTAATAATCAAATCTAAAAATTTATCCACGTCTTCTGGTTTATATCCCCGCATGCCACTTTTGAATTCTTTTTCCAGGATATCCTTGGCGGTTAATTTCACTTTATCTGAGATCATTATATTCACCTCTATATTTATCACTATCATTTTTTCAAATAACCATCAGTTTGTCAATTATAATTGTTTTAGGGCTACACAATTCCCGAAGTGTTAATGAATGATGAAACATCCTCTACTCATTCTTCCACTGCTCTTCTTCGACGACCCATTGCAGATCATGGAAGGTGATTGTCCTTATTTCAAAGGAAGGATCAGTTTCTTTCTTCTTCTTCGCTTCTTGATAAAAGTACCTGGGTGAGCCTTCTTTTTCTTCATCGTACAGTATCACTAACGCCTGGCTTTTTTGCAAGAATAACTGATTTTTGTTTCGAAATTGCTGCGGACTCTTGTAAGGTTCTTTAGAAATTGACTCGACAAAATCAGCTTGCGAAAGAATGAGTTCGTAGTACTCTTTATTCTGGTCATTCCACTTATCTTCCTGGGACAGAAAAGGGGTCAATATAGCCAGTTTAAGATCAGGGTAATCTTCCTGAAGCTCAAACACCACTTCTGCCCCCCAAAGCTCAACCCCAAGCTGCCCACTAATGAGTACCCATTCTAATTCTTCATCCAAAAGAGAAACTAATTCTTTCTTTAGAGCCTGCTTTATGTAGTGTATTGCTTTGTCATCTTGCTTAAAAACTCCCAGTTCAAAGGATTTATATCCGGTTATGCACGCAACATTACTCAAATGCAAAACTCCTTCATTAAACTTTCAGGACAGACAAGTTCTCTTTGAAGCTTAGTGTGTCCCAATCCTTTACACTCTATTGTAACATATTTTACGAATTACGAGGTCAAGATCCCGTTTTATCATATAAATTTCACCATCATAAAGAAGAGATGACTCTAAAAATCATTAGTCAATTTTGCAGAGCGACACAGTGTATCGCTCTGCAATTGAAACTAACCTCTTAGAGGCATCCCTCTGAAGTCTTCAGTCAGAATATTATCGTCCCATACCGTATGGTCCGAATGGCGGTCTTGGACGAGGTCCAGGTCCGAATCCTGGGCCAAACCCCGGTCCTCCAGGGCCTTGAGGTCCTCCTGGCCCACCCGGTCCACCGCCACAGTTAAAATGTTGGTGTGAAACACTGTCTACTTGAGATTGTGTTTGTGGGAAATAATGTTTATGTTGATACATAACATTATTTACATTTGTCGTGTGAGTAGGGTGAATGTGTGGCACCTCATAGGTGTTGCATGACTGATTCACACAACATTTCGTCGGGTGCATCACTGCAGGAAGTACTTGATTAGGTCTTGGTCTTTTATACATAGAAACGCTCTCCTTTCATCTCTTAGTTGTTACACTAATAGCCTATGAAACGAAGAGGGTACATGTACTAATGCAAATACCTATTTTTAGGAAAACATTTTGCAGGATTACATAAAGCTATATAAACTTTCCGGATAATTGGTAAAAACAAAAGCTGTTAAACCAATGACGACAAAGAACAAAATTAAGATCGCTCGGTTCATTTTCATCATCCCATCTAAATATTAAATATTTTCAACACAATTAACTATTTTACATCTACTTTTGAAAATTCTCAATATAAAAATAAGGAGTTTGAACCACTTTTTTAGCATAATTTTAAAAAAATTGTGTATCTAGGATGGATGGTCTGTATTCTTATTTAATTTTCTTGTTAGCCGGCTCTTTCGATGATGAAGTTTGCCTATAAAGACCTCGTGCTTTTGACTGTTTGGTTCCGTAGTTTCATTCAGCAATGATTCGAGTCGCTCACATCTTTCTAATGCTAACTGGAAATTCTTCGTTTTGTGCTCATACAATTTAGCCAGTTCCAACAATACGACTTTCCTAATGGAAATAGGGGCTTCTTTCCACATTCGTTCCCATAAATCTATCGCCTTCCACTCTTCTTTGTCTTTCTTGTATTGAAGAGCGAGGAGGTGCATCGCCTCATAATTTGTCCTGTCATCCCCTCTAATAATCTCTTGGTAACGTTCTTTTGCAATCTCTCTGTTACCTGTGTATTCAAGCCATCTCCCGACCTCGAAACGCTCATGGTCAGTTGCTTTCTTATGGTCATTCAACAGTTGAAACGTTAAATGCGTATAGAGAGTGATCAATGACAATATATCCAGCTCATTATGGGTCATTACCTTGAATATACCTTCCGGATCCTTACGCTCGATATAATCAAAATAAATCATAGGGGCTAAATATCCCGGAACATCGTCTACTCTATTAAACCCAAGAATCTTGCGCTCTACGTTTATTAATTTTACGGACTCTAACTTGTGCTTGAAGAGTCTTCTGGACCCGTGATAAAGGTCAAAATGCCCAAATGGGGGCAATTTTGGAACATGATCTTTAATGAGTGTATGCCTTGTCTTTACTTGAGGCCAATCAAACGCTTTTCCGTTGTATGTCACGAGTGTATTATAATCCACATGGCTTAAAAAGCTGTGATAGAGAGGTATTTCACTTCCTGGTTGAGGCAAAAAGTGCTGGGTTACTATCACTTCTGTTTCTGTCACCCTCCCATGCCCCAATAAGAAGATTGTATTTCCAACCCCCCCACCTAAACCGGTCGTTTCCGTATCAAAGAAAAACATATGTTCATGAGTAAGCCCTTTAGAAGACAAGGGATGAACACCTGCAAAGTCTTGCCAAGCATCCACCGCTCTAATAAAATCTTTAAACGTGTAGTCCCCATGCCGATGATCGATTGGATATCGCTTCTCTCTCACCAGACAAAAATCACCGTCAATATCGTACACAGTGGCACCATTTTGTTTCCATAAATCAAGAAATGGCAAGTCTGCCGCTTCCTGCTCTAAAATGGGAGGCTGACTTTTCTTCTCTTCAGCGCCCTCTTCTCTAATAAGATGTTTCTTCATTCTGGATAATTTATTTTTAAGTGACATTTCGATTCCCTCCTTCTATTATTGAAGGAAAAGATGAAGAAGCTTTAATGTATCCACTTTGGCTGTGTCCAGTGAATGATCCGTTCCAATACATGATGGACAACCGGCTTTACACGGACATCGCTCAATCATAGCAGATGTCTCAAGGAATATTTTCTCCATCTGTTCATACACCTTTTCACTTAACCCGATTCCCCCAGGGTACCGATCGTAGATAAAGATCGTAGGCTGTTCATTGTGTGCAGCTTTTATTTGGGGCACCACGAAAATATCACTCGGGTCACACATCACAAATAAAGGAATAATCGATTTCAAGCTCTGTGCCGCCCCAATGAGGCCATCTTCCAAACGCTCCTGACTAAATGAAGCAGCGTCTCTTAAAGAAATCCAGCTTGAGCTCGTATGAAGTTCTTCTTCTGGAAGATGGATGGGGCCTGATCCAATATTTTCGTGTGTATCAAATTTAATTTTCTTAAAAATCGTTGCCATCGCTTGAACAGTTACGTCCCCATAAGCTACGTCATAGCTTTCCCTTGTGCGAATCTTATCTGTTTCGAGTACTCTTAATTGTACAGCCAGATTGGCATCGGTGAAATAATCCACGTCCACTTCCCTTACATACGCTTTCTTTTCTTCCCAATCCAGTTCCTCTACTTGGAATTGAACTCCTTGATGTAAATAAATTGCTTCATCATGCAATAAGGTCATAGCTGAGAAACGATCCATCTCCCCTATTACTTTCACGGCTGAGATGTCGGTTTGGTCAATAATGATGACATTTTCCTGGGAAGCTGAGCGAAGGCTGATGTTATGTGCGGGAAACACATCGTTCATCCAATACCATTTTTCACCGTTCTTATGAACCACCCGCTCTTCTACTAAAAATTCTAAAATATCATCAATATCGTGCCTGCCAAATTGTTCCCCTTCCTTAAAGGGAAGCTCATAAGCAGCGCACTTAATATGATCAATGAGAATAATCAAATTATCAGGGTTGATTCTCGCAGTTTCAGGCGTTTGCTCAAAGAAGTAATCCGGATGCTCAATAATGAACTGATCTAATGGGCTAGAACTTGCTACCATGATGACCAGAGATTCCCCATGTCTTCTGCCGGCTCTTCCGGCTTGCTGCCAAGCACTTGCGATCGTCCCGGGATAGCCGGTCATGATGCACACTTGTAATTGACCGATATCTACCCCTAACTCAAGGGCGTTCGTACTGACAACTCCGTAGATTTCACCAGATCGCAATCCTTTTTCAATCTCCCGGCGTTGAGTCGGCAGATATCCTCCCCTGTATCCCCTGATTGATTTCGTTCCTAATTGACTCTTCACTAATTCCTGTAAGTAGGTGAGGATAATTTCCACCCTTACCCTGCTTCTCGCGAATATGATCGTTTGCACCTTATTCTTCAATAACTCACCAGCAATTCTCCTTACCTCGAGGGTCGCACTCCTGCGTATATTCAACGGTTTGTTTACAACAGGGGGATTGTAGAATACGAAATGCTTTTTGGCACTTGGTGCACCGTTATTATCTATCAAATTCATTTCATTACCTGTTAAATCCTCTGCCAGTTCTTTCGGGTTTGCAATCGTTGCCGATGTACAGATGAAAATGGGAGAAGCTCCATAAAAATTGCAAATTCGTTTCAATCTCCTGACCACATTGCTTACATGGGAACCAAAAACTCCCCTATATATATGAAGTTCATCAATTATTACGTATTTAAGATTCTCAAATAGAGATACCCACTTTGTATGATGAGGAAGGATGGCTGAGTGGAGCATGTCAGGATTCGTTATGACGATATGCCCAGCTTTCCTTACTTTTTGCCGGATATTTGCAGAGGTATCTCCATCATATGTATAGCTATTAATAGAAGCTTCTGCTTCTGAGATGATTTCGTTCAACTCACTTTTCTGATCTTGTGCGAGAGCTTTAGTTGGAAAAATATATAACGCCCGTGCATCCGGGTTGTCCATGATCGTTTGTAATACGGGAAGATTATAACAAAGAGTCTTTCCCGAGGCTGTAGGAGTTACCGCGGTAAAGCTCTTTCCTGCCATTGCCAGCTTATAAGCGGAATGTTGATGGGTATATAGCTTTTCGATGCCTCTTTTTTGCAACGCATTTTTTATTTTTCCATTTATCTCCAGTGGCATATCTACCAATTGAGCGGGTTTTTCATCTATAGTATGCCAGTGAACAATCTGTTTATTAAAATCATTGTCTTTTTTAAAATGTTCTATCAACTGTTGAAGATTGTTTTTCTTAAACACAGGTATCACCTCTTCTATTCATTTTACCGAATCTATGTTCGAAACTAAAGCAAAAAAACCAGGTTACCTTTTCCATAATTATCTAATTAGAAAAAGGACCCTGCTAAATGAGGAAGACTTGGATTCTTTGCGCTTTTTCATGAACCGATTTATATGTAGGTATAGGACAAATGCACATTTTCAGCAAGCATTCATACACTAGTATGAATACTTTTGCGTGAAAGGAGCATACCCATGTCGAACGAGAAAAAAGGTTTTGGTGACCTGATGCATTCCATGAACGAGTTTTTTCATGAAAGACCTATGAAAGGAATGCTTCAAAGCATTGATGAATTTTTCACATCATCTTCTAACCCATTTGGTTCTTTCCCGGTTGAATTAACTGAAACAGACAATTATTATATCGTGACTGCACAACTTCCTGGTATTAAAAAAGAGCAGATTCAACTTGATGTGTTCCCTCAGTACATTACGATTTCTGTGACCAATAAAGAAGAGTTCTCCGAGGAAAATGATCAAAATCAAATGATAAGAAGAAAGCAATCCATGAAAAAAAGCAGCAGGACCATTCCATTCCCAAGGGTGGTTAATGAAAAGAATGTGAAAGCTTCTCATAAAGATGGATTGCTGACTGTCAAAATAGACAAAGAATCCGGTAAGCGTATACCTATCGAATAAATTTTCTAATACCACTTAAAAAAAGGAGTTGCCAATTCGGCAGCTCCTTTTCTTAAAATTTGAATATCCCACCTAAACCTTTTACAAGAGAAGAAACTTGATTAATCGCCCCCATCATTTGCCCTGTAGTATTCATCATTTTATTAAAATCTAAAGATCCATCCTGTGACTTGAATGAATTCATGATCGAATTTACGCCTCCAGACTGAGGTTTAGCCATGAACGAGGCTTTCGGATATGGATTTGCATAAGCCTGTTGCTCCATTGCTTTCATTTGGTACGGATTGTATTCTTTCTGCTGTAAAGGATTTTCAAAATATGGATTCATTTGCTGCTGGTTCACCTGTTGATATTGGTTCATTTGAAACCCCGGTGCAGTATATTGGGCTTCTGGTTGAGGATAATAATTAGGTTGGAAAGCCCCATATTCCGGAGGTCGCATGCCCTGTCCTTGATAGTTCATCACTGGTCCCATATACGTTGATTGCGAATGATAATTTGGGTGATAGTTACGCATCTGTCTAGAATGAAGTAAAGAATTCATACTTAGCCCCCTTACTTTATAATGGTTACTATACTTTATGTTTTAACTGGATAAATGGTGAAAGAACCCATAAAGATATTTCGACAAACACTAGAATAATGTCGGAAGTTACACTATTCTTACAACTTAAAGAAAGGGTTTTCTATGATAGGATAAATGTAGATGCAACGCAATGAAATATAAGTATTGGGAGGAATTAAGATGAACCTGAGTGAACTGCTGAAGAGATACGAAAGTAGTAAACATTATCAAGCAACGGATCAACAAGAACTTCTTACAATGGCCAAAAAACTTTATATTTCTAATGAGATTTCATTGCATCATTATAAAGAGCTGTCGAAGCAAATCAATACAATAGAAGAAAAAGCAATTTCAACTCCATAATAAAAGAGGCTGCCGATCGGCAGCCTCTTATTTTTCATTCAATTCTTCCAACTGGGTTTGCAGTACGTAAGAGACAGATTGATAATGACTGATAAACCGATTGTAACTGGACTCTGGAAAGAAACAGTGAACCGATAGCATCTCAATATTGTCGAACGTGTTCAAGATTTGAGGAAAATGAAGGTGTTTTGGCCTTTGTTCCTTAATCCAAATCAAGGACAATTCTTTCCACGTATCATTCGCCGCTTTTACTTTATCGGCAAAAGGTTTCACTTCCTTGTAAAAGTCACCTTTTTCACCTGACTCACGTCTGCCTTTATATTCTTTCATCATCTGCTCAGCAAGGATGATCAGTTCCCCCGTTACTTGCTTCAACTCTTTCAAAAAAAGCCCTCCGTAAAAATGTAGACAAAATAAAAAGTAGCACAAAGCTACTTTCTTATAAATTCAGTTTAAGACGTCTTATAGGATAATTCAAGTTTTTGTAAGACAAAGGACTTTTCTCTATTCTTCATAAGTACGGTTTTAGATTCCGCTTTTCTCTCCACTGAGTTCAATGCACTGTCGATTTTCTGTATCTGGTTCGTTAACGAATTCATTCCTTCTTGCTCTTCAACTGAGATTCGATCATGCAGACTTTGTTCTAATTGATTCAAACTTTCTTCAATTTCAGCTAGTTTCAACATAATATCTTGTTTTGGAAGCATTGTGAATCCTCCCACCTTTTTTTTGGATTAATACTGTAATTCTCTCTTTATGAGCCGTTCCCTTCCCCCCTGACAAAACTAGAAGCGTTTCGCCAAAGAAAGTGTTAAATGGACATTACGTTAATTATGTTTCGACACTTACTGAATAAATAAGGCGTTAACTAGAAAATAATATAGGGGGAGGTGTTACCAAATGAAAAATCAAAAAAACAAACAAAACAAACAGCAAACTACAAATTCAGCCAAAACCAAAGCCTCAAAAGGCAACCCTAAACTAGAAGGCGAAAACCGTCCATCGACATAAGAAAGCGGAAGGGCTTTGCCCAGAGGCGACAAGCATAAGGTGAGAACACCGGAAAGGCGCTCTTTGCCTTTTTGGTGTTCTTGACTTATGACCTCGAGCCTCTAAGCCCTGTAGCTGGACTAATAAAAAAGCGGAGGCGGCTCATTTAGTCCCGACAAGAAGAGACCAACACTACTTTAGAGTGTTGGTCTCTTCTTCTTTCTATCCCTCTTCCAGATCTTATTTAACCCCTCTTTTACATTCGCCACCTTCTCAAGCTGCCTTTGCTTATGAAAAAACCATTTTGTTAATTCGATTCCATGAGGGAGTTCCTGCTCTTTGTACCAATCCTTATCAATATTCTTTTTAATCGACCAGTCCCTATGAGTCTTCCAATGATGTGGAACTTCGTCATAAGCTTGATGGAGCATTGGCGTATTCGTTTTGGGAACTCCCTTACAATACTGTTCGTAGTCTCTTCTAGATCCTGTATGATCTACTTCTAAAGCAAAGTTAAAAAAGGAGGAATGATAAGCAGGATGAAATAAAATCGTAAATAATCGATTTCCTAAAAGGATTCTGTTTTCGATTTTTCTGAAGCCATGGACACTCGCACCTAAAAGCGAACCCTTTAATGTCGGAAACAGAACGGAGCTGAAGTGAAGGTGATCTTCTATGAAGAACAGGGATGAACCAAACACCCTCTTCTTATAAACCTCATGTTCAATGACCGGTTCTTGAATGAGGTGCTGCTCATTTATAATAAGAGAATGGACTAATCTGCGATTATCTCTCTCCACCCAATAACGATTCCACTCCTCTTCCATGAAGCTTGAAATATGAAATTCTTTAAACAAATGAAACATTTTCTTCTTATACCTCGTCGAATAATGATAGAGAAGGAGTTGAGGAAAGGCATCCTGAAAAATGCTCCAGTTCGCTCTCTCATACGTCATGAATAGATCATCACGGGTAGCCGGATGCAAAAGGCGCGTGAAGATATCACCTTTTAGATCGGTCATATTCCAGCCGGCATTCCTTGATACAACCGAAGCCAGGAAAGACCATTTTATTTCAGGATGAAGAAGGAAAAAATTTTGATAAGCCATCGTTCTTGATATATTATCTTGATTATGCAGATTCACTAGTTGGTTGATTTCATGAATCCACTCATTTGTACGTTTAGGTTCAGGTATATAGGGTAAAAAGCGATAAGTATTGCCCATTTCATCCATCCTTATTATCCCCCTCTCTCCTATAGCCATAGAATGAGGAGATTTGTAAACAATTATTCACACAAATTGGAGTGGTTTCTGTTATGATATAGATTAGTCTGCGAGGTGAATTACCATGAAATTCCATTATCCCAATGGTAAGAAATATGTGGAAGCGTCATTACCCTCAAAAAAAGCGAAGGCAAAACCGAAACAACTATCATATAGCAACAGAGGTATGACCCTTGAAGAAGACATTAATGAAACGAACCAATACTATTTAACGTTTCATAAAGCAGTCATTCACAAAAAACCGACTCCCGTTCAAATAGTGGATGTCCATTATCCATCGAGAAGTGCGGCCGTCATTAAGGAAGCATACTTTAAACAGCCCTCCACGACGGATTATAATGGTGTATACAACGGAAAATATATCGATTTTGAAGCGAAAGAAACAAAGAATAAAACGTCCTTTCCACTTCAAAATTTTCACGAGCATCAAATCCGGCATATGGAAAACGTCCATAATCAAGACGGCATTACCTTTGTACTAGTAAGGTTTTCTGCTTCTGAAGAAGTGTTCTTACTTCCCTACAAAGCCCTAAGAGTTTATTGGGACCGCATGATAAATGGAGGAAGAAAATCAATCAAACGGGAAGAGCTTGAGGAAAAAGGAGTCATCATTCCTTTAGGACTTCATCCCAGGGTCGATTATTTAAAAATAGTCCATCAGTTATATTTTTAGTTTACGAAAAATGAGTTAATCTATAATTTATCTCAATATCAGTAGTATATTTTAAATCTTAGACAATACTAAAAACACTGAAGATTGAAAGTGAGGAAACAATATGGCTGGTCAATATAAGTCAAGGGAAGAAAAGCGTCTGGCCCAACAGAAGTCTAAATCCCCTAAGGGCAAGAAAAAAGGCTCTATGGTTAAACGCGTCATTATATCATTATTTATCATCGGTATTATCGGGATGCTTGCAGGTGCTGGATTATTTGCTTATTATGCGTCCAGTGCGCCTAAACTTGATGAAAAATTACTCAAGGATCCAATTGCATCAGAAATTTATGATATGAACGGGGAACTGATCACGACTGTTGGTAAAGAAAAACGGGAATACGCAAACTTCGACGATATCCCAAAGATCATGCAGGACGCGGTCCTTGCCACAGAAGACAATCGATTCTATAAGCATAACGGAATTGACTTGATTCGATTAGGGGGCGCCGTCATTGCCAATGTGACAGGCGGTTTCGGTTCAGAAGGAGCTTCGACGATCACCCAGCAAGTGATCAAGGGTTCTTTCTTAAGCCCTGAGAAAACATTAAAAAGAAAAGCTCAAGAAGCATGGCTGGCCCTTAAGCTTGAACAGGAATATACAAAAGAGGAAATCTTTGAAATGTATTTCAATAAAGTGTATATGTCTGCCGGGATTAACGGAATGGCTACTGCTGCAGACTATTATTACGGTAAAGACATTAAAGACATTGAGCTTCATGAAGCAGCCCTTATTGCGGGACTGCCTCAAAGTCCGAACAATTATAACCCTTTTAAATACCCTGAAAAAGCGGAAAAGCGACGGAATATCGTTCTATCCTTAATGGAACAGCACGGTAAGATCAATGAAGAAGAAAAAAAGAAAGCACAGGCCATCCCGATCACTGAAGGATTGGTATCAGCGGAAGAAGTCGAAAAGAAAAACGGAAACAAATATCCGGCGTTTGTGGATGCTGTTATTGATGAAGTACAAAAAATGGGTGACTATAACCTGTTTTCAGATGGTTTAAAGGTTTATACAACCGTTGATCCGGATGCTCAAAAACGTTTGGAAGAAATTTTAGCAGGTGAAAATACGAGCTTCAGTTATCCAGAGAATCCTGATGAGCCAATGCAGGCCGGGGTAACCCTCATGGATACGAAAACTGGAGAAATCAGAGCGATTGGTGGCGGCAGAGAACAGGATCCAAACGTTCAGCGTGGATTTAACTTTGCGATCGATACAAAACGTCAGCCTGGATCTACGATTAAGCCATTAATTGACTACGCACCTGCCATTGAGCACTTAAAATGGTCGACATATCATATATTAAAAGATGAGCCTTATAAATATTCAGACGGAACGGAACTCAATAACTATGACGGTCAATTCAAGGGGCCGATCACGATACGAGAAGGTCTCTGGGATTCCCGGAATATTACTGCCCTAAAAGCTTTTCAGGAAGTCGGTCCAGAGAAAGCAGAGGAATTTGTGAATGGTCTCGGATTAAAGTTCGATCATTATTATGAATCTGCTTCAATCGGTGGTGTGTCTCCTGGAGTAAACTCCGTACAAATGGCCGGCGCTTATGCCGCATTTGGTAATGAAGGTATTTACAACAAGCCACATACGGTTTCAAAAGTGGTATTGCGAGATGGTGAAACAGAGATTAAGAATGATAATAAACCAAAGCCTGCAATGAAGGAATATACAGCTTATATGATTTCTGATATGCTGCAGAGCGTCATCGACCATCCGAGAGGAACCGGCCTTTATGCCAAGGTGCCAGGATTACCGATGGCAGGGAAATCAGGTACGACGAACTATACTCAAGAAGAACGCGAGAAATACGGAATTGCTAAAACAGGGGCTCCTGATTCATGGTTTGTAGGATATACCACAAACTACACTGCCGCGGTTTGGACTGGATATAAGACTCGATCCATACCACTATCCCCTACGGATAGAAGGGTCTCCCAATACATCGTCAGTGACCTGATGAGCTATGTACATGATGGCGTTGACACACCTGATTTCAATAAACCGGACAGCGTGGTTGAATCCAAAGTTGAATTAGGAAGCAATCCGCCTAGGCTTCCAAGTGAATACACTCCAGATGACAGAGTGATTACTGAATTATTCGTCCGTGGAACGGAACCTTCCAAGGTTTCAAAAGAATTCGATAAGATTGATGCACCTTCAAATCTGAAAGGTAAATTCAATAAGAAGGATCAAACCATCACTCTTGCTTGGGACTATGGTAAAGAGAAGGACGTTCAGTTTGAAGTTGCGGTTTCGATAAACGGTGAAGCGAAACAAGTATTAACGACAACTGATAAGAAAGGATTAAATGTTGAAAACATTCAATCCCAAGGAACGTTCACCTTTGAGGTTGTAGCCATATCAGGAGATCAGCGCAGTAATCCTGCTACGGTTAATGTTGATGTTAAGGCTACTGATGGTGAAGATGAAGAAAACCAAGATGAAAACAACGATGAAAATCAAGATAACAATGGTAATGGTAGCAATAATGGAAATAACAATGGTAATGGAAATGGTCAAGGAAATGAGAATGAAGAAGATTCAGGTAATGAAGGTGAAGACACAGGTGGCGATGATGGCACTACTCCTCCACCTGAAGAAGATGGGACTGGTGACGGAGGTACAGATGACGGAACCGGAGACGGAACTGGAGACGGGACTGGTGACGGCACTGGCGACGGCTCAGGAACTGGAGATGGCGCCACGAATGGTGCACCTGCTACCCAATCAGATTCCCGAAGAGAACAAGAATAAGGTAAAAAGGCAACGAGAAAAATTTCTCGTTGCCTTTTTAATTTCCTCTAGCCCGCTTTATAGCCAGAGATTTAGCATATTGTTTATATTGTTCCTCGAATAGCTGAGATAACTGTACGAAAGAATGGAAAAGGGTTGGATTGTTTCTAATAAATAACATCCTCTCCCCTGCGTTGACAGGTTTAATGGAAAGGCTATCAATGTGAGTATTGTCAGAATTTAATATTACCGGCATTGAATTACTCCAGTATAAAAGCATATAAACTTGCGCAATACTTTTTTTCATCAGAGGTAATGTATCCTTAGAACGTTTTTTAAATAACGTTTTAAGACACTCCTCCCCCTCTCTCCAGCTCTTAAGAATGATACCTATGAAGTATTCATCATCCACCCAGGGAAGCGCACCTAAAGACTCCTCATTGAAATAGAGAATTTCATAAGCGAAGAAAGGCTCATAAGGTATGATATGAGAAGCATCCACCCTCACTTTTAAACCAGGAAAGAAAAAAGGATCCTTTAGTTGTAATGGAATGCTAAAGGTCACTTCTTTCATATGTTGCCTTTTTTCTTTAGTCTCTTCTGACCTTCTCTGCATAAATCGACCAGCGGGCATACATCACATTGGGGTGATTGGGCTTTACAATGGTACCTTCCAAAGAAAATCAACCGGTGATGAGTTTCGGACCATTCTTCCTTCGGGATTTTTTTCATTAACGTTTTCTCTACTTCTAATACGTTATCTTTCCATCGGCAAATCCCTAATCTCTTACTTACACGTTCAACATGGGTATCTACTGCAAGAGCCGGCACTCCAAATGCAACCGATACTACTACATTTGCTGTTTTCCTTCCTACTCCCGGCAGCTTCACTAATTCTTCATGACTTTCAGGAACATTCCCCCCATGTTCAGTCAGAATGATCTCACATAATTTACGAATATTTTTTGCTTTGTTTCGGTACAACCCGATGGATCGTATATCCTGTTGAAGTTCTTCCAAAGAAACATTCAGATAATCTTCAGGTTGCTTATATTTTTCAAATAAGCCTTTTGTGACTTTATTCACGAGGACGTCAGTACATTGAGCCGATAGAAGCACCGCAATGACAAGCTCAAAAGGATTTTCATGACGCAGCTCACAGTGAGCGTCTGGAAACATCTCTCTCATTTCATCTAAGCAAATTTGTATTTGTTTTTTATTTAGCATGTATCCTATACCTCCAACTTGTCCTAAAAATCAACAAAGATTATCAAAATAAAAATAGACCAACCCTCAAGCATTTGAGAGTCAGCCCCTTTTGTCGTCCTATTGCTCAAGCCAATTATAAAATGGTACTGATTTTCGTTTAGGAGAAGCAGCAGAATCATTTGAAGCTGCGGGGTTTTGATGAGAACGGAAGCGTTGGCTTTGGCTACGCGCATCTTCAATGGTCTTCACACCGTTTTTCTTCCATTCAAATAGAATCCGATCGATATATCGAAAATTGAGCTTACCGGATATGACAGCTTCTCTCAATGCTGCTTTGATAATAATAGCATTATGATCATCCTGATCCAACCACATGGCCAGGGTTTCACATTCTAACGGAGATAGCGGACGACCAAATTCCTGTTCGAATGTCGTATAAATGTCCGCTTCTTCTTCCATGGATTTCTCCATTTGCTTCATTTTGGAATCCTGTATTACGAACTCAGCCATCTTTTCCCATAAAGGATTGAGAGAATACTTTTCAAAGAGGATTCCATCAGGTGAAGATCCTTCTTCGATCGATAGAAACTGTTGTTGCATTAACTTTCTTAAAATAGATGAACAGTATTCAGTAGAAATACTCATAGGTTCCGAGAGCTCTTCTGGTGTCGGAAAATAGTTTCCCTTTTCCAGATGACCGTAAATTTGCAATAACAGAACAAACTCCGACTCATTTAAACCCAGGGTATTGTAATTTGATAATAATAATTGCGGAATGTTAAGTGTCCCCTCTTCGATCCAGGACACCATTAAACGTTTATAATCCATATTCGGCACACCTCACTCACTAGTATATCATGGTTCAGTATATGTGGACATGGTTATGAATTAGAAGAAAGATGGAAATTAGAAAAACTTCCTTGGTCCTTTTTTTGGATCAATGGTAGTGGAAAAACAGGGACCGTTCCTTTCCGCTCCAGGCACAAGATTCCCCAGGGAGGAAGTCAAGCCTGCTCGGGATTTGCCCTGCGGGGTCTCGACCTTTCCTCTATTTCCCGCAGGAGTCAAGTGCCTTCCGCTACAATCCACTCTGTGCTTCTACATTCTACTTAAACTAATTAGGGAAAGACAAACACAAAAAGTTCAGATTTAGTTAGTATTATTGATGCGCACTATATCTAAACTTCCGCTTGTGTTATCCATGAAGAAAATTAGGATGAATCAATCGGACCTAGCGCAAATTCACGCCTGATTTGAATTCCACCAAAAAGCACGAATAAATGTTGTACAAAAATCCTCTATAAACAAAGAAGAAGGCTTTGGAACAGTCGCTGTTATTGTTAAGAAAAGAAAGAAGTGGCTTAAGAGAATAATCTTATTTGTAGATTCTCTTATTTTTCAATAAAATCCGATTGCTAAATTTTTTATCTTTGACACCTTTTGGCTCTGTCACGAAAAATCTATTAAAGATGGTGAGGGGAACTGCGTAGACTCCTGCGGAAAAACGTGCGTACCGAGACCCCGGAAGCGAAGCTGAGGAGGCTCGGCCGTACGTCCGCAGAAAGCGAAGCAGTTCCCCTCACCATCTAGCACTCACTGTCTGACAGAGCCCGGGCAGAGCTTATCTTAAAAAAACCATCGTAGCGAAGGAAAATAAAAGAACCGGCCGGATTGCTTTTTAAGCAAACCAGCCGGTTTCTTGTACGATGTTTGTATTATGGATATAAACGGTTCAGTAGACGTGGGAATGGGATGGTCTCCCTTACGTGTTCTACTCCGCTGATCCAAGCCACTGTTCTTTCAAGTCCAAGACCGAATCCTGAATGAGGAACAGATCCATATTCTCTTAGTTCCAAGTACCACTTGTACGCATCCGTAGCAAGTTCGTGCTCTTCAATGCGACGTTTCATAAGTTCCGCATCGTGGATACGCTCTGAGCCACCGATGATCTCTCCATATCCTTCCGGTGCGATCAGGTCGGCACATAATACGACATCATCGCGATCTGGATCAGGTTGCATATAGAAAGGTTTTAACGAAGTCGGGTAATGCGTGATAAATACCGGCTTGTCGTAACTTTCAGCTATGGCTGTTTCATGTGGAGCTCCGAAATCGTCTCCCCATTCGATATCATCGAACCCTTTTTCATGCAATAACTTAAGTGCATCGTCATAAGTGATTCGCGGGAAAGGAGCTTTGATCTGCTCTAATTTAGATGTATCTCTTCCTAATCGGTCTAATTCAAGCTGGCAGTTTTCCAGAACCGATTGAACGATATAAGAAACATATTGCTCCTGCACTTCCAGGTTATCTTTAAAATCATAGAATGCCATTTCAGGCTCGATCATCCAGAACTCGATTAAATGACGACGGGTTTTAGATTTCTCCGCTCTGAAAGTCGGTCCGAAAGAGAATACTTTCCCTAATGCCATGGCCGCTGCTTCCATGTATAGCTGTCCACTCTGAGAAAGATAGGCATCTTCTTCAAAATATTTAGTGGCAAACAACTCGGTCGTTCCTTCCGGAGCACTGCCAGTCAGGATTGGGGGATCTACCTTTACAAATCCTTCTTGATTAAAGAACTCATATGTTGCCCGAATGATTTCGTTACGCACTTTCATCACGGCATGCTGTTTACGGGAACGAAGCCAAAGGTGACGATGATCCATCAGGAATTCTGTTCCGTGTTCCTTCGGTGTAATTGGATAATCCACTGCTTCATGAATCACTTCTACGCTTTTCACTTGCAGTTCGTATCCAAAAGGTGAACGGGAATCTTCCGAAACCGTTCCTGTAACATATAGAGATGTTTCTTGAGTTAATGATTTTGCTTTTTGAAAGATTTCTTCTTCCACTTCACTTTTTACGACAACCCCTTGAATGAATCCAGTTCCGTCACGAAGCTGAAGAAAGGCGATTTTTCCACTTGAACGTTTGTTGGCAAGCCAAGCACCAATGGTTACTTCTTCTCCAACAAACTTACTTACTTGAGATATAGTAGTTTTCACGATTTTTTCCCTCCAAAAAAACTTAAGACGCTTATGTATCGTTATTTATTATACATTTACCGTTATCCCGCCGCAATAGATACAGCAAAACGAGATGATTTTAAGGAAAAAGCAGACCGAAAAGAACACGGTCTGCAAACCTTGTATTATTTACTCTTTCTAACAACAAATTCATGCATTCTCTCAATTGCTTTTTCGAGTGCATCAAGACTTGTGGCATAAGAAAGACGGATATTGTTTTCCGATCCGAAACCAGAACCAGGAATAACCGCTACCTTTGCCTCTTCCAGCAGAGCTTTTGTAAATTCGTCGACATTGTTATAGCCTGTTTTCTTGGCCGCTTCTGACACATTTGGGAACAGATAGAAAGCACCTTGAGGCTTCAAACAATGAAACCCTGGGATACTGTTCAATTTATCAAAAACAATGTTTAAACGCTCTTCAAACGCCTTTCTCATTTCCTCTACAGGCTGTTGATCTCCTAAATAGGCAGCAACCGTCCCATATTGTGAGGTTGTCGTTGGGTTAGAGGTTGAATGGCTGGCAAGGTTGGTCATTGCTTTAATGATTGCCTCGTTCCCTGCCGCATATCCAATTCTCCATCCCGTCATGGAATGAGATTTCGATACCCCGTTAATCACGATGGTTTGCTCCTTAAGTTCTGGAGACAATTCAGCAATAGACGTGTGTGAATTCCCGTCATACACAAGCTTTTCATAAATCTCGTCTGAAACGATCAGGATATTATTCTCTAAGCATACTTCTCCAATCGCTAGTAACTCTTCATGGGAGTACAGCATACCTGTAGGGTTACTAGGTGTATTAAGAATGACCGCTTTCGTTTTGGGAGTTATCATCTCTTTTAACTGCTGTGGAGTAATTTTGTACTCATTCTCTTCTTTCCCTTCAACAATGACGGGAGTTCCACCGGCAAGCTTCACTTGTTCAGGATAGCTGACCCAGTATGGTGTAGGAATGATGACTTCATCATTTTCGTTTAAAAGAACTTGAAACAATGTATAAAGGGCATGCTTTGCTCCACTTGTCACGATGATCTCAGATGGTTTATACGTAAGTTTCTGATCTGTTTCAAACTTATGGATGATTGCTTCTTTTAATTTCGCCATCCCACCAGATGGAGTATATTTTGTGTGACCCTCAGTCATGGACGCATACGCAGCGTTGATGATATGTTCAGGAGTATTAAAATCAGGTTCCCCTGCACCTAAACCGATAACATCAATACCCTGTGACTTCATTTCCTTTGCTTTTGCAGTGATCGCTAAAGTTGTTGATGGTGTTAAAGCACTTACTCTGTCAGCTAACGTAAATTTCATGGACGTATTCCCCCTAGAGTTGATTATAAATTTTCAATTTTCTTCCACCATTCTCCGGTAGAAAACAGCAGATAAAAATAATTTAAATTGTCTTGTTGATCTAAATAGGTAATTTCCCATACAGGCCCGACAGATTCATATCCTAAACGGACAGATAATAATTCTTTCGGTTGCTTTTCATCATTTAGTTTATTGATTGCCTGTTCTTTTGAAATACCATCTGCCCATTTTTTCTCAATTATTTTCCCTTTTTTATTGGGTACCCAAGCGACGAGCTTCTCGTTCTGATCATCTTTACCTGTCACCACAACATATGACTTAGAGCCGTTATAGAAGCTTGTGTTTTCAACTTCCACGATAGCCGTTTCAGCTTTCACTCTATTTAGCGCCTTCTCTGCCTGATTATTCAATGGGTTCCGGGAAACTTGATAAAGTACGACCGAAGCTGTTATCCCTAGGACGATGAACAATAGTGCGATAATCGTTATCCATTTTCTCATTACAATCACTCTTTATGTACGATATATTGTTAATACTGCTTGATTTTGATCTTCCGGATCTAAGGCTAAACCAAACATATAATCATCTTTTTTTAAGGTTCTATTTAATGTATCAACCACTTTATATAAGTTATCCGTATATTCGATACGAACGGTGGAAAGAATTTCAATTCGGCTCTCCATGGTGTTCCTCCTTTTACCCGCTTACTTAAGATATTCCCCTATTATAAAACATTTTTTTCTACTCATTAGTCAATGCTATTTGCCACATTATGCGTAAGAAACGCTACAAACATTATAACAACATTAATGCCTATTATGGTAGAGCGTATCACAAAAACTATATTCTATTCCACACTCATCCAGGCTGACAACGTTGTCAGCCTGCCTTATTTCTCTTTCGGCTTTAGTGTTTTCCGTCCTCTTCTTTAAACACTCCATCTTCTTGATCGAAGGTAAGCACTTCGTAATTTCGCTTATTAAATTTCACGGCAATCAATCCATGTTGCCCAGTTAAATACAGATCAATCCATGCCTCGTTGATAGCTTCGAGCAATTCACCATTAAGAAGCCTCTCCTTAGAACGGTATAGTAAAGCAGTTTGAGGATCGATATGCTTCAAGAGACTGTGAGACATACTTTCCGATTTAGAATGAAGAGGTATTTTTACAATATTGACGTTCTTCAGTGGTTTTGTAAGTAAAACCTCTTCAGAATGCAGTGATTGTGAGCTCAGCCACAAAAAGCGATGATGAAAGAAGGTAATGGAAAAGTCTAATCCTTCTCCTTTCTCATTGCCTTCATGCATCACATTTAATGCTAACTCCTTTGAAAGCGGGTATGACTGATCTTCTGTAATCGTGTGTATCGTAAAGGAACTTTTTTTCTGTATTGCATTAGCCAAGGACTTACCCGTTATTATTTCTTTTATGGAGTACTTCTTATCAAGTTCAGTAATCATATCCTCATACACTTCTCTTGTTTCCGTGAGGATGATTCCCTCAATGTTGTCAATATGCATTTGATTCAAATAATAATATAATTGTTTACTTTCCTGAAGGGGTCCTGTATTAATTAAATAATTTTTCCCGGAAGCTAAATGAAGTACTGCTACCTCCCCTTTTAAAACAGGAAGAAAACTAATCGCATACTCCTCATGTGATACATGTAAATCCACCTGAGGCACTTTCATTCCATAGGTATTTGAAATGAAAAGGAAAAAAGTCAGCATTACCGAAAAGATCACTCTCATTTTCAATCCTCCAGTTTCACATCTACTCTTTAGGTTGTGTTAAAGAGTAAAATTTATCACTGAAGTTTAATCTGTATTAGAGCCAATCTTCAATCCATGAGACCAAATCAAATAAATCGCCTTCTTTTACTTCCATTGAAGGAATCGACTGCAAGAAAGCCTTACCATACCTTGTCGTCATCACTCTGCGGTCATATACAATCACGATTCCCCGATCACTGCTTCTTCTAATCAGCCTTCCTACCCCTTGCTTGAACCGAATAATCGCTTCGGGTAAAGAATGAGAAGAAAACGGATTCTTCCCTTGAGCCTTGAGGATATCTGATTTTGCCTGATTGACAGGCTCGTCAGGTGGAGAAAATGGAAGTCTGACCATGGCAAGACAAGACAGGTCTTCTCCGGGAATGTCTACACCCTCCCAGAAACTACTCGTTCCAAATAAAATCGCCTTGTCAAATCGCTGGAAGTTCTTTGTCAGACGTGTACGACTTCCCGAGGTGATTCCTTGTGCCATTAATACATATTCCTCTAATAAGCCACTTTCTTTCATCAGTTCATACGTTTTCCTTAACATATCGTAAGACGTAAATAAGATGAGCATTCGGCCTTTCGTCGCTTGAGCCACTCCTATTAGATGCGAGCTTATCGCTTCAATATACTCTTCACTTTGAACTTGCTGAATTTCAGGGACGTCTGTTGGGACGAATAATCTAGAAACTTCATTGTAGTCAAAAGGAGAAGTAAGCTGTAACTGTTTTACCCCCTGACCTATGAGTCCAATCTCGTTTAAGAAGTAATTGAAAGACCCGCTGACGGTCAGGGTAGCTGAAGTAAGGACGACACTTTTCTTTTTGGCAAAGATCTCATCTTGAAGATTACGATTGACGGTAACTGGTTGAGCTTGGATAGAAAGACTATTCGGCAAAGATCTTGTATCTCCATCCAACCAGAGAACATGGTTGTTCATTTCTTTTAAAAAGACGGTTTGAAAATTCATTCTTAACTCTGCCCAATCCACTAAAAAGCTGTAGAATTCTTCAATCAAGGCTTTTTCTTTATCTTGCAGCTTGATCTTCTTATCCTTGATTGTCTCCAGCACCTGCTGAAACTCTCTTTCCACAAACTTCATTCCAGAAATAACCCGTTCCATGGACATGATTACAGGTTGAAAGTAGCTGCTCTTCTTCATTTCGTCCGTAATTCTCAGCTGTATTTTTTGTACCCCGGTTCTCTTTTTGGCTTTCTTATAGAAAACACTCGTTAACACTCCGATGGCCTCTTCTAAATCAGTGTAAAACTGACCAATACGAGAATCCAATTCAAATGAGTGGGTATTCATTTGAACTGAGTGGTTGGAAATGAGCTGATCAAGTCGATAGAACAACTGTTTTTGGTCTAAGGTTCCTAACTGTGAAGTACTAAACTTAATCGAGAGATAATCCATTACAACTCCAAGATGCTGTCTTGCTGACTTCTCCAGATGATGAGCCTCATCTATCACTAAGTAATCGTAAGGTGGAAGCATGCTGCTTTCCTTCACGATATCAGTCAGAAGCATTGAGTGATTTGTAATGATGATATCTGCTTCTTGAGCACTCTTTCTTGCGAAAAGATAGAAGTCTTTCCCGACCCAGGGATCTTTCGTATGGGGTAAGTGCCATCCGTCATGTTTTAGACGATTCCAGAACAACTGCCCCCCGGAGGTAAGGTTAAGTTCATCCATATCACCGGACTCTGTTCGTGTAAGCCATACCAGAATTTGCATCTTTGTCAGTACTACGTCATATTGAGACTCATCTTCCCTGAGAGACTGTTCAAACTTAAACAGGTTTATGTAATGATTTTTCCCTTTTAGCAGTACGGTTCTGAATGGTGTAGGGCTTATTTTTTCCAATAATTTAATTTCTTTATGAAGTAATTGCTCTTGTAATTGGATGGTGTATGTACTGATGACCACTTTTTCATGGGAGCCCTTGGCAAACATGATCGCAGGCCATAAGTAGCCGAGTGACTTTCCAACCCCTGTTCCCGCTTCTATGACCACATGGCGGGATTCATGAAAAGCATGTTGGATCTCATCCATCATTTCCATTTGCTGCTCTCTCTTCTCATAGAAGGGGACATATTGCGCCAAGTGTTCTTCTATATCGGGTTCATCGACATGGAGATCTTCAATAGTTGATTCATCTTTCTTTGAAGCAGACTTCTTCAGAAGAGCCAGTCCTCGATACACCTCTAACTGTGGTGGAAGGTCCTCTACGTGTTTTTGTTTCTCACTCACAATACTGTCAAACAATAAGGAAAGATCACTTTTCAAATGATGTGAAAGCTTGTGAAGATTTTCGAGTGTGACTAAGGGCAGCGTTGATAATTCTTCAATAAAATAAAGAAGAATTTCGGCTGTCACATAGGCATCACTGTCTGCCTGGTGAGGTCTTACGTGGCTTAAATCCAATGAATTGGATAATTCCGTCAGTTTAAAACTATCTGCTGATGGTAAGACCACTTTAGCTAATTCCACTGTATCGAAGGCAGGACCCGTAAATGGATTATAGCCTGCATCTTCCAGTTCTGCTTGAAGGAATGATAGATCGAATTGGACGTTATGAGCAACAAAAACGCCATGATCCAGAAGCTCAAGTATTTTCGGTGCAATTTCATGAAAAACTGGAGCGTCCTTGACCATTTCATCATTGATCCCCGTCAATTCCTCAATAAACGCAGGAATCGGTTTTCCAGGTGACACAAATGAAGTGTACTGATCAATGATTTTTCCGTTTTCTATAATAACCGCTGATATTTGAATGATTTTTTCTCCCTTTTTAGGAGAATTTCCTGTTGTTTCAAGATCGATAACAACGAGTTTAAATGGGTACATGTTCTTCACTGCCTTTATTTAGATCCTACATCATACTCTTATGATTTCTAAATAAGTGTACCATAAACAAAAAAGCAAGTCTCCTATTCACAAATTAGAAGACTTGCCGATTTCTTTTATAGTATTGTCGCTTCAGGTTCTGTTCCGATCATGTCAATGATACGGTTATTTTCTCCCATGATAGCTACTTTCGGGATATGGTCATGTACCATTTCTTCAGCTACCAGTTTATACGATATGATGATGACAATATCACCTTTTTGCACAAGTCTTGCAGCAGCTCCGTTCAAACATATGACGCCGCTTCCTCTTTCACCTGGTATAATGTAAGTCTCCAGACGTGCTCCATTGTTGTTGTTTACAATCTGAACCTTTTCATTCGCCATCATTCCGACTGCATCTAAAATATCCTGATCGATGGTAATGCTTCCCACATAATCCAAGTTCGCTTCTGTTACAGTCGCTCTGTGGATTTTACCACTCATCATCGTTCTAAACATTTAAATCCTCCTCTGGGTCTACACTGATGATTATATTATCAATTAATCTTGCCTGTTGAAATTGAACTGCCAGAGCAATTATGATCTCCCCCTGTAATCTGGACAGTTCCGTTAGTTCGGGATAGGAGTACACTTCCACATAATCGATTTTTCCCGAAGTATTTTCTTGAACGTTCATTGATATCATGGAAATAATCGAATCGGGGTCTCTCTCTCCGGCATCAATACGATATTTTGCTTCTATCAGGCTTTGATAAAGTGTAGGAGCTACCTTTCTTTCTTCTTTAGATAGATAGACATTTCTTGAGCTTTTCGCCAAACCATCCTCTTCCCTGACGGTAGGTACCCTCACAATTTCCACCGGAAAGAAATAATCGCTTACTAACCCTTCCACTACTGCAATCTGCTGGGCATCTTTCAGCCCGAAATACGCTTTGGTCGGCTGGATAAGGTGAAACAATTTAGTCAAAACGGTTACCACTCCGTCAAAGTGACCTTCCCGTTTTCGTCCACACAGTACTTCTACCCGCTCTATCACATTCAAGGTTACAGACTGTTTCCCATCATACATTTCTACTACTTCAGGAATAAAGAGTATATCAACCCCAACATTCTTGGCTAACTCCGTATCTCTTTCAACATCACGAGGATAGCGGTCAAAATCTTCATTCGGACCGAACTGCAGGGGGTTTACAAAGATACTCATCACGATAGTATCGTTGTTTTTCCCCGCTTCCTCCGCTAGAGTCAAGTGCCCTTCATGAAGGGATCCCATTGTAGGGACAAACCCGATTGAGGAGCCTGAATTCTTTACTTGTTGTATCGAAGCTTGCAAATCTTGTATGTTCGTTATCACTTTCATTTTTTCATTCCACCATAGAGAGCATCCAATTCTTCATCCCGCATCGTAAAGGAATGGTCATCTGATGGGAAGCTCTTCCTTTTAACTTCATCTATATAGTTTTTTATGCTGATATGAATGGCTTCTGAAACGTTGCTGTATTGTTTAACAAACTTAGGCACACGATTCACCCCGTATGTTACAAGGTCGTGGAACACTAACACCTGTCCATCTGCTTCACTGCCTGCACCAATACCAATCGTCGGAATCGTTAATGCTTCTGAAATCTCTTTGGCTATTTGTTTTGGCACACACTCTAACACAAGTGCAAAGGCACCTGCCTGTTCACATTTTATCGCGTCATCGATCAACTTTTTGGCTGAGTCAGCTGTTTTCCCTTGTACTTTATATCCTCCAAGGACACCGACGGATTGAGGGGTCAAACCTAAGTGAGCCATAACGGGTATGCCTGCACTTGTAAGGGAATGGATTCGATCAATCACATGATCTCCCCCCTCTACCTTCACAGCGTGAGCTCCTCCCTGTTGAAGAATCTGAGCGGCTGTTTTAAGAGTTTCATCCCTTGACAAATGGTATGACATAAACGGCATATCAGTGACGATAAAGGTATCTTTCGCCCCTCTTTTTACGGCTTTCGTATGATGGATCATATCTTCAACTGTAACAGGTACCGTTGAGTCATAACCCAATACAACCATTCCGAGGCTGTCACCTACAAGGATGACATCAATTCCCGCTTCTTCCGCTATCTTGGCACTTGGATAATCATACGCTGTAAGCATGGAAATCTTTTCTCTCTTATTCTTCATCTTAATAAAATCTGTTGTGTGTTTCATAGTGTCCTCCTTCTTTTCAGTCAGAGGTGACGAAACGAAATGAAAGCACTTTCATTACAGAAATAAAAAAACCTCCTGAATAAATGACAGAAGGATCATAAGTGTTTAGTATCATTGTTTCGACCCTCTGTCCCAGTCCACAATGGATCAAGGCAGAAATTGTATTAAAGTTTTTAAAGCTGAACATACTGGGGTGCAGTTCCAAGGATACTGCCCAATGAAATTATACCATAAAAAAACCGGTATGGAAGCAATCGAATAGCCTCCATCCCGGTTTCACTTAAATATTCACTTCTATATCTGCTGAATATATCTGATGAACGGTCCCTGCTGAGTCTTCGATCTTCAGAACACCTTCATCGGTTATTCCGAGTGCCCTTCCTTCAATCGTTCCATTGATGGTACGGGCACGGATTTTCTTACCGATACTGATGGCATAACTCTCCCATAACAGCTTGACCGGAGTAAAACCTTCCTTCATATAAATAGAATATAGGGCTTCGATCCGTTCTAACACCTTTTGAACAATTTCTGACCTTGATAAAGGTTCTCCTTGTTCTATGGCAAGTGAGGTTGCAATCTTCTGAAGTTCATCAGGAAAGTGTTCCTTCGTATGATTTACATTCATGCCGATCCCGATAATAATGGAATTTATTTTATCAGATTCAGCTTGCAGCTCCGTCAAAATTCCCGTCACTTTCTTCCCGTCGATTAGAATATCATTCGGCCATTTGATCTGAGGATGAAGGTCTGTCACTTCCTCGATCGCTTGGACGACGGCAACTGCAGTAATGAGTGTAAACTGCGGTGCCTTTTGGGGTGGAAGAAGGGGCTTTAAGATCAGACTCATCCAAATCCCCGTCCCCTTTGATGAGTGCCATTCTCTCATTAACCTGCCTCTTCCGGCAGTTTGTTCGTCAGCAATGACCAACGTACCTTCTGATGCTCCTTCGCCAGCAAGCACATGAGCGATACGCTGTGTACTTTGAACCGACTCTTCATAGTGGATCACTCTGCCTAACGTTTTCGTTTGTATTCCTAAGCGGATCTTGCTTTCTGTCACACTGTCAGGGGTTTCAATGATTCGATATCCTTTTTTTCTTACGGCCTCTAACACAAAACCTTCTTTACGAAGTTCTTCAATATGCTTCCAAATAGCCGTTCTTGAACAACCTGCTATATCAGCCAGTGCTTGTCCGGATAAAAATTCCTGATCAGATTCAGACAAAGCGTGAAGCAGTTTCTTTTTTATAGTCGATTGCATGTGTGTAGCCACCTCCTTATCGTTTCTTTTTCGTTATTGATTGAATCGGTTATAATCGCCAATTCAATTTCAGCCAAAAGTTCTTTCATCCATGGGCCACCCTTTTTGTTTGCCCATATCATTAAGTCATCGCCTGTTACATCCAGTTGTTGTCTCGATGTAATCGCTAATGATTGATATTCTTCTTTCACGTTTTCTACAGAAGAAACGGGTTTGGATTCTATGCATTCATGGACTTTCTCAACATTAACGGCTGCTTCCAGGCCGGCATGATAAAGCAAAGGCTTAGTCCAGCCGGACTTCCTTCTTTCCTTTAAAATTCCAAGCTCCTTCGAACGTTCCCGTATCGTTTTCGTCGGGAGTCTCCAGCCTTTCAGAAAATCCTGGGTATCAATATCCCCCATGTATGCTAAAAGAAGTAACCATGCTTGGTCCTTATTTATGTCTTCTAATTGAGGAAGATCCGCAACCTGTTGAAGAGCTTCTTTATGTTGAGTTAAATGAGGTAGTTCAGTATATAGGTTGGTACGGACAAGAAGGGCAAGTGCCTCTCGTTTCCATTTACCTCCAACAATCTTCTCGAACTCCATCGTTTTTCTTTCTACGGCTATATGCTCAAGAAGCCTGGAGTGCTCTTCTAATGCTTTCAATGTAACAGGCTCCACCTTGAAGCCTAATTGACTGACAAAGCGCACTCCCCTCATCATACGAAGAGCGTCCTCAGTAAACCGTAAATCCGGTGATCCCACTGTCCGGATCACTCTATTATGTATATCTTCCAGGCCATTAAAGGGATCATATACTTTCCCATCAGCATCCATGGCCATACTATTCATCGTAAAATCACGGCGCTCCAGATCTCCTTCTAATGAGCGGATGAATTCTACCTTATCCGGCCTTCTAAAGTCCGCATATGAAGATTCAGTCCTGAATGTCGTGATTTCATATTCCCTTCCCTCATCAATGACCAGAATGGTTCCGTGTTCTATGCCGATATCAATTGTTCTCGGAAATATCTCCTTTAATTCTTGTGGATAGGCAGACGTTGCGATATCTACGTCATTAATCGGACGACTTAGGAAGTGATCCCTGACAGATCCACCTACGATATAGGCAACGAATCCCGCTCTTTCAATCTTCTTTAAAACGGGTACGGCTTGTTCGAATATACTCGGTAACATTATTAACACCTGCTTTACTAGGATCTTTACCTTCCGACTGTATCATGAAAGAAGCTCTTTGTAGATCCGTTCATACTCTTCGACAATTTTGCTGGAGTGAAACTTTGTTCGGGCCGTTTGTAGTGCATGTTCCGAGATTTCCTTGTGAAGTCTTTCATCTTTCAGCAATAGCAGGGACTTTTCTGCAACTTGTGCAACGTTCCCGACTTCACATATAAAGCCGTTGTATCCGTCCTCAATGACTTCCGGAATGCCTCCTACATCTGTTCCAATGCTCGGCACGCCGCAGGCCATAGCCTCTAGGGCAACTAAACCGAAACTTTCTTTTTCTGAAAGCAGCAGCTTAATATCACTAAGTGAATAAAGCTCTTCTAAGTTATCCTGTTTTCCAAGGAACAAAACTCGATCTTCTAATCCGAGTTCTCCCACCTGTCTGCATATCACCGTCATTTCAGGTCCGTCCCCCACAAGGAGAAGTTTGGCTGGAATCTCGCTTTGTATAAGATTGAATGCTGATACAACATCCTTTACTCTTTTCACCCCACGAAAGTTGGAAACATGAATAATGACCTTTTCATTATCCTTAATCCCATATTCATTTCTAAGATGCTGAGAATCTACTGCCTTGTATACTCTCTCGTCTATGAAATTATAGACCGTTTGAATATCCTTATCCGGCTGTATCAAGTCATTGGTTTGTTTCACTAATGCGGAAGAAACCGCGGTCACCACGTCAGACTTTTCGATCCCGAATCGAATCGCTCCTGTTAAAGAAGGGTCATAACCAAGTACGGTAATATCGGTGCCGTGCAAGGTGGTGACAATTTTCACATCTTTACCAGACATTTGTTTACCCAAAATGGCACAGACTGCATGTGGGATCGCATAATGTACATGAAGGATGTCCAGATTCTCTCGCTCTGTTATTTCTGCCATCTTATTCGCCAGTGCTATATCGTAAGGTGGATATTGAAACACTGAATATTGACTCACTTCCACTTGATGAAAATAGATGTTGTGATACATTTTATTTAACCGGAATGGAATACTCGAGGTGATAAAGTGAATTTCATGGCCTCTCTCTGCTAATAATTTCCCGAGCTCAGTTGCTACTACGCCAGAGCCCCCAACAGTCGGGTAGCAGGTAATACCTATTTTCATTTTCATACCATTAATCTCCTAACAAATCTTGATGCAATATTAGGGTGTTATAGGAAAAGAACCCTTCTGCATAACGTAAGCCCGCTTCTTTCCCCATCATTCGCTCCCTCGCTTCAACCGCTTCTATATATCCTTCCGTTAAAGGAGTCGACACTCCTTCAGGTCCTTGCATAAATTGGCTCGTATATGCCTCTAAACTGCGAATCTTCGTATGCATAAATGCCTCAATATTCACTACAAACTGAGGTTTATGAAAGCCGTTGATTATATAAAAATACAGATTATCCGCTTTATGTGCCGGGGTTATGGGATGGAATTTCCGAATTCCGGCTGAAAAAAAAGCTTCTTTGATCAATCGTGAAGCATTCCCATGATCAGGATGACGGTCCTGATCGTAGGGAGCAAATATCACTTTCGGCTTGTACATTCTGATTACGTTAACAACCTTCTGAATGTTTTCATCTGTTATGTAAATTCCTCTATCAGGAACATCCAAGGTCTGCCTCTTGCAGGCACCCAATATATGTGCAGCTGACATTGCTTCTTCTTTACGTAAAGAAACGGTTCCGTTTGAAGAAAGCTCAGCTTCTGTGAGATCGCAGATCACAATCTTCTTTCCTTCGGCCGCATATTTTGCAAGGGTGCCCCCCATACCGATCTCCACGTCATCGGCATGTGCGCCAAATGCGAGGATGTCTATTTGTTGATCCACATTACTCCTCCTTATCCTTTACCACACTCCGCCACTCGATATCTCCTCTTTCAAGCCCTTTCACCAATACTTCTGCTGTTCCCATATTGGTCGCTAATGGAACTGAATACACATCACATAGTCTGATTAGTGCAGATACATCAGGTTCATGAGGCTGAGCTGTTAAAGGGTCTCTAAAAAACAGGACAAGATCCATATTATTATTGGCAATATAAGAACCTATCTCCTGGTCTCCCCCCAGTGGACCTGAACGGAAACGATGGACAGATAATCCCGTCTCTTCCCCGATTCTCTTACCCGTTGTTCCAGTGGCAAAAAGAGCGTGTTTCTCAATTATCGACTTATAAGCCAATACAAAACGAATCAGATCATCTTTTTTCTTATCATGAGCTATTAATGCGATATTCATAACACTCACCCTTTAATCTAAAATATTTTCCAACCCGTACACAAGGGTATCCAGCTTCATGACCGTATCAACGGAAACTTTCACTCCTGACATAAAGCTCCCCCGGTTAAAAGAATCATGACGGATCGTTAATGTCTGACCTTCCGCCCCTAACATCACCTGTTGATGAGCAATTAATCCCGGCAGACGGACACTATGGATATGCATGCCATCCACATTCGCCCCCCTTGCACCAGAATGCGTTTCCTTTTCATCAGGATGCCCCTGCTGCTTGGATTCTCTCACTTCCCTGATCATTTCGGCTGTTTTCACAGCAGTCCCTGAAGGTGCATCCAGTTTTTGATCATGATGTAATTCAATGATTTCGACATCATTGAAATACTTTGCTGCCATTTGGGAAAATTTCATCATGAGCACGGCACCGATTGCAAAGTTAGGGGCGATGATACATCCCAATGACTTTGATTCCGCCAGGGTCTTGAGTTCATTTAATTCATCTGTAGAAAAACCTGTCGTTCCCACAACGGGTCTAACGCCGTATTCAAGGGCGGTTTTCGTATGGTGATAACCTACCTCTGGAGTTGTTAAATCGATTAGAACATGTGGGGTTTGATCTTGAAAGCATGATTCAATGTCAGCGTACACCGGTACATCTATATCTATTTCTTCCTTGTAATCAATCACACTAATAAGTCTAAAATGTTCTGTATCCCTTACTAACTGAACCGCTTCTTTCCCCATTCTTCCTCTTGGTCCTGCAATAGTGACATTAATTTGTTCCATCTTCATCCCTACCTTCAATTCTTGTCCAGCGATCTTTATCTCTTGTATTAAATTTATGCATCACACGATCGTGAGCCTCTTCCAGGCTGATATCAAGGGAGTTTGCCAAGCAGATGACCACAAACAATAAATCCCCCAGTTCTTCCTCAATCGTTTTTTCTTCCTCTGAATTCTTCTTAGGTTTTTCTCCATAGTAATGATTCACTTCTCTCGCCAGTTCACCAAGTTCCTCCGTGAGCCTCGCAACCATTGCCAATGGACTGAAATAACCTTCTTTAAATTGACTTATGTATTGGTCTACTTCTTTTTGTAATTGATCCATCGTTTTTTTATTATCCATAAGAAGCCACACTCCTTCAGTATCTCCTATCATGTTAGCTAAATCCTTCCCGTTTGACAAATATTACGTTTGATTTATTAACTCTTCATTGCCAGTTTGTTTCTCTTCTTATATAATGTCTCTGTCAACGAGATAATACGAATAGAAGGAGGGAAACACACATGTTGGGATTACGTTTTAAAAATATACTATTCATCCTGTTGGGGTCAGCTATCTTCGCATTTGGTCTTGTCCATTTTAATATCCAAAATAAATTGGCTGAAGGCGGATTTACCGGAATAACACTTATCCTTTATTTTTTATTTGACATTGATCCGTCTTACTCCAACCTGGCCTTAAACATACCCCTATTTTTTTTAGGATGGAAGCTTCTCGGAAAGAAAGCTTTTTATTATACTGTACTCGGAACCGTCAGCCTTTCTGTATTTCTATGGATTTTCCAAAGATATCAAATGACGATAAATCTCGAAGGCGATCTGTTTCTTGCTGCATTATTTGCAGGAGTCTTTATCGGGGTTGGACTGGGGATTATTTTCAGATATGGCGGTACGACAGGTGGCGTTGATATAATCGCCCGACTCGCACATAAGTACATAGGATGGAGCATGGGGAAAACAATGTTTATGTTTGACGCCGTCGTCATTGGAGCGTCTCTCATCACGTACCTGGAATACAGGGAAGCTATGTATACCCTGGTAGCTGTATTCGTTGCGGCAAGGGTCATTGACTTTATGCAGGAAGGGGCATACTCAGCCAGAGGAGCTATGATCATTTCCGACAGCCATGAAGAAATCGCAAGTGTCATAAATGAAAAAATGGATCGGGGAGTAACCGTGTTAAGAGGGCATGGTTCGTTCACGAAACAAAACCGTGAAGTGCTTTATTGTGTGGTCGGAAAAAATGAAATCGTCCGGCTGAAAAATATCATCACGAGCGTAGATCCACACGCATTCGTCTCCGTCACCGTCGTACATGACGTACTTGGCGAAGGATTTACGTTAGACGCAGATAAAAATCCTTTACATGACTAAAAGGTATTCAACCATCCACCTGCATCTTCATCAGTCAAAAAGAAGCTGGACTCAGAACTGGAGTCCAGCTTCTTCCTTATTTAGATTCAATCGTCACCATTCATCCCAGTAAAGATTAATAAAAGTCTAAGTAATTCAATAACCGCAACTGCAGCAGCAGCTACATATGTCATTGCCGCGGCATTCAATACTTTACGTGCATGCCGTTCTTCTTCATTCCGGATCAGTCCAAGTGAAACGATCTGGTTCATAGCCCGGGAAGAAGCATTGAATTCTACAGGAAGGGTGATCAATTGGAACACGACCCCAGCTGCCATCAGAATGATACCCAGCAGGAACATCCCTGTCATTTGAGTGAACATCCCGATCAGTAAGAAGATCCAGGACATATTGGAGCCTATGTTCGCTACTGGAACCAAGGCATGGCGGAAACGTAGAAATGCATAGCTTTCAGCATCTTGAATCGCATGGCCGACTTCATGGGCCGCCACAGCTGCTCCCGCTACAGAATGTCCGTGATAGTTATCTGGTGACAATGCAACCGTTTTTGTAATCGGGTTGTAGTGGTCACTTAAAAACCCTCTGCCTTCCACGACCTTCACGTTGTGTAATCCATTGTCGTCCAGAATCCTTCTAGCCATTTCCCTGCCAGTCATACCTGAAGTGGTGGCTACTCTTGAATATTTCTTAAACGTACTCTTTACTCGCATTTGAGCTCCAATTGGAATAAGAGCAATGAGTAAAAAATAAATTATAAATCCTGCCATTATCGCAATAACCTCCAGATGTTTAGATACCTAAATTTTATAGTGCTATAAACGCGCTGTCAATTTTTTTGGCGCTCTGACTTTTTCGCTTCCCCTTGTCCTTTATATTTTCTCCAACCTACATAAGATAATGTAGAGACAATGATACTGCCGGTTGATATGATCACCCACCAGAGGGAAGGATCTGCTTCATCATCTTGTTTATTCTCAAACAGCTTCTCAAGATCAGTTTCCAATGATGTTAATTCGCTCATGGTTTCTGTGCTTTCCAACACGTCTTGCCTATAATGATCTAAGTAAGAAATTCTTGCGTCCAGCGCTTGAGCCCGTTCTACCGGAATATCTAATTTGATACTTGGTTGAATAATATTATATTTCGATAAAAACACATTTAATGTGGTATGATACTCGTCTACATTTCCATTTTCCGCTGCCGACTTCACTCCATTAAAAGCTTCCATTATCGGGTCTTCCATTTCGACCCACAAAGGCTGATATTGACTGCTTAAAGCATCCATCACAAGGCGGAACTTTGTTACGGCGTTCACCTTCTGCTCCATGTCAGCAGAGGTCTGATTGATACTCTCCACTGCTAGATTATGTGAGATGGTGAGAATTCTAAGCTCATCCATTGAAAAAGACCGTTGGGCACTTAAAGAAGCAAATTCATCAGAGAAATAAACCAGTAGATGTTTCGCTTCTTCATATCTTCCAGCCTTTGTCATTTGTAAGGCCTGGTCTGCAACTTCATCAAGCTCGTTCATCGGAGACGTAGACTCTACTGCATTCAATGGGTGAGGTATTAAAATGAGAAAAAAGAAAAGCGCGATAAAGAATTGGATAAATTTCATACTTGTCCCCCCTAAAACTACTAGTAAAGTTTATGAAAGGGTGGACAAGAGTAGACCAAAAAAAGACTATGGCATAAGTTGAATATCTAAGCGTTTTGTTTTTTGCGTGAAGAAATAAGCGATAGCGATCGAGACAATACTTAACCAGAAAGTGAAGTATCCAATATGCTGTATGTACATATACAAACTGGAGTAAACGGGAAACTGCATATATACGTAATCAATGATGTCATTATGTACAGTCCAGACGGCACCGACTACAATGTGCCAAATCCTCACCCGGTAAAAGGAAGAATACAATATTCCTTGTATAGCCATTGCCCCATGTGATGCCATGAGCATATAACCCTCCCACGGTAACTCACCGGAAACCCACAGTGTTAACAGATTCATAATCACGGCCCATATCCCATATTTAAACAGCGTAATAATGGCTAACACTTCAAATAATGGCCAATTGCGATTCAGTAATAAAGCGATGAGAACGAAACAAAAAAACAGACTGGCTGTCGGGCTGTCGGGAACAAATACTAAAAATTGCGAGGGAGTATTTCGCAGTTGAGGGATATACCATATATAACCGTATATTGTGCCAAACAAATTCACAATGAGAAGCAACAAAAGAAACGTTTTATTTTTCAAGATGGACATGATCCAGAGCATTTATTTAATCCTCTCTTTCAAGTAGAAAAAAAAGAGCCAACGTAAGCCGGCCCTTTTTCACTATTTATTCTTTTAAACCAGAGATGAATTCAGCCAGTTTGTCCAGCTCTTCGTCTGATCCTTTAAATAAACCTGCAGGCATGCCTGGTGGTTTACCGTTTTTAGCAACATCCGCTACTTCTTCAGGTGAGAGGCCAGTTGCAACTAAAGAAGGTCCTGCTCCACCTTGCAGATTTTCACCATGACAGTTAATACAACCATTTTTCTGGTCTGCATAGATTTTATACCCTTCAGATTCTTTATCAATGTCCACTTCAGCTTGAATCTTACCTTGTTCCTTCGCTGCTTCCCAATCGTGCGTCACAACTGATTCCCAAGTCAAGAAATATGTTGCTGCAAGTGCCAGTAACATGAATCCTACGGCAAATGGACGTTTCGTTGGACGACGTTCAGGTCCTACGTCGATAAATGGAGCAAGTAAAAGCGCTCCAAATGCGATTCCAGGAATAATGAATGCTCCAATAACATTATAAGGTCCAGATGCATATGTGTATTTAAGCAATTGGTATAAGAATAAGAAATACCAGTCAGGTAATGGAATATATCCAGTATCTGTTGGATCGGCAACACGCTCTAACGGTGATGGATGAGCAACCGTTAAACATAGATAACCGATTAGGAAAACAGCTCCAACTAACCATTCTTTTAGTAAGAAGTTTGGCCAGAAAGCTTCTGTTTTTCCAGGGAACTCCGAATAATCTTTAGGAATATTCGGCTTTCTGTCTGCAGGTACACGTGAGTCGCCTACAAACTTCATCCCTTTTCCTCGATGCATAGCGTCCCCCTCCTTCTAATTTAAGGTTTATCAATTTATGTTCGTATCTTATAGTGGTCCTGAAATACCTTGCTTACGGATCATCAGGAAGTGAGCTCCCATTAGTCCAAGCAATGCTGCAGGCAGGAAGAATACATGGATAGCGAAGAATCTTGTTAGTGTTTGTGCACCAATGATAGAAGAATCTCCTGCGAGTAAGATCTTCACTTGCTCACCAATAAATGGTGTTGCAGCAGCGATTTCAATACCAACCTTCGTAGCGAATAGCGCTTTCATATCCCACGGTAATAAGTAACCGGTGAAACCAAGTCCTAACATAACGAAGAAAATAAGTACTCCAACAACCCAGTTCAGTTCACGAGGTTTTTTGTATGCACCTTGGAAGAAGACACGTAGTGTATGTAAGAACATCATTACGATAACCAAACTAGCTCCCCAGTGATGCATTCCACGGACAATTTGTCCAAATGCAACTTCATTCTGCAGGTAATACACAGATTCCCAAGCGTTTTTAATATCTGGAACATAGTACATTGTCAGGAACATTCCAGATAAAATTTGAATTACGGTAACGAAGAATGTTAATCCACCAAAGCAGTAAACAAACGCTGAAAAGTGATGCGCCGGGTTTACATGTTCAGGTACTTCGTGATCCGCAATATCGCGCCACAAAGGCGTAATGTCCAAACGCTCGTCAACCCAATCATAGATTTTGTTCAGCACAGATTACGCCCCCTTACTTAACATATTTATTTGGTTCAGGTTGTCCAAGGTATAAAATACCGTCTTTTTCTTTTGTTGGATATACATCCAACGGTGCTGTCGGTGGTGTACCAGGAACATTATTCCCGTTTTTCTCATACAAACCACCATGACAAGGGCAATAGAACTTGTTTGGGTTACTCTTGTCGCCCGCCCAGTTAACTGTACATCCAAGATGCTTACATACTGGTGAAAGAGCAACAACATTCCCCTCTTTGTTCTTATAAACCCATGCAGTTTGTGTTACTTCTGATGTGTACCACGCATCTTTTTGTTCATAAGAGAAATCGACACGTACTGGTTCATTTGTTAATTCTGAAACTTTTTGCTTTGTCGCTTTAAATTCTCCAGCAGCTGAAGTTTTTAATACTGGATCTACAGCAAATCGAACCATCGGCATTAACATTCCTGCCGCCATGAAACCGCCTACACCCGTAAGTGTATAGTTAAGGAATTGACGTCTAGATACACGATGTTTGCTCATCCTTTTCCCCCCTCTATCGTAAGGTAAGTCCATCGGACATATTTCGCACAAATATAAAACTAGGACATAACTATGATATATTAAACTCTATACAAGGTCAATAACTCTCTAATCTAAATGATGGACACAATGTGAAGTTTTTATGAATTTTTTTGCCATTTTTGTACAATCACATTTAAGAGCTGCTTCACTTGATCTTCCATAATGGAATGTTTATACTGTTCATCTAAATGTTCGAGCGGTATAGACGGCACCCAAATCAAGCGGTCATGCAATTTCCCCTCTACCTTTTTCCATTCGCTGTCCGATGTAAGAAAGAACGTATGCTTTACTCCGCTGGCACTTATTTCACCGGCCCATTGGGTTAATCTTGAAACCTCATTTTCTCTTGAAGCAGACATAGTATACGTAAATGGAGGTGTCATGATCATCCTGCCTTTAAATTGTCTTTCAAGGTGAAAGGTAAGCAGCGTGATGAATTCGGATTGCGCTGCGGACGCTTTGATATCCTTCCCGAAATCAACAGGAACAATCGGAATGACAGCAGTATCTATGTATTCTTTTTCAGATTCAAAGACTTCAATATCTTTTACGTTCCAATTCATTGTAAAACCCTCGTTTCTTCTTTCATTTTCACTTCCCATCATATCACTATATAACACTTGTTTAAAAGCGATTTCACTTTTTTAATAGTATGCTCCATAAACCCTCTTCCTATTTACCTGAACCCTGCAAAAAAGGCTCGAATGAAGAGATATACCTTTCTCTTCATTCGAGCTTTTAGCTTAAGCTATTCAATTCTTGGGTTAATTTATTAAAGGATTTTTCATCCCCGGTATCAAGAGCCTGATCAATGGCCTTTAGCAACCGATCACGTTGAAAGGTTTGCAAACTGTCTTTAAGGAATTGTTCTGCAACAATCCTGTCTTTTTCATTAATCAATAGATACTTCGGCATAAACGGGTTTTCTTCGAGTACTGCTGCAAATTGATAACTTGAATTTGCCTTACTGAAGTTCAATTGAATATAAATATCTTCGTCCTTATTTAAACGAATATCGTGAAATGACTTCTCCGCGTCAGTTGTCATGATGTTCTCTTTATAGAATCGGAATGGCACATCCTCAACACAATGCGTGGACATCACAAGCCCTCTTGGACAGTACTGAGATTCTTCAACAAAGTGAACTTTTTTCATTAATTGGTCATGACTCATCAGGTAATTAAGTATCCACACACATTCTCTTCTTTTTAATTGATATCGGTTTAAAAACCAGCGAATAAATTCTTTCTTCTCGTTGACAGAAACAGGGGTGGTCATGTTTTTCCCTCCTCTGCAGAATCCTTTTTAGTTTAGGTCCGTTTTCCTTTTGACATAAAGTTTAAAAACGTTAGCAACTCTAAGGTGTTCTCATGTTCACACACCAGTCAAATCCCTTTGTACCACCGACGAAGTTTAGTCTTGTAATCTTTCAATCAAGTCCTGCCACTCGTCATTTGAAGGATCCATTTCAATCAGGTGTTTATATACTTCTACTGCTTCACCTCTGAGTCCTTCTTCTACTAAAAATTGTCCGTACTCTAGTAAAAACTCTTGGTGATTCTTAAAGTAAGTATATGCAATACGGTATTGTTTTAATGCATGATTAAATTGTTCAAGCCCCTCATAAGCCTTTGCAAGATCCCAGTTGATTTGAGGCTCTTCTTCCCCTTCAACTGTAAGCATCTGGGCAATCTCCAATACATCGTCAAATCGATCTTGCGTAAAGAACAATTTATTTATGACTAAAGCCGCTTCAACATAACCTGGATCTAAGGCTAACGCTTCTCTAAAAAATGCCTCTGCCTCTTTTTCTAATCCAAGCTTCAAGGAAACTTTCCCACCAAACAAATTCAGCTCTTTGTTGTATTCATCCTGTTTTACGCCCTCTTGAATGGTTTCCAGGCTTTCCTGCAGCTTTTCTTCATGTTCATAGGACCTCGCTAATAATAAATACAACGAATGATATTCCGGATCCAGCTCTTTAACCGAAATAAGCTTTTCAATGGCTTTTTCATAGAATCCAGCCTGATATGCGGTAACGGCATACCCGAACAGTGTATTGATTTCCAGGTGATCTAGGAGAGCCTTTTCGTAATGAGTCAAGGCCTCTTCAAAGGCTCCTCCTACACTATAAGCTTCTGCTAACCTTTGATGAACATTGGTTCCACCCAGCTCAGTAGTACCTCTCTGAATAAGGGCATGATAATGCCTTATCGCTTCCAGGAACCTGCCTGTTTCAGAGTATAATTCCCCCAGGCCGAAATCAATGACAGGCTCATCAGGTAATAACTTCTTTGCTTGTAAAAGCTTCTGTTCACTAACTTCAAATAAACCCTGCATTTGATACAGATCTGCCAAAAGAAGCAAAGCTCTTGGGTAGATCGGATCTTCTTCATCCAATTCTGCGAGTTTGTCTATCGCTTCTTCTTCATTATCCATCTCCACCAGCACTTCTGCGAGCTCGATCAGGAGTTCTCCCTCTCCTGGATAATATTCCAGCAGATTTTCATACAACTCTTTTGCTTCTTCCAGAAACCCTAAATGGTGTAATTCTTCAGCCAGACTGAATTTTTCTTCATGACTTCCAAACTTCAATGCTTGCATATATTGTTTCTTTGCTTCGTCCAATTTCCCTTCTTCTAATGAAGATAACATTTGCTCAGCGTACGACATGGTCAATCCCTTTCTATAAAAAAGCTAATAGTCATTAAATAAAGTAACCCGGTGTTTGGATGACTAGTTCTTCACCAGCACCAGGATAATAATAGCCTCTATTATTTAAGTAATAACATTTTCCTTTATTCATTGTACATTTTAGCACATGATGATCAGTTTTAAATGCCAGGGGCTCAGCACCCGTCTCACCTTCGACATTCATATAGAGGTTATAACTTATTTCTCCACCCACCAAAAAATTTCCTCTAAGGGGATATATTCCAATTTTCTTCAGTTCATCTAATCCCATAGGTTCTTTTTGCGGGATTTCATTTGAAAGATGAGGAATTCTCTCGTTTTCCATCGTATTTTGCCATATTTTAAGATGCTTTATTTTTGTTTTTTTGTCTATATTTGTCGTAAAAAAAGGGACAAAAGTAATAGGATAATCATATAAACATCCTTTGATCCATCCCCAGCGAATTTCCTTGAATGGTTCTATTTCGTCAATGTCAATCCAGACAACGGGAACTTTATGTCTTTTACATGACCGGATGACTGCAGGGGTAATAAGATTTGCGGATGTTTTTAACCCTATCGTGTAGTCAAGAGGACTATTTAACAAGGAGGTTTTGCGTTCATTCATTTTAGCTATGAATTCGTATTCGTACCCTAATTTGAATGCCGTCAGGACAGTAGTACAACCTTTGTGGATAAATTCATCCAGGTAATATTTCTTTATTGAAAGAAAATCAGTTCCTTCAGGCACCTCTAAGTCACACATTACATGTCCGGGAGTCATCATGAAAGATGAAACATCCATCCTCATGTACCGATAATAAGAAAAACTGTCTCTTATGGCCGATATTTTATCGTCTTTAACGAGTAAAGAAGTTTGAGTGATTTTGGAACCTTTAACCCAATTCGCTTTTTCAATAATATACGTACTCAAATCGCCACCACCTTCCCTTATAGACAAGCTATGAAAGAAGGGATGAAATCATGCTATGCATTCATATAAAAGGAGAGGTGTTAGGACCAAACCATCGTCCGAACACCTCTCAAAAGGAATTCATGTCCATTATTACTTTAACAGCTTGTTTATATGCTCAAAGAAAGTTGGATACGAAATGTTCACTGCATCCGCACCTTCAAGAAAGACGTCAGAACTTGTTATCAAAGAAGCTACAGCCAGAGTCATTCCAATCCGATGATCTCCCCAGGAATGGACCTCTCCACCGTGTAATGGCGTTTTTCCTTCAATGATCATACCGTCCTCAGTTCCTTGAATGTCAGCACCAAGGTTTCCAAGCTCTTGTACAATGGCATCAATCCGATTTGTTTCCTTAACCTTTAACTCCTCTGCATCCTTAATTATGGTCCTTCCCTTTGCCTGGGAAGCTAACAATGCGATAACAGGGATCTCATCAATTAACGAAGGGATCAGGTCTCCGCCAATTTCTATTCCTGTAAGATCCGAAGATTCCACCAGGATGTCCCCTATCGGTTCTCCACTTTTTGACCTCTCCATTATTTCTATAGAAGCCCCCATCTTCTTCATCACTTCAACAATCCCTACACGCGTTTCATTAAGACCGACATTTTTCAGGAGCACTCTACTATTCGGCACAATCGCAGCGGCTACCATAAAGAAAGCTGCTGAGGAAATATCCCCGGGGACATAGACTTCAGTTCCTTTTAACACCTGACCTCCCTTTACCTTGATTGTATCTCCGCGCCTTTCGATATGGCCACCAAATTCGATAATCATTTTTTCTGTATGGTTTCTTGTCTTTTCAGGTTCTTGAATTTCAGTTGTTCCTTCGGCCTGGAGCCCTGCCAACAAGAGAGCAGACTTCACCTGTGCACTCGCTACAGGCAACGTATATTTAATTCCTTTGAGGCCACCCCCGCGAATTGATAAAGGAGTATAGTTGCCTTCTGAACGACCGTCTATTTTAGTCCCGAACTTTTTTAATGGTTCTGTCACTCTTTTCATTGGGCGTTTCGCAATCGAGTCATCCCCGATAAGGACTGAATGAAAAGGTCTTCCTGCCAATATCCCCATAATAAGACGAGTAGTGGTACCTGAATTCCCCACATCCAGTATGTCCTGGGGTTCTGATAAATGATCCCAGCCTTCACCTGAAACAATCACTTCCTCATTTGTTACTCGGATATCTACGCCTAACTTTCGGAAGCATTCAATAGTGCTTAAACAATCCTCTCCCATAAGAAAATTATGTATAACGGTTTTCCCTTCCGCAACTGAACCAAACATAACAGCCCGGTGTGAAATAGATTTATCCCCGGGAACATGCAGTTCCCCATTAAGACCTTTTTTGGGGTTTATTAATTTCTTTTTTCCTTCCATCCATATCACCCTTTATCCTAAGAATAATTCATAACCCGTATTTTCTTTTAAGCAGTTTAGAGCCCTTTCTCTATCTTCGAGTGTTTGAAAGCTGATGACTAATACTCCGTAAATATCTTCTCTCGTTTCCAGGATTCTTATGTTTGTTAAACTGATGTTTTCACCGGCAAGGTAAGCAGTAACTTCAGAAATCACCCCTGGATAATCAGGAACATCAACGAATAAGTCATAGAACGAAGGGATGGCCCCTTTTTCCAGGATGGGAAGATCATCTCGAAAAGTTTTCGCTTCTGTGAAGTAATCAAAGATTCCCTGTGAGTCCTTCTCTTCAATAATGGTGATGACTTCATCCATCTCTGATTTCCACTGTTTGAGAAGTGAAAGCAAAACCGCTCTGTTCTGAAGCGTGATATCCTTCCACATCGTCGGGTTAGAGGAGGCGATCCGCGTGATATCACGGAACCCTCCAGCAGCGAGCCTCCGCAAATAAGGATGCTGTTCAGATGATTCTTTCGCTTGATGAACAAGAGATGCCGCTACAATATGTGGAAAATGACTGATCGTACCCGTTAATTCATCGTGCTCCCTTGGTTCCACGATCAGAAATTTGGCATGCGTTCCTTTCAGCCACTCTTGAAGTTCTTCTACTTTTTGACCAGTAGCACCAGAACCTGGGGTCAGCATATAGAAGGCATTTTCAAATAAGATTTTTTTAGCTGCTGCAACACCGCTTTTATGAGAACCTGCCATCGGGTGTCCACCAATGAACTGAATCCCTTTAACCGTCAGTTCTTCGGAACACTTCATAATTTGTTCTTTTGTGCTCCCCGTGTCGGTAATTATCACTGTTTCTTTTAAAGCGAATGATTGAAACTGCTCAATAATCTTTTCAGTTTGAAAAACTGGTGTAGAAATGATAATGAGATCCGCTCTTTCAGCAGCAGACTGTAAAGATAGTGACATTTCATCGATAATTCCCAGTGATCTCGCCAACCTTAACTCTTTATGATTAACATCATGTCCAATGATTTTAGCATCGGGGTGTTCGCTCTTTATACAGAGTGCTAATGAGCCTCCGATTAATCCCATCCCGATGACCAATACCGTCCCTTTCATGATTGTCCCCCTCAATTGATTTGAAAAAAGTCGGAAAGGGCTCAAAATTCTAAGCCGTTCCGACCATCCATCCTTTTTACACTTGATTTTGAAGGTCTAAAAATTCCTTCATCCTCTCAATAACCTCTTCATTTTGTTCATGAGAGCCAACCGTCACCCGAACAGAATGAGGATATCCCAGGGCCTCTCCGGACCGTACAATGAATCCCTTACTCATTAAGTATTGAAACACATCATCGCCGCTTACACCGAAATCGATTAACACGAAGTTTGCTTGTGATGGAATATAATTCAGACCGTGTTCCTCGCAGAACTGGTAAAACTGCTCCAGTCCTTTACGATTTCGCTTCCTGCATTCTCTAATAAACTCCTGGTCCAGAACGGCTGCGGCTGCGGCTCCCTGACCTAAAGCATTATTATTGAACGGTTCACGGATTGGCTCTAACTTCCTTATCACATCTTCATTGGCAATTCCGAATCCTACTCTAAAGCCTGCTAATCCGTATGCCTTTGAGAAAGTCCGCGTAATCAATAATTGAGGATACGATTTCAATAATTCCAATGAATCATAGTAATCCCCGGCAACAACATATTCATAGTAGGCTTCATCCAATACGACAAGTACGTGTCCAGGAACCGCATCCAGGAAGGAAATGATCTCTTCACTGCGTATATATTCCCCAGTTGGATTATTTGGTGAGCAAAGCCAAACGACTGAGGTCGTTTCATCAATTTCAGCAAGCATCTTGGTTAACTGATGTCTACCAGCTGAATCAAGGGGAACTTCTCTTATCTCCGCTCCTTCAACAATTGCATTGTGCTTATACTGAGGGAAAGTAGGCGTAGCCATAACCGTGCTCTTATCACCATCTAATAATGCTCTTGAAATCATCTGAATTACTTCATCCGAGCCATTCCCGAAAAGTAACTGTCCAGGATCCACAGATATCTGCTCTGCCACCTTCATTCGCAATTCCTTCGCATAGCCATCGGGATAAATCGCATGTGAAAAAGCGTTCGTTTTGAGAAAGGTTTCAACGTTCTTTGAACAACCAAATGGATTTTCATTTGAAGCAAGCTTCACTACTTTCTCGAGATTGAATAGTTCTTTCACATCATCCATCGTTTTCCCGGGCTGGTATGCTTTAAGATTTTGAATCTGAGATCTCCACTTCATGCTTACCTTCCTTTCAATCGTTTTCATTCGAAATAAACGGGGTATCTTTCAAGTCAGGTCGTAGGCTGACTGCATTTTTCATATAAATATGTTGGATGTCTTTCTGAGGTGTAGATGTATTTAAATGAATCATCACTCTAATACAATATGGCAATGCATGAAGAACATCCAATTCCTGCATACACATGACAGGAACATATTTCCACTCTTCAATCCTTCTTAATGCTTTTGCCGGAAATACACTCCCGATGTCACTGGTGGCAGAAATAAACACAGATGCAACATCCTCTGCCATAATATTATTATGTAAAATCATTTCCTTTAAGAGACTTTCAGTTGAAAGGAGAACTTCCTTTTCATTATCACAATCCGCTGTAGTGGCGCCTCGAACTCCCCTGATCATTCTTCCACTCCCTTTTTCTCCTGTTATTAAACACTCTCTTTTTGTATTTGCGGGTTTTTATTAATCCAAAGCATGTTTTACAACTGGCGGATAAATTCATCTGCCCGTCTTAAATCCTCTACAGATACCTTCACCATTAATGGCTCACCAATATCCTTCAATAACACAAACACAGGATTTCCATATTGGGATTTCTTATCTTGTCTCATTCCCTCATATAATGTTTCAAATGTGATATGAGATGGAATGTTCAGATTGTAGCCAAGTGTAGTGACCCATTCAATAAATTCATGTAGATTAAATGAAAGTTCACAGTACTGTTCACTAAGATACAGAGCATAGATCATCCCGATCATAACCGATTCACCATGTGTACGACTTCCGTATCCGCTGGCACTTTCAATAGCGTGCCCATACGTATGTCCGAAGTTTAAAAAAGCTCGTATATTCGACTCTCTTTCGTCCTTTGATACAATATCCCCTTTTACACGAATCCCTTTCATTAGGCAATCCGTTAAAAATTCCTTATCCATTTTTTCCGGAGAACGGAACGAATGCATTAATTCTTGTAAAAAGGAATTACCGGATAAAAAAGCATGCTTGATTACTTCTGAAAATCCTGATAGCACTTCAGTTCCAGGTAAAGTTGTAAGATAATCCAAATCAAAAAACACACCTTCAGGCTGATAAAACTGCCCTACCATGTTTTTGCCAAGGGGATGGTTAATCGCTACCTTCCCGCCAACAGCACTATCATGAGCGAGTATCGTTGTCGGGACACCTATGAAGGGGATCCCCCTCATATAGGTGGAAGCGACGAAACCAGCCAGATCTCCGATGGCTCCACCTCCAAATGCTATCACCAGGGCTCCGCGATCGACATGATTTGAAAGACCGTGGGTGATGGCATCTTCATAAATAGCGAAGCTTTTGGCGTGTTCTCCTTTAGGAGCCAGATAAGTCGTTACGTCAAATGATCGACTTAACCTCTCTGAGAATGCTGTTCCATGAAGGTTGAAGACCTCTTTATCCGCAATGATCCACAATTTAGATACTTGCGGAAAGGTTTTTTTTATAAAAGAAACAATTTCATCCGTCATTTCCACTCCAATTTTCACATCATACGTTTTGGAAGCAGTTTGAATGGTTATCTGTTTCATTCATTAATACTCCTTGGACTCTTGACGTTGTCTATTGATATCTTCATGGAGCTTATCGAATTGATCACTATGAAATTGTTCGACGATAGCAGAAGCAAGTTCCCACGCCACTACGGCCTCTGCCACTACGCTTGCAGCGGGTACCGCACAGCTATCGGATCTCTCGATACTTGCTTTAAATGGTTCCTTTGTTTCAATATCCACGCTTTGTAATGGTTTATACAGGGTTGGAATAGGCTTCATGACACCTTTAACCCGAATAGGCATTCCTGTCGTCATACCGCCTTCAAAGCCACCTAATCGATTCGTTTTACGGTAGTACCCCTGTTCTTCACTCCAGGCTATTTCATCATGTACTTCACTACCCGGTTTCCGCGCCATTTCAAATCCTAAGCCGAATTCGACCCCTTTAAATGCATTAATACTCATGACGGCCATGGCAATCTTCGCATCAAGTTTACGGTCATAATGGACATAGCTGCCGACTCCTGAAGGCATCCCTTCAACGATGACTTCAACCACACCACCAATGGAATCTCCATTTTTTTTTGCTTCATCTATTAAGTCCATCATATTCTGTGCAGCTTCTTTATCCAGGCAACGGACCGGAGAATCTTCTGTTATATCTCTTAGTTCATTTATAGAATCATAATGTAGTTTCTCTGCTTTAATTCCACCGATTTCAAGCACATGACCGACTACCTCGATGCCTAATAACTTTAATAACTTTTTCGCAACGGCACCTGCAGCAACTCTTACAGTGGTTTCTCTGGCTGATGACCTTTCTAATACATTCCTCAGGTCCCTATGTCCATATTTCATACCACCGACAAGGTCTGCATGTCCCGGTCTCGGTCTTGAAATCTTTCTCTTTACCTCTTCTTCTTCTCCAGGCACCAGAGGTTCGATGCCCATCACTTTTGTCCAGTGAGTCCAGTCTCTATTCTCCACAACCAGTCCTAAAGGAGAACCCAGAGTATATCCATGCCTCACTCCTCCAACGATTGATGCCTGATCTTTCTCGATCTGCATCCTCCGGCCCCGGCCATAGCCTTTTTGCCTTCTTGCCAGATTATCATTGATATCCTCTGCTTCTAAAGGCATTCCTGCAGGCAGCCCTTCAATGATAGTCGTTAATTGTGGTCCATGTGATTCTCCAGATGTTAAGTATCTCATTCACTTTCCCCCTTCAACTCGTTAAAGAATTATGTACCAATATAACATAGAATTCAGATCATTTCCTAGCCCTTAAGTTTAAAAAATTTTCTAAAAACCTCACTTACATAGAAAAAAACGATGTAACCCAACATATTTAGACTTTTTAACTGTATCGTTACTAAAAAAGCAAGCGTACAGCCGTCCAGTAAATGTAAGATCGACATCGTAAATTTTAGATTTTTTTATAGAAGAATGTGTCTTCTGTCTCGAATCCGTATTGGGATGGGTTGAAGATTTGTTCGGTACTCCCGACAAAAAGCACACCGCCGGGTCTCAGTGATGCATTGAATTTTTTATATAACAGGTTTTTCGCTTCCTCCGTGAAATAAATTAACACATTTCTGCAAACAATCAAGTCGTAATTCCCCTCAAATGGATCTGACAGCAGGTTCTGCTGCTTGAAAGTCACGTTTCTCCTGATCTCTTCATTCAATTTGAACAAGGCGCCTTCCTGAGTGAAATAACGGGCTTTCATTACGGAGGGGACCTCATTCAGCGATCGTTCAGGGTAGAGACCGTTCCTTGCACGTTGAATGGCATTTTTATCGATATCAGTCGCAGTGATGGTCCGTCCCGAAAGAGTCATGTGGTCCGACAGCATCATGGCGATCGTGTACGGTTCTTCCCCCGTAGAACATGCTGCGCTCCATATTTTAAGTGATTTGTTTTCCAGTAGAAGTCTGGGAAGGATTTTAGTCTCAAGAACTTCCCAGCGTTTGTAGTTTCGATAAAACTCTGAAACATTGATCGTCATTCGATCGAGAAACTCTTCCATTTCTTCGCTGTCACGGTTCAGCTTACTGAAGAACTCTTGAAAACTCCCGCAGCCCTTTTTTTCATACAGGGCCGTTAATCTCCGTTTCATTTGAGCTTCTTTGTAAAGGGAAAGATCAATTCCCGTTTTTCTTTTTATCCCTTGAATAAATTCAAGATAATCATTTGACATAAGGACCCACTCACTTTGCTACATTAAAGGTATAAGACTATATGTATTATATCGAACGCTATACAGAAAAGTTAAATCCTATTCAATAAGAAAAGGCAAGTCGCCTTATCACGACTTGCCCTAAAAAAACTTAGTTGTTTAACAGGGGTATTAATAAACCCACTCGTTCATTAATTTAGAATACTCTACCAGTTCTTCTTCTTTGAAGAATAAGCCGATTTCTCTAACAGCGCTTTCAGCAGAGTCAGATCCGTGGATGATATTCTTTCCGACTGTCAAACCGAAATCACCGCGGATTGTTCCAAGAGCAGCATCCTTAGGGTTTGTTGCTCCCATCATTCCACGAGCTGTCGTGATGACATTTTCACCTTGCCAAACCATTGCAAATACAGGTCCAGAAGTGATAAAGTCAACAAGTTCTCCAAAGAATGGTCTTTCCTTGTGCTCACCGTAATGCTCTTCAGCAAGCTCATTTGAAATGCTCATTAGCTTTGCCCCTACTAATTGAAAGCCCTTTTTTTCAAAACGTGATACGATATCACCGATTAACCCTCTTTGTACGCCGTCCGGTTTTACCATTAAAAATGTCTTTTCCATCTTCCCCACTCCTAAATATGTATGTATAGAAGTCCTAAGGACATCCCACGAAAATAGTAACACTGATTGGGGTTTTTGGCAACGTTTCCATTTTAAATTTTCTTAATATTTTCTCTTCCCAATAAAGTTTGCGATATTCTTCAATGTTTTCTTCACGCGGTTGTATGGGAGATGATCCAGATCTTCCAACGCTCTGTCTAAGTACATTCTACTAAGCTGATGGGATCGATCTATGGCATCCGTAGCTAAGATGGACGAAATGATTTCTCTCATCTCTTCAGGAGAAGTATATTCAGTCACTCTTTCAATCTTCGCTTTAAGTTCAGGGTTTTCCATTGCATATAAAATCGGAAGGGTGATATTACCTTGCCACAAGTCACTGCCGGCAGGCTTACCCAGTTCTTCCTCACTTGCTGTAAGATCTAAAATATCATCTGTAATCTGAAAGCTCATCCCCACATTATAACCAAATCGGTATAAGCGCCGATGGATTTCTTCAGGAGCACCAGAAGAAATGGCACCGATCTGGCAGCTTACAGCAATAAGCAGAGCCGTTTTCCGCTTGATTCTAAGGAGATAATCCCTTAAATTTTGATCAAATCGATATTTATCTTTTATTTGAGCGATTTCTCCCTTACATACTTCAACAATGGTGTGAGAAAGTATTTGATGTGCTTCAGGCGCTTTAATATTCGTCATATACTCGAGAGCTCGTGCAAAGATGTAATCTCCGGTGTACATGGCAATACGATTGTCCCATTGAGCTTTAATCGTTGGCTTTCCTCTTCTTAACTCTGCATCATCGATCACGTCATCGTGAACAAGGGATGCCATATGAATTAACTCCAAAGCCACTGCTACATTTTTCACAATGTTAATATCATATTGTCCGAATTTTGCAGAGAGTAAGACAAAAACAGGTCGGATTCTTTTACCACCTGCTTGTAGAAGGTGAAGGGACGCCTCTTGTAAAAGTTGTGATTCTGATTCAATCGCAACTTCCAGTTCCTTTTCAATTTCATCAATATCCGTTTTTAAAAACGAATACATCCTGTTTAGCTTCATAGTTTTTCCACCTAATTTACGAATTTCTTACTTTCTGCCTGAATGCATGGCAGCCACTCCGCCACTATATGGTTTCACATGTATATCTTTAAAGCCGGCTTCTTCAAACATCTTCGCAAGCTCCTTCATCCCTGGGAAATCTCTAGCTGATTCCTGAAGCCATGAATATTCATTAAAGCTCTTGGCAAAGATCTTTCCGAACAGAGGCATCACGAAACGAAAGTATGCGTAATACATCTGTTTGAATCCGAGCATGGTTGGTTGAGAGGTTTCAAGGCAAACAGCCATCCCTCCTGGTTTTACCACACGATTCATTTCTTTTAAGACGTGGAGGTAGTCCGGAACGTTCCGTAAGCCAAAGCCAATCGTGACATAATCAAAGGTATCATCATCAAACGGCAGCTCCATTGCATTCCCTTGGATCAGCTCAATGTTGTTCAATGGGGATCGTTTCACTTTCTCTTGCCCAATAGACAGCATATTTTGGCTGAAATCCAGCCCCACTACCTTACCTGCTTCTCCGACTTTTTCTCCTATCGCTAACGTCCAATCCGCAGTTCCACAGCAAACGTCCAGTGCCTTTGAGCCTGGCTTCACATCCATATGCTTCATGGTATCTTTTCTCCACTTTTTATGCTGTTGGAAACTGATTACCGAATTCATTTTATCATAATTGGAGTATATTTTTTCAAATACTCCGTGGACTTTCTGTTCTTTGGACTGCTGCATTTCAATTTACCCTTCTTCCGCATATAGTTTGGTCATAGGTTCAGGCTCAGCATAAGGTAATAACTCTACAATCAGCTTTTTAAAATATGGTGTTACCGGTTCTATGTTCTCTAACTGAGTATGAATGGTTTTCTTCGTTGAGGAAATTAGTTTATCCACCCTTGAAAGCAAATGTCTGGACTCTTCTTTCGTTAGCTTTAAAGATGGTGTTTGACTGGCAGATTCGAACGTTAAAGTCGACAACGCTTTTATAAAGCTCGTATTCTGTGAATGCTCTATACAAATTCTCTCTTGAACGAGCTTCTTGTATAAAAGGGCTTGCTCAACAATCCGGATCCATTTGTCATCTTCAAAAAAACGAAAGAATTTTGAAACGATCGCTGATTCTCTTGTCTTCAAGCTTGACATTAGCCCAGCAAGGTTTTGATGTTCCTCTTTATAAATGGAAATTTTGCTTTCGTTGATTTCTTTAATCGCCTTGGCTAATACTGCGATAAGGTCCACATCATCTGTGTCGGCAAGGATTTTGTAGTAAAGGCTGCTGAAGTATACTCCTGCAAGTACCGTAAGCTGCCTCTCTTTCAATGGATCAAGCTCAGAGATTGTAACCTTTTCATGGGTATCAAGGGCTATCTGCAATAACATGGCAGTCGAAATCCACTGTACAACTTCTTTATTCAAGGTCCGTCCCTCATCGACAAAAGGAAGGAGCAGGAAATAAATCCGATCCCGATCAATGTAAGGCTGATCGATATATTCCTTTAAGTAAGAGTGATGCAACTGCTCTTCTATGTATTGATGAATGATATTCGCTTGATGGTTACAATCAATGAATTTCATACCCTTTAATCCCCATTTCTACTATGTATCGGTCTAAAAATTTCAGCAATAGATATTATACCATAAAATCCTCATTAATAGGGAATCAGTCTTGCCCCCTATTTAGCTTTATTAGTATAACAAAGGGGACGACTACGAAGTTCAACTACTCATAGTCAGTCCCACCTGTATCTTCTCTGGAACGTAAATGCTCAGAGTATTATTTCTTGTTATCACTTTCGACTTCACCGTAGCTTGTAACGATTGTTGCTTTTCCTCTAACTTTAATCGCAGAGGTATGGTCTGTAAACTGCGCAATCATGACTTCACCTTTATCAAGCTTTTCAGAATGATGAAAGCGGGTATCTGTCCCTCTTGTCAGCCCGATCACGTTCACACCATCTTCAATCGCCTTAATCACAATATAATCATTTGAATTCATCCTTGGCTCACTCCTAATTCTTTATAAAAGAAAGAACTTCGCTTCGTGCCTGAGAGTCTTCTTTAAACGAGCCCCTTACCGCAGTTGTCACTGTACTCGAACCGGGCTTCTTTACCCCTCTCATTGTCATGCACATATGCTCAGCTTCAACCACTACCATTGCGCCATAGGGCTCAAGGGTTTCCATGATCGTATCAGCCACTGTCGAAGTGATTCTTTCTTGTAGCTGAGGTCGTTTAGCAACAGATTCAACTGCCCTTGCCAGTTTACTAAGTCCAGCCACTCTTCCGTTTCTAGGAATATATGCTACATGAGCTTTTCCGTAGAAAGGTACCAAGTGGTGTTCACACATCGAATAAAAAGGAATATCCTTCACAAGCACCAGTTCTTCGTGCTCTTCACTGAATATTGTTTCAAAGTATTCTTTCGGATCGTGACCGATTCCCGAAAATACTTCTGCATACATCTTCGCCACACGTTTTGGCGTATCTAATAAACCTTCTCTATTAGGATTCTCTCCAATAGCTTCTAATATTAATCGAACTGCTTCTTCTATTTGGCCATGATTGACTTGTGCCATTATGTTGTCCTCCTAAAATAACTTAAAGAAATAGTAACATTGTTAATATTAGCACAAGCCTATAATGTCATCAAAGACTAGTGCTTTAGAAGTTTTATAATAATATAAAACTGTCTTTAAAGGAATAAAACTTCGTACATATTTTAAGTAGAAACAACCATACTATAAATGAATAGCAAAAAAGGCCGCATAAATATGCGACCTTTTCTTTACGCTCAAAGTATGTAATTATTTTACAGCTTCTTTAAGCGCTTTACCTGGTTTGAAAGCAGGTACTTTGCTAGCTGAGATTTCGATCTCTTCACCTGTTTGTGGGTTGCGACCTTTACGGGCTGCACGCTCACGTACTTCGAAGTTACCGAATCCGATTAATTGTACTTTATCACCGTTTGCAAGTGAGTCTTGAATTGTATCGAAAACAGCGTCAACCGCTTTTGTAGCGTCCTTCTTAGATAGCTCAGCAGCTTCTGCAACAGCATTGATTAGTTCTGTCTTGTTCATGCCATTCACCTCCTCCCAAGGAAATGTCTCAGTCATGATTCATTTACTTTAATATCATTAGTAAACAAGTTTAGCGAATTCTATACATAAAGTGTAGAAAAAACGCTTGAAAACGTTGCTGAATCAATATTCAACAACAATTCTGTTAAAAGATTATCACAATAGATTAACCTTAGCAAGAACAAATCAAGAAATAATGGGAATCTTTTCTTATTTGAAACACAAATGTAATAGAATCCCTTCAAAGCCCTTTATTCCTGCCGTCTATTCAACCTATCACTTCTTTTCGATGACTGCAACTAATACCCTCTCCTCTTTGGGTACTCTATCTTACTTCCCAACCTTGTAATCCCTTAAACATCGTCTCCCTTATTTCCATATAGGATGAATATCCATCAGGTAACACCACCCTGAAATTCTGTTAGTATAAACCTATACACATCAAGGTTCGAGAGCCTCCCTGTGCGTTATTACACTTTTATCGTCCCAGCTATAAATTTATAAATATACAAGGTGAAAATCGGCAATTAAAAGCCGGAATCTCACAAAAAAAATTCAGGGTTTTAATATAAAATTGAAAGATTTCAAAGAAGCAAAATAAAAAAAGACCCTCCTAAGAAGGTCAAAGACTTTTATAATATGATGGCGATCAATCCACCTGATCCCTCGTTGATGATTCTTTCCAATGTATCTTTGAGTTTATATCTTGCATTCTCAGGCATTAAAGAAAGTTTCGCTTGGATTCCCTCTCTTACAATGGAACTTAAGCTTCTGCCGAAGATATCGGAATTCCAGATGGAAAGCGGGTCATCTTCGAAATCCTGCATTAAATAGCGCACCAGTTCTTCGCTCTGTTTTTCCGTACCGATAATCGGTTCGAATTTGGACTGTACATCCACTTTGATCATGTGGATGGATGGTGCCACTGCTTTCAAGCTGACTCCGAATCTGGAACCCTGTCTGATGATTTCCGGTTCATCGAGACTCATATCATTTAACGAAGGCGCTGCGATGCCATACCCCGTCTGCTTCACCATTCTCAGTGCATCTGAAACCTGGTCATATTCCGCTTTTGCATGAGCGAAGTCCTGCATTAATTCCAGGAGATGATCTTTCCCGCGAATTTCCACCCCGACAATCTCCTTCAGTACTTCATCATACAGTTCGTCGGGGGCGTACAGGTCAATTTCTGCAATCCCTTGCCCCATATCAATGCCGGCAAGTCCTGCCCGTTCGATATGATCAAATTCACTGAAGTAATGAACAACACGGTCCACATCCCGCAGTCGTTTAATATCCTTAACAGTTTCTTTCACGGCTTCCTGATAGTTCTGTCTTAGCCAGTGCTCTTCTTTCAGAACCATTACCCAGCTTGGAAGATTCACATTCACTTCAAGTACCGGGAATTCAAATAGTGCTTCTCTTAACACGTTGAGGACGTCTGAGTCTCTCATGCTCTCCACACTCATTGAGAGTACTGGAATGTCATATTTATCTTGAAGTTTCACTCTTAGGTCTTCCGTCTCAGGAGCATGAGGTCTCGCCGAGTTGATGACCATGATAAATGGTTTACCTACTTCTTTCAGTTCCTCAATGACTCTTTCTTCCGCTTGGATGTAATCGCCTCTGCCAATTTCCCCGATGGAACCGTCGGTTGTCACCACAACTCCGATCGTGGAATGTTCCTGAATGACTTTACGCGTACCGATTTCGGCCGCTTCATGGAATGGAATAGGCTCTTCATACCATGGGGTATTGATCATTCTAGGTCCATTTTCATCTTCGTATCCTTTAGCACCCGGGACCGTATATCCCACACAATCTACCAATCTAATATTCACTTCGAGGCCTTCATCGACATGAACAGAGATGGCTTGATTCGGAACAAACTTCGGTTCAGTCGTCATGATGGTCCTGCCTGCTGCACTTTGGGGTAATTCATCCTGCGCTCTTGCACGTTCTGATTCACTGGCTATGTTAGGAAGGACCACAAGTTCCATGAACTTCTTGATGAATGTTGATTTTCCTGTTCTAACTGCTCCTACCACACCTAAATAGATATCTCCGCCTGTTCTTTCGGCAATGTCCTTAAATAGATCGACTCTTTCCAAGAGATTCCCTCCCATCTTATATTCCAGGGATGTTTCATCCGTGTATTCTGTCTCACATTCTATATTTATGATGTTGTCCCAATGACTTATGACTATTAATATGCTTTTTTTCCCCCCTTATGATTAAAAGTATAAAAATTTATTATGTCTTTAGCATTTATGATCATTAGTTTTGATGAAATTTCCCTATAAAGGATGACATAAAAATAATAACCCTTCCCTTACAATATATTTTGCAAGAAAAGGGTTATGCCTATTTTGTCATAAAGACTGGTTCGTTATTTTCATCTACCGTATAAGGTAAAGAATAAGCTGGAACAAAAAAAGTGTCCTCGACAAGTAAATTCCGGATATCTGCACCAGGCTCCAGTTCTTTATCAGTCGATTTGATCTGTTCAAATAAATCCATTGAGTAATCTACAAATATTTCACCGTCACCATTAATGACAAGGGGAAGGTTCCTGTCTGAGTAGGGGCTCTGTACATACACATCACCATCATACCCCAGTTCTTCATAATTTAATGTATATACATTATTGGCTACTTCCTCTTTAAAAGGCGGGTAACCCTGAGCTTCTATTCTGATTTTCAATTCCCTTATTTGTTCCGCCAGCCGCAGATCAAAAATCTTGACTTGAGGATTTTCCTCCACGTCAGTCAAAACATATTGAAAAATCCCACCGTTTTCAAAAGCATTCCCTGGAATCTCTGCTAAGTACTGAGGTGAAAGCTTTCTGAAATCAATCGGATACTTTTGATAAATGGGTGTATCCTGGTCTCGGGTCTTAATTGGAAGCAACCCATTTTTGTCCTTCTGATAGGTTTCGACCGCATCTTGTACAGCTTTCACCTGGGTTTCATAAGGAATCTGATTCTGACTAAGCTTTTCTTCAGGGTACATACACCCAGAAAGAATACTCATAGTTAAAATAAGAAGAAATGCAATTAAACCTAAGCGTTTCAATCTAAAAACGTCCTTTCAATCGGACAGCAACCTATTCTAATTGGTCGGTCCACTAAATACAATATAGATCATCATAAGTCCACCAGCAATCATCATTATATATGCCATGAATGCTGTAATAAAACGCAAGAATCTCTGCTTGATCTTATACCTGCTAAAATAGATCGTTAATATGGCAAAAAACATGAATCCCATCGATGCAAATGAAATCCACATCTTCATCATTGAATCCAACATACATCCCTCCTGTTATCGAATGTATTATATCATAAGATTTTTACAAAAGAATAGAAAAGAATGGTTGTTCAATAATCTGTTACAAACCTCAACATGTACCTAAACAGACTACCCCGGGCAGAGATTATCAAAAAAAAGAGCTTCCCAAGTATTTCAACATCATTGAACTGATGTCAAAATACTTGAGCTGCTCTAAACAAAGCGAGACCTACCCATCCATAGGCAAAGCTGTATATATTCATGACAGTGTATGCAACAGTGGCGTTGTTCGCATCCTCGAATGCCTATTATTCCAAGATTAATTCATTGTTTCGAAAGAATGTTTAGTCATGCATTCTAGCGTAAAAGAATCAGCTTAATTTAAACGCTCTCCGAGAATGTTCACGAGGTCTTCCATCTCATTTGTCTTTACACGTCCCATTAAGTGGTCTACCGCTTCTTTCGCTTCTACTTTATTGAATAACACATCATACAAAGCGTTGGTAATGGGCATATTCACTTCATACTTGTCTGCTAACTGATGGGCGGCTTTCGTTGTGCGTACGCCCTCAACGACCATCCCCATGTTGTCCAGGACCTCATCAAGGTTATGACCCTTACCAAGCATGTTTCCCGCTCTCCAGTTTCTTGAATGTACGCTTGTACATGTAACGATCAGATCACCGATGCCTGTTAAACCTGAAAATGTTAATGGGTTTGCTCCCATCTTGGTTCCTAAACGGGCTATTTCTGCGAGTCCCCTCGTTATAAGAGCGGCTTTTGCATTATCTCCATATCCCAAGCCATCTGTAATTCCGGCTGCAAGGGCTATAATATTCTTTAATGCTCCACCGATTTCAACTCCCAGCATATCGGGATTCGTATATACACGGAAATTCATGTTCATGAATAAGTCCTGAATCTCTTCAGCAGCTTTCATATCCTTAGAGGAAACGGTCACAGTCGTTGGGTGCCTCAAACTCACTTCTTCAGCGTGACTGGGTCCAGACAATACCACCACTGTATGTAAGTTATCAGGGGCCATTTCATCTTCAATCATTTCTGATATTCTTAGAAGTGAATCAGGTTCAATTCCCTTACTCACATGAACAACGGTTAATGGTGCACTTTGAACCTCTTGAATTTGACCCAATACTCCGCGGATCGCTTTCGTCGGAACAGCCAGAATGATCGTGTCAACGCCATCTAAAGAGTCACTAAGATCATGATAACCCTTTATGGATTCCGGGAGCTTGACCTCTTTCAGGTACTTTTCGTTGGTATGTTGAGTATTAATTTCATCTATCTGTTCTTTTTTGTGTCCCCATAATCTTACTTCCAGTCCGTTATCAGCCAGGACCATAGCAAGTGCCGTTCCCCAGCTTCCTGCTCCAACAACCGTTATTTTCTTTGAATTTTTCATTTTTACACCCACCTTATTATTTTCTTGCGCGAGCAATAATACGAATAGGAGTTCCTTCAAATCCAAATGCATCACGTATTCTATTTTCCAAGAATCGTTCGTATGAGAAGTGCATTAATTCAGGATCATTCACAAATACCACGAATGTCGGAGGCTTCACAGCCACTTGAGTCGCGTAATAGATTCTGAGTCGCTTACCATTATCTGTCGGAGTTGGATTCATTGCTACTGCATCCATGACCACTTCATTCAACACGCTTGATTGTACTCGTAGTGCATGATTTTCACTTGCCATATTAATGATTGGCAGTAATGTATGAATGCGCTTCTTTGTTTTGGCAGATAGAAACACGATTGGAGCATAATCAAGGAATTGAAAATGTTCTCGGATATTCTTTTCCCATTTGTTCATGGTTTTCTCGTCTTTATCAACGGCGTCCCATTTGTTCACGACGATCACGATTGCGCGACCTGCATCATGAGCATACCCGGCAATTTTTTTATCTTGCTCGATAATCCCTTCTTCTGCATCAATGACAGATAAGACGACATCGGAACGTTCAATTGCTCTAAGAGCTCTTAACACACTGTATTTTTCAGTGGTTTCATAGACTTTACCTTTTTTCCTCATGCCTGCAGTATCAATGATGACATAATCCTGCCCATCATACGTGTAGGAGGAATCAATGGCATCCCGCGTCGTTCCTGCAACATTACTCACAATCACACGCTCTTCACCTAATAAGGCGTTAACCAAGGAAGATTTCCCAACATTAGGTCGACCAATTAATGAAAATTTGATCACATCTTCTGCATAGTCCTCTTCTTCTTCTTGTTTAAAGTTTTTCACAACTTCATCAAGAAGGTCTCCCAAACCTAGTCCATGAGAACCTGAAATTGGATATGGCTCTCCAAATCCCAGCGAGTAAAAATCATAAATCATTTCTCTCATTTCGGGGTTATCAATTTTATTAATCCCCAGTACGACCGGTTTCTTCGAACGATAAAGGATTTTTGCTACGATTTCATCCGCTGCTGTTACCCCTTCACGTCCATTCGTTAAGAATACGATCACATCCGCTTCATCAATGGCGATTTCAGCCTGCTGTCTGATTTGATCAAGGAATGGTTCATTCCCCAGTTCAATCCCACCTGTATCTATAATGTTAAATTCATGAGTCAGCCACTCAGCAGAACTATATATACGGTCTCTTGTTACACCAGGTACATCTTCAACTATGGATATTCTTTCTCCAACAATTCTATTAAAGATCGTGGACTTCCCAACGTTTGGACGCCCTACGATTGCTACTACTGGTTTTGTCACGTTATTCACCCTTTCTGTAAGAAGGTTATCCTATTCTTACATTTCCTCTTTTTATGCCTTTTCAATCATCAATTGGAGCTATGCATAAGAAGGACTGGCCCTTAAGGTAATGTTTCCTTATGGGACAGTCCCCCCTAACTTAACTATTTTATCAATAAAAGAATAAACTAGCAATCAATGTTTTACAATGATAAATAGTCCTTCATCCAGTTCATGGGCAATGCCATCGAGAATCGCCTCTAAATTTGCACAGATCTTTTGCAGTTCTTCATCTGTTTTACAATAAAAGACGCTTGTTCCACTTGGAACTTTTTCAGGTGATGTCGTAACCGTCGCGAGAATAAACTTTTGGATTGTTGTACTCATTCTAATTTACCACCCTCCTGATTCGCCTTCGATTCTGACGGCATCCTTATCGCATTTTCCAATGTCGGCACCTGCCCAAGAATGGCAATCGCTTTCTCTACATCCTTTCGCTGTGGGAGGACGAATACACCTATACGGCCATCGTCTAAATCCCTTTTGGCCAGTGGCGTTAAAGCAGGGGTTCCTGAATCTTTAAATATCCCCAACGAAGTAGACATGTCATGAAGAATCGCTTGCCTTTGACCAAGATTCGCTACCGTTGACCTGGCATCGAATGATTTGGGAGAAAGAACAAACCCCATTCCATACTTTAAAATTTCTTCTTGTCTTACCTTTAATCCTATATTCATAATGTAGATATTATCAACGTAAAGTCCTGCCCCATCAAAATGAGGCTTCACATATTCAATGGTTACGATATCCTTCAATCTGCCTCCAGCCATTAGTTTATGGGCAGCCATCATACATATCGCACTGATCAGCAGCGCTACATAGAAGTTAAAGACAATATAAGCTAAAGTGGCTAAGAGAGAAGTGAAAATAACCAAATAGTTTCGGCTTTCAAAGGCTACGGCAATTCCCTCGATGTATGTAGCCCCTCTAGGAACAAGTTCATATGCATCTAGCTCTGTCAATGTGTTCCTCTCCATATTTCGCACATCCCGAAATTGAGACGCAGCAACGGTTAAGAAAGTAATCGCCGTGAAGTTCTCCTCAAGTAAAGCAGGAATCGCAATGGTACCTAAGCCAGCAGCAATAAACCCAAGAGCAATATGTATAATCTTCCCATGCAAATAAGTGGGATATTGGCGATAGTCTGTACGCAGCATATAGATTCTGGTTAATGTCCCAACTACTACTCCGAAGATGACCGGATACACATACTCATTCATAGATTCTTCATTTCCCCTTTGTTTGTCTGTACTTTGATGTTGAATAACTGATTTATTTCTTCCAACAATTTAATCGCTAAGAGAATTCCAGTGGCAATAGCCAGGACATCGAGGTAAGCAGGTCCACCGATGGAATATAAAAATCCTACATTCTTTAATGGGATGCTCATAAAGACTTCACCCACTATACTGCTCCCGGCAATAGCGAGCACCCGGAACTTAACTGAAGACGAGCTATAGAAGAGAACACTCAGGAAAGCAAGGGATAGAGCAATTATAATGTTTCGATCAATGAACATAAGAACAGGATCATAAATAGCCACTAACCCAATGCCCGCATAAAGCATCCCCATCGCCAGAATGACAATAAGCATATATAACTTCTCTCTCAAACTGAGAATTCTTAAGTAATGGATACAAATAAGTCCTAAAACAAAAACCGGTACCGCAACCTCCACAGATCCTACTTCCAAACCATATGGAAACACGCAAATTAGTGCTAATGAAATGAAGGAATAACGGAAACGATATGGGTGTGCCTTATTCATCATAAACGTCGTATAAATCCAAATTCCCCAAATCAGCCATAAATACAGAATCCCATCCACAATCACTCACTCCCTCTTATTATCTACATTATGGAAAATTTTTATGTAACTCATTCATGTATGAATCATTTTCTCAAAGAAAAAATAAGAAAGGGAGGTGTTTATGATGGGTAAAGATCGTCAAGAAAAGAAATTAAAACAAAGCAAACGAGTCGAATCAGACAGAGACCAGGGTCTGCACTACAACGGAGCCACAAGCCTGCAAGGACCGGAAGAAGCTAAAAGGGGACAAAGGTAACAAGAAAAGCGGAGGCGGCTCGCCCTGGGGCGGCAAGCATAAGACGAGTCACCCGGAAAGGCGTCATTTGCCTTTTTGGGTGACTTGGCTTATGACCTCGAGCCCCAAGCCGCCGGAGCTGGACAAATCGAAAAGCGGAGGCGGCAAGCATATTCGGCTGGAGGTCTTGTGGACAATCGATAATTCAGCCACTTTACAAAAATATCCAAAATACTCCAACAAAACTCATGCACCAAAAAAGAACGAATTCTCAAAAGAGAATTCGTTCTTTTTACTTATTAAACGTTCTATTGCTATAACTTGCAGGATTCAATCCTCTCACGTCCAGCCAATGAAACACGTCGCCTGACAACACGAGTGGAACGCTGTGAAGATCTTCTAGACGCCTGCACCCCAGGGCACACATCAGAAACTGAATATCCTTATGAATTTGATTCACTTCATCAATGGTATCCTTTAGACCTGATTCCAGAAGTTGCTTGAGAATGACCCCGGCCATTCCTACAGCAGATGCCCCTAAACCTAGAGACTTAACGATGTCTAAGCTATTTTGGACACCACCGGAAGCAAGGATCGGCTTCCTGGATGTAGCATGACTTTCAGCAATCGAAATGGCAGTGGGTATACCCCAATCATCGAAAAATTCCAACATTCGTTTTCTGCGTTGATTTTCGATTTTAGAGAAGTTGGTACCACCGAATCCCCCCACATCAATGGCTGAAATATTTGAGTGGGACAAGGATCCTGCAGCCTCTTTACTGATACCAAAACCCGTTTCTTTCACAATGACAGGTACTGGAATACTTTCAGCGATCTCCTGTATTCTGTCCATGGCCCCTCTGAAGTCCCTGTCACCTTCGGGCATGGTTAATTCTTGTATGACATTCAAGTGGATTTGCAACGCATCCGCGCTAATCATCTCTACGGCATCTTTTGCCTGTTGAACGGTTGCTTCACTTCCCAAATTCCCAAAAACGACGCCATTTGGATTATATTGACGAACGATTTCATACGTTTTTCGTTCAGAAGGGTCTTTAAGTGCGGACATTTGAGATCCGACAGCAATGGCCAGACCTGTTTCCCGTGCAAGAATCGTTAATTCTTCATTGATTTTAGAAGTTGATTCCCCACCGCCGCCTGTCATAGCATTTATGAAAATTGGCGAACTCCAATTAAGTTCGCCAATCTTTGCCTGCAGATGAACTTCATCCACTGCTATATTCGGTAAGCTTTGGTGGACAAAAGCAACTTCATCAAAACCTGTTCTTCGTTGTTGACCAGTTGATAAAGCGTAATTAATGTGGTCTTGCTTTCTTTGGGCTCTTGTCACTATTCATCACCATTACTTAAGATCTTTTAATTTGTCGCCAATCATTTCACCTAATTGGAAGCCGGTATTTTCTTCAGGCATTTCGTAATCAGTCACTTCTTCCTCTTTATCTTCAAGGGATTTGATGCTTAAAGATAAACGTTGATCATTTTCATTTACATCCAATACCTTCACTTGTACTTCTTGGTTTTCCTGAAGGACTTCGTGCGGTGTACCGATATGCTTATGTGAAATTTGAGAGATGTGAACAAGACCTTCAACACCAGGTAACACTTCTACAAATGCTCCATATGAAACTAAGCGTTTAACCACACCGTCCAGAACACTGCCTTTAGGTGCCTTCTCTGAAATATTACTCCAAGGTCCTGGCAGGGTTTCTTTAATGGATAAAGAAATACGTTCATTGTCACGATCGACGCTTAGAACTTTGACCTGTACTTTTTGACCTTCAGTGACTACGTCAGAAGGCTTTTCAACGTGTTCGTGGGAAAGTTGGGAGATATGCACCAATCCATCTACTCCACCAATGTCTACGAACGCTCCGAAATCTGTGATACGCTGAACTGTCCCTTCAAGAACAGCACCAGATTCAATATCCGTTAGAAGCTGCTTCTTCTGGTGTTGCTTTTCCGCTTCTACAACAGCGCGGTGGGATAAGATTAGACGATTTTTTTCCTGATCCAATTCCACAATCTTGAACGTCAATGTTTTATCCTTATAGTCCGAGAAATCCTCAACATAATAGTCCTCGACTAATGATGCAGGAACAAATCCTCTAACTCCAAGATCAACTACGAGTCCGCCCTTCACAACATCTTTGACTTCCGCTTCAAAGATGTCGCCATTTTCAAAGCGAACCTTCATTTCTTCCCATGCTTTTTCAGCATCTACTTTTCGTTTAGAAAGAACGAGAAGTTCTTCTTCAACTTTTGTCACGATTAACTCAAGTACATCCCCTTCACTGACTACATCAGAAGCTTTTTCGATATGAAGGCTTGAGAGTTCACTAATTGGAATGATGCCATCCACTTTGCTATCTTGAACGTCGACTAAGACCTGTTTCTCTTCAACCTTAGTGACTGTTCCTTTAACTTTTTCACCGATTTCAAGATTTTTCACTTCAATTCCATTCATGTCTTCCATTATGTACTCCTCCTTAATCCATGACTGCAAAGATTTTTGATAATTGCGAGACTTCACAATTTAAAATATTCTTTCTACTAACTTCTAATAAATACTACTTTTTGTCAAGCGAGAAAGCTTATATTATTCATGCTCATGTATTAGTTTTTCGATGTGCTGCATAATAATTTCAGTTGTTTTCTCTGCATTCAGTTTTTGTTCTCGAATGCCCTCCATAGCAATAGGCGGCCCGAATACGACCTTTAATTTCCTGAAAGGCTTATAGGGTCCAATGATTGCACAAGGTACAACGTAAGCATCGGAACGAAGAGCAAAGAAACCTGCTCCTGCTAATCCCTTACCTATTTTACCTGTCTTACTTCTAGTACCCTCTGGGAACAGACCTAAAACATCTCCTCGTTTAAGGACCTGCAAACCTTTGCGGAGTGCTTCCCGGTCACTCATTCCCCTTTTCACCGGGAATGCCCGTAAATCGGGTAATAGCTTACCCAGTACCGGGACACTGAAAAGCTCTTCTTTAGCCATAAATGAAACAGGTCTGGGAGCTGAAATCCCCACCACCGGGGGATCCAAGTTATCAATATGGTTGGTGCATAATAAGACTCCCCCCTCTTCTGGGAAATGCTCCAAACCTTTGACCTCAATGCGATAGAGAGGAGAAAGAATCGATTTGACGAGACCTTTTGCAAAAGAATACAAGTTCACATTAACCTTTCCTTTCTACTAACAGCATAATTTGATCCACTACTTCAGGGATGGTTAATGAAGTTGTATCTATTTCAATTGCGTCGTCCGCTTTCTTAAGTGGAGCCACTTCTCTTTCTGAATCGATCTTGTCACGGCGGGCAATTTCTACTTTCAATTGTTCCAGATCGGAAGGGAACCCTTTCGAAATGTTTTCTTCATGTCTTCTTTGGGCTCTTTCACCTACACTTGCCAGTAAAAATACTTTAATTTCAGCGTCGGGAATCACATGAGTCCCGATATCTCTTCCGTCCATTACAACAGCACCTTGTTTAGCCAATTGCTGCTGCCTGTTCACCATCTCTTCTCTAACTTGAGAATGGACGGCGACATGAGATACTGAATTAGTGACGGCGGCTTGACGGATTTCATCTGTCACATTTTCCCCGTCTACATAAACAATTTGTCCATCTTCAGTCGGTTCAAGCGTGATTTTTGTTTGAGCTAATAATTCCTTCAACCCATTTTCTTCGTGCAAGTCTATATTCAGTTTCAAAGCTTTATATGTTAATGAACGGTACATCGCGCCCGTATCAATATAAAGATAAGATAATTTCCCTGCTACAATTTTCGCCACTGTACTTTTCCCCGCAGCTGCAGGACCATCGATCGCAATTCTTAATTTTTTCAACTAATCCACCTACTTAATTTCCTAATAATTTTCTTACCTATTTTAACATAAATCTCACATCACGTTGAAAGAATCTTTATTCAAAAAAAAGAGCAGGCAATTAATTACCTGCTTTACCGGATAAGGTTTCGACTATTTCGCTGTACTCCATTTTTTCGACACCTTCATAAAAAACGATTTTATTCAGCTCCGGAAGGATATTTAATTCATGGATGACGAATTGGACAGTTATTAATAAAATGAAATGTATAATGACTAATTTGATTAAAATTCGCTCAACGGATTTAATTGTTCTCACCCTTTTCCTATTCATAGAAAAAGTATGTGTAAATTATGGGATTTTATTCAAGTAACCCTTTTTTTCGTAAGTTCAACTGTCTTTCAAAGCAAAATCTTAAAATAAGCTGTCGTTGATTTTCAGTTAAATGAACAAATTCAACGCTTGCAATTTTTTTGTGACTTTTTTCCCAGACGCGGATCACTTTACCTTCTATTTCTACATACTGGTTCTCACCTGTTTGCATGGGCAAAACGATGGTCGTAGAAATGTTAGAACCACTTTTCAGATCCATTCCTTCTCTCACCAATACCGCGCATCCTCCTGCACTGATATCCTCTGTAATCGTTGGAAAATACCCCTCATTTATTTTTATTGAGATATCTGTGTTCGCTTCTACCCGCACAAACTGTCTTCTTTGGACCTTCTCTAAACCTTCCTCACCTGGATAATGAATGTGGATCATCGGTATTTTGGATAGTTTGCGGCCCTTCACTTCTGTTTCAAACATAAGTACCGTCTGCTCATTGACGATGAAGCTTGCTTTAAGTTGTGTGCCATCTATTAAGAAAACGGCTTTCTCTGTTTTTGTATGAATAGGGTAATCGATATAAAGCCCTTCTTCCCCGATTTCAACGACCCGGCACCTATACCGTTCAAATGTATCATTATGTATGGGTTCCAACTGTAATGTGGTACCTGCTTTTATCATAGTACAATACTCCCACTTTCCCATTTTATGTATCTATATTATGGCATGAGATTCATCACCTTTCCATACCTTTTTGAATCCTTATTCTGAATTTTCTCTATCTAAAGAAAAGGGACGGATCTCCATATCGGAGGTCCGTCCCTCTAAAAGCTTAGACGACTTCTTCATAAATCGGTTCCGCTTTTCTGAGCTTCTCTACTTTTTCTTCTTCTCCTGTGTTTGCATTGATAAATATTCTAAAGGTATCTTTACCCAGCATCCCTAAGAATTCGTAGCAGAGCACTTCTTCATTAAGATCATTCACAATTACCGCTTTACGTTCTTCCATTACTTTAAGATTAGGGTTTGTCGTTTCTTTAGCCTGAGCTTGAGTAATGGACGCTTGTCCGATCTCTCTGTCATGATTATTCTTCAAGTATTCTTCAGCAGCAAATCCGACGATTTGTCCATTATCTAATGCTACCTTTATTTTAACAGAGTCCGGATAAATCCTTACACCATCCAATACGGTCACATAGGTGAAAATACCAATGTTGTCATACTGTGCACTTTCAAATAGTTCTAATTTGTCAAAATCGTTATCTTTCAGGAAGGCAGTCGCTTTCTCTGCAGCTTTATTTAAGCTGATTTTTGGTTTCTGAACTTCCCGATTGTTAATATACCAGATTGGATATCCACCTTTTTGAGTAACATCCATACTTGCATGAGTTTTACCATTTTCAATCGTTACACTATAAAATTTATAGTCAGAGCCTTTCCCACTTTTTGTTACTTTCGCATCAGTCTTTTCACTTATCCCGGAATATTTTCTTAAGATTGAAACGGCCTCATCCTTTGAAATCTCTTTCCCTTTAATCTTCTGAAAATTTTGGTCTTTCTTCTCAGTGTTCACAAATGTTGTAGAACCAAAATTGGCTTCATCATATCCGGATACATTCTTTTCAACGGTTTTAAAGCCATCGATAATGGTGTTATCAGCCTGTTCATTTCCTGATGCCAAAGCAAGCTCCACATCCATCCATCTCAGGTTGTTCTCCATAACCAGATGTTGAACTTTTCTTAACTGATTCTGAATATCAGCACTTTGTTCATATAAATTTTCAAGTGATTTATACTCTTTATCCGTTAAAGGATTCTTATCTAAATCCCTCACTGCTACCCGGTAGCTGAAATCTCCAATATTACTTAGGAACTCTTCTGTTTTATTAAACGGCAGAAGTGTTAACGGAAGCTGCCCTACATCGCTGTGTGCCTGAGAAGTTAATCTCCATATATCGGCAAGCGCCGGAGACAATGATTTCCTTGAATTCATGGCAAGAGTCGAACCTATCTTATCGTGAACCAGATCCACTTGATAAGTTAACTCATGGAACGCTCTTTGATAGTTATTTTCAGCATTGATTAATATCGCATTTTTCTCCTGATGCTCTTGGTATCCCCAGAATGCGGTCCCTGCAACACCCAGGACGAGCACCGTTATTAAAATGACACGTAGCAATTTACTTCACCTCTTTAACTACAGAATATGTGCTTTCCTATTTTCTTGATTTGTGGACGTGACCAAATCCACTTGCTTGTTGCTGTCACAGGATTAAAGTAATAGAGAGCACTTGAAGAAGGATCCCAGCCGTTTATGGCATCTAAAACCGCTTCTTTCGCTTGTTCATTTGGTGTTAACCATATCTGGCCGTCTGCTACAGCTGTAAAGGCACCAGGTTCAAAAATGACGCCTGCGGCTGTATTCGGGAATGCAGAACTGTCTATCCGATTGAGAATAACGGCCGCTACAGCAACTTGTCCCTCATATGGCTCGCCACGGGCTTCTCCGTATACGGCATTTGCCATCAATTGAATGTCGTTTTGTGAAAATCCATTAGGTGTGTTCACTGCCGTTGGCTTGGATGGAGTTGGTGCTGGCTTTGGAGCAGGCTGCTTTTGAGGAGCTGCTTTTCCACCGGATGTTCCGCCTCCAGCCCCGCCACCTCCAGGACCTTTTTGTTTGTTTAAATCTGCTCCGCCATAGTGACTGAAGTTGTTGCCTTTTTCAATTTGTTTCTTTACAAATTGCTTGTTATACTTCGAGGCTTTCACCAGTTTTTCTTTCGTTTTCGCTCCTGCCAAACCATCAATGGGAAGTCCGAACTCATATTGAAAGTTTCTCAGAGCCCAATATGTTCCCCACCCAAATACTCCATCAATATCACCGTTATAATACCCGATATATTGAAGTCTGGATTGAAGCTCGATTACATCCTCACCTGTTGCGCCATGTTGTATCACTTGATTCGTAAAAGCGTCTGCCTTCTCTCCTTCAGACGAAATCATAAAAAGAGAACACATAAGCACCATGACGACTGAAGTAGAAATGAATTTGAAACGACTATTCATAATGCTTTAACCTCCATATCTTCAATTAACATTAACTCTAGTTTTTGTAGAGGCTCCCATTTTATACAAGTGATTAATAAAATTTAGAAAACAACCTACCACAACTTTGATAAGACTCTGTAATGTCCCAGCAAAAGCCATGTAAACAATCAGAGTTATAATAGAATGAGGAATACTTCAAATAAATCGGGAATTGAAGGGGGAGGTCATGATGGAGGACTATCTGGCGAAGTCATTAGATGAGTGGAAAGATGACATTTCAGAGGTGTTGGATCAGATTAATACTGACTATGAAGAGATAAAGAAGGAACTGAAGGTATATTCCTATAAGTACGGCATTACAAAGCAAGTCATTCAATCAACCGTGAATGAGGAAATCATTGAGAATATCAGGGAAATGTATCATAAGCCTTTTGAAGAAAAGTACAATGAACTGAAGGAATACATACGCGAATTGGACGAAAAGAGAAAAGTGTTTCAAATGTTCGTGAATAAAATTGATGAAGTGAAACGGAAAGAAGCACCTAAAACCGACCTGGCAGCTGCGTACAAGTAAATATTTTTTCAAACCGTCTTTGCTAAAGGCGGTTTTTTGTTGCGAGGGAGAAATCAGGGATTTGAAAATGCAAAAAAGACGCTATAAATTAAAAGCGTCTTTTTAAATAATTTCTTTTTCGAAATCAGTACCCGTGTATTTCTTTTCTGTTAACCGATGAGCACTTTTCACTTTCTTCAAACCAAGCCACCATAAGAAAAACATAAACGGTACCATATAATAGATCCAGTTTTTCTCGGCTAAAAAGATGTAATTATATGTTCCATGTAAAAGTAGGGGCACAGAAATCGCAATGAAAAGCCACTTATGTCTTTCTTCACTGGAGGAAAACTTTGCTTTCCCTAAGTAATATCCCATAATGACACCGAACAACGCATGACTTGAAACTGGCAGGATCGCTCTTCCAAACGCATGTTCAACACCGTTAGCAACCAAATACAAAATATTTTCAATAGTAGCAAATCCAAGTGACACACTTGCACCATAGATAATGCCGTCGTAAGGGTCATTAAAATCAACATGTTGGAAGATCGCAAACATCAAAATGAACCATTTAAAAAATTCTTCTAAAAGTCCTGAAGAAATAAATGCCGTCGACCAATTTGAATCAATAATTCCTTCAACTTCTAAAACATATTGTAAAAACATAATAGGAAAGGTAATAAGGGCCCCATACATAAAGGTTTTGAAAACTAGCGTAATAGGTTCTGCCTCATATTCATCCCGCAAGTAAAAGTAACTTAGCAATGCTAATCCTGGTGCTATACCCGCTGATAAAATCACCAGCATAAAAAAGTCCTCTTTTCTTTCTGTTTTCTTAATCGTATCATGTTAATGTAGGAATGGAAACAGGAATTTATTTGGTTGGAGGAATGAATGATGAAGAAAGATATTTTGGTTATACATACAGGCGGGACCATCTCTATGATGGAAGACGAACAGACTGGAGCAGTCACTCCCGGGAAGGAAAATCCCCTTTCGGTACAAACGTCTATTGTATCGAATATAGCAAATCTAACGGTCTTAGAAGCATTTCATCTGCCGTCTCCTCATATCACACCGGAGCATATGCAGAAATTAAAAGATATTATCGAAACGAAATATAGGGAAAAATCATTTGACGGAGTCGTCATTACCCACGGAACAGATACGCTCGAAGAAACTGCCTACTTCCTGGATTTAACCCTTTCTCTTCCAGTCTCCCTTGTCGTTACGGGGGCAATGAGATCAAGTAATGAGATTGGAGCGGACGGACTGTATAACCTCATTTCATCCGTTCGGGTAGCTGCTGATGACAAATCCAGGAACAAAGGGGTTTTAGTCGTCCTGAATGACGAAATCCACTCTGCTAAGAACGTAACCAAAACTCACACAAGCAATGTATCTACCTTTCAAAGTCCACAGTACGGCCCAATCGGGATTGTGACTAAAAGAGGCGTTCTTTTTCATCACCAGCCAACATCAAATGAGCATTATCAGGTTTGTGACATTTCCAAGAGGGTTACCCTGATCAAAGCATATGCCGGAATGGATTCAGGCTTATTAGTTGCCATAAAAGACCTACAGTACGATGGGGTTGTAATCGAAGCATTAGGGCAAGGAAATCTCCCGCCTGATACGGTCGATGGAATTAATGGGCTGTTAGCTGCTAATATCCCAGTTGTATTGGTTTCGAGATGCTTTAATGGAATTGTTCAGGATATATACGGCTATTCAGGAGGGGGGAAACAACTGAAAGAAAAAGGCGTGATCTTCTCAAATGGCCTTAATGGACAAAAGGCAAGAATCAAGTTAATGGTGGCTCTGTCCCAAACCCATGACATTAAAGAATTAGAAGCGATTTTCAAAAATTAAGGTTGTAAGCAACCATCATCATGAAAGAAAGAGGCTCACAGCAGAGCCTCCTTCCTTCGTCATTTTTCTTCTTGTGTAATGGATTCAGCGATCAATCCGCCATGCAAACGACCATTTTCAATAAAGATCTCATTCGCATTGTTTCCCGCAGCAATGACACCTGCAATATAGATTCCTTCTACATTCGTTTCCATCGTTTCTTGATGAAAAGCAGGTCTCCCTGTTTCCTTGTCAATATCTATTCCCATTTTCGTCAGAAAGCTATGATCCGGATGATAACCTGTCATGGCAAACACAAAGTCATTTTTGATTTCTTTTTTCTCACCCTTTACATTGTAAATGACAGAGTTCTGTGTAATTTCATCTACACACGCGTTAAATTCCATCGTTACTTCGCCATTTCTGACAAGCGCATCAAAGTTAGGGAGAATCCAAGGCTTCACACTCTTTGAGTACTCACTTCCCCGGTATAGTACGGTTACTCTTGCTCCCGCTTTATTCAATTCAAGTGCTGCATCAACCGCTGAATTCTTCCCTCCAATCACAACCACATCTGTGTCAAAAAAGGGATGTGCTTCTTTAAAATAATGAAAGACTTTCTCTAATTTCTCTCCTGGTATCTCTAAATAATTGGGATGATCATAGTAACCGGTCGCAATGACAATTGATTTACTTTTATACATTCCTTTAGAGGTGGAAACGGAAAAACGGCCGTCTTGCTTCTCCACCTTATGAACTGTTTCAAATCGATTGATTCTTAAACCTTTCCGCTTCGCTACCTCACGATAATACACGAGTGCTTGATTCCGCCTTGGTTTGTGTTCCTCAATAACAAAAGGAACGTCACCAATCTCAAGCTTTTCACTTGATGAAAAAAACGTTTGATGAGTGGGATAGTGATAAATGGCATTAACGATATTCCCTTTTTCAATGATTAAAGGATCGATTCCCTTTTCTTTTAAACTAATAGCAGCTGACAACCCGCATGGTCCCCCGCCTACAATAATGCATTCTTCCATTTTCAAATTCAGACACTCCTTCAATTCCTCTATCTGAATGGTAATTTCCGTTCGGTCACTTCAGATGTTAAAATGTTTTCTACCCAATTATTATGGAATAAGATTACGATTTGGTCAAAAGGAAGCCCTCGAACCTCATGATTCCTGTCAGTAGTATGGTTTCTAATTTCTGCTGAAATTATTGTAAAGCGCCATCATTTAGAATTGAAAAAGGATGAGATGTCATCCATCTCATCCTTGACTGGGATTAAATCCAACCTCTGAACCGGCATGCTTCGGCCATTTTTCTTACCCCGACCATATATGCGGCGAGTCTCATATCGACTCTTCTGGACTGGGAAGTTTCGTATACATTGTTAAAGGAGCTGACCAAAATCTTCTCCAATTTTTCTTCCACTTCTTCTTCAGACCAGTAATACCCCTGATTATTTTGAACCCATTCAAAGTAAGAAACCGTCACCCCACCCGATGATGCTAACACATCAGGAACCAGTAAAATCCCACGCTCGGTGAGGATTTTCGTTGCTTCCAAGGTTGTCGGTCCGTTCGCTGCCTCTACCACAATGCTTGCTCTTATATTGTGAGCATTCTTCTCTGTGATTTGATTCTCGATGGCTGCAGGCACGAGAATGTCACAGTCCAGCTCTAATAGTTCATCGTTTGTTATCGTATTATTAAATAATTTCGTAACCGTTCCAAAACTATCCCGGCGATCCAGCAAATAATCAATATCCAGCCCATCTTTGTCATGAAGTCCACCGTATGCATCAGAAATCCCAATCACCTTCGCTCCTGCATCATGCATAAACTTTGCAAGGAAGCTTCCGGCATTACCAAAGCCTTGAACGACTACTCTCGCCCCTTTAAGCTTTATTCCTTTTTTCTTGGCTGCTTCATGAATACAAATCGTCACACCTTTTGCCGTTGCCGTTTCACGTCCATGTGATCCCCCAAGCACCAATGGTTTCCCTGTAATAAACCCTGGAGAATTATACTCATCAATTCGGCTGTATTCGTCCATCATCCACGCCATGATTTGAGAGTTTGTAAAAACATCGGGAGCGGGAATATCTTTAGATGGTCCGACAATTTGGCTGATTGCGCGAACATAACCACGACTTAATCGCTCTAGCTCTCTAAATGACATATCCCGGGGATCACAAATGATCCCCCCTTTACCTCCACCGTACGGAAGGTCTACAATTCCACATTTCAAGCTCATCCATATGGAAAGCGCTTTAACTTCTTTTTCAGTTACATTCGGGTGAAATCGAATCCCACCTTTTGTTGGTCCAACTGCATCATTATGTTGAGCACGGTATCCCGTGAAAACTTTTACTTTCCCATCATCCATCCGGACTGGTATTTTAACCGTTAACATTCGTACAGGTTCTTTTAATAATTCATATACCTCTTGTGAATACCCCAATTTATCAAGTGCAAGATGAATAACCGTTTGTGTAGATTTCAATACATCGTGGTGATCAGATGCTTGGTGATTTTCTTTCCCCTTATCGGCTACCATTTATGTAAACCTCCCAGTATACTTCACTGTTTAACGGAACCTCGTCCGCTTTCATGACATAGTATACACGTTTGAATTCTTCTTGCAAAGAAGGAAAATTAAAAAAAGAAGATTTTTTTGAAAACGCTGTCATAAAGGAAAAGCGGAAGGGGCTCGCCCTGGGGCGACAAGCATAAAACGAGTAACCCGGAAAGGCGCTCTTTGCCTTTTTGGGTTACTTGGCTTATGACCTCGAGCCTCTAAGCCCTGGAGCTGGACATATCGAAAAGCGGAAGGGCTCTCCCTGGGGCGACAAGCATTCACAACTACCAAAACAAAAAACACTTCCAGGAATCGCCCTAAAAGTGCAAAATAATGTCTGTATTTCCGTTAAATCATAGTAAAAAATATATCTAAAGGGGGGTGAAGATTCGATGCCACATAACACGATCAAAAATAAAACAATATTTTATCAATGGAGTCCTTTATTAACACAGCGCGGCCATACTCCATCAGGATATGTTTGGTAATCTTTGATTGCTGACCGTATTCAGCACAAATAGCCTCCATGACTAAGCTATCGTATTCCAATAAATTTTCAATCAGTAAGTAGTAGTTTTTTTCATAATAATAAATGCTTAAATGTATAAGGCGATTGTTCACTTTGTTCAATTCGTTGATGCGTTTAAGGAGGTCCAGTACATCCTCGAAATCATCAAAGTAAACGAGCACATCATGATCATTCATGGACTTCAAGATTCCACTTTCTTCTTCCCAATCAGAAAAGTCATCTTCTGACTCTAATGTGAGGATCATGCAGATTTCCTGATCATCAAATGACTCAATCTCCACGGTGATTTCCATTTGTGTTTCAATGCCGAACTTCCCCTGAACTTCATCTAACATGTCTTCAAAAAGGTCATGCCACATATAGGAATCTTTCCATTGGTCTTGTTCAAATAAGCCTTTTTGCTCCAATTCTTCTACACTAATGGAAAATTTAATTTTGTTGTCAGAAATTCTTTCAAGCTTCATCTTCGTACCCCCTAGAGTGTGACGATTTATCACCATACTATGTAAGGGGCAGAAAACAGTGCATAATCCAATTATAATTTACTTTTCAGCCAAAGCTCCCAATCAGATTTGGATTGTCCGACAATGTGTTCCTGGAATTCCTCTTTCTTTTCTTTTGGGAGATGGTCTACAGCAAAACCGCCAATTCCAATTTCCAGGCTTTCCCGCTCACTCTTTAATGAAGTAACGAGTGACAGCAGGTTGTCTACATTTTCCAATAAGGTACAGGAGAAGAATAGAAACTTAGGATCGACTTCGTCAAGAACGATGTCGATATCATTTTCTTTAATACTGGAGCCTAAATAGATTACTTCAAATCCCTTTCTTCTTACGTAGAGAGTAAAGATTAACAATCCTAATTCATGCCATTCTTCCGGTCCGCAAACTGCTACTACTTTAGGTAAGATTCCGTTGTGTGGAAAAGAGTGCATGATGATACCGATACGTGATCTAAGTATCGATGTTGCAAAATGCTCGTGGGCCGTCGTGATTTTCCCGTTCTCCCACAGGTCTCCGATTTTAACCAGCAGGCTGCCCAGGATATCAATCACAACTTTATCAATTGTGTAAACAGCAAACGACTGATTGATTAATTCATGAGCTTTTGTTTCATCAAAGCTTAAGAGTGCTTTTAACAAATCATCCGAGATGCTCTGAGTACGGTCCTTACGTTCAGAGGATGCGATCTCATTTTCTTCCAGCTCTTGTTTATCAAGTAACGCAACTGCCTGACTGATGGTAAATCCCTGATTGACCTTCTCAACCAGCCATTTTAATATATTTAAATGTTGTTCTGTGTACAAACGGTGACCTGATTCATTACGTACAGGAGCAATTATCTGATATCTTCTCTCCCATGCCCTTAATGTACCTGGTTGTATACCTAAGATTGTGGACACAGCTTTTATATTATATTTACCTTCTAATTTCTTTTCATTGCTCATAAATAGTCCCCCAAAGTAATTCTCTTCTCTCTAAAATTATAATCGAGAAACCGCACTGTGTAAAATTTGTACAGGTAATGAACAACAAATGTTCATTCATTCCTTTTCGATTGTCAGTAAATGGGTCTCTGCCGGGGCTCCCAAGCGTAACGGGAGCCCCGTTGTCCCATAGCCGTTACTTACTAATAGGGTGGTCTGGGGGAGCTTTTCAAGTCTTCCTTTTTCATACAGTCCCCATCCAAACAATCGAATTTGTCCACCGTGTGTATGGCCACTCAACATCAAGTCAACCCCCTCTTCTTTTCGTACCTGCCTCACAAGCCTCGGGTCATGACTGATTAGAATATTAAATTCAGACGGTCTTGTTTTTTTTAGGGCAGAAGAGTAAGAAGCTCTTTGCGTACTGGCATCGTCCACTCCGATCATGTTAATCTTCCCTTTATGAATAGGCACCTTAACTGAATCATTTACAATATCAATGATTCCCTTTTGTTTAAATATATCCTTCAGCCTGTTCGTATTCACTTCATGATCATTATTGCCCCAAACAAAATAAACCTTACCCAGTGTCAATAGTTTATCTAAATTTTGTTCAACTCTTGAAAAAGGCACTCCTTTTTCAAGAAGATCCCCGCCAATGATGACAAAATCCGCTTTCCCTTTCACTTCATCAATAATTCCGTCTGATAATACCCGCTTATGTATATCAGATATAAAAAAGATTGAAATCGGTCCCATATTATGAGGAAGGGCGGGAAGCTTTACCTTCACCATTTTCACAACATTTCTCCGTGCTTCATATAACATAAAAAAGAGGAGACTGACTCCCCCTACTAATAAAAACATACTAATTTCAAGCATTGTGGCCTCCTTGTCGGTGGAAATCTATAGAAATAATACCATAAAAGATTGATAAGAAGGAAAAAATCATTGTTTGCCACAACCCAAAATAGCTCAACAAATAGATGATGCCTATATGAAATGGGATTAAAACTAACTCTTTATGTAGTTTACCATTCATTAATCTTAGAATAGAATATAATTCAAACTTCAATAAATTCCCTTGAACCATTAACCCCACCATAAAGGCCATCATTGCCGCAAAGAATGGCACGGGATTTAAGACTAACTCAACAATGAATTCAGAGCTGTTCAGCAATTCTACAGCGGGGAACCATTTAATGAATAGATACCCTAATAGAAACGTAATAAGCAGTTTAACAGTATGATTGATCAAAAAAATCCCTCCCATAAATCTTATGAGAGGGATTTTTTTTCATACAGGGTTTTCGTCAATTATTCATCTTCTTGAATATCCAGTATACGGAATCCTGATTTCTCTAACTTATGAAGGAATTTTTCCATATTGTCCTTTTTTTCGACCTTTAGTACGATACGTCGTAATAATTTATCGGTTTCATCAAAGGTAACCAGGGAAATGACCGATTCCGAGTACTGCTGGATGATATCACCAAGACGGGCAATCCGTCCTTCTGTTTCCACAGAGGAAAAGGCGATTCGCACTCCCTTTTGATCCATCCCAAATGCACTTCTGAATTGATCAAGTACATCAAACCGGGTAATCAATCCAAGGAAATTTTTATCCGGTCCTACAACTGGAAGAATCGGAGAATCCTTCAATTCGACCAATGCATTTTCGAATACATCTTTGTCGGTTATATATTTGTCTGTATCGGCAATAATATCACGAACCTTTTTCTCCTTGAGAAAGGCTTCTTTATCCATTCCTGAAAGGAAGAAGCTCTGATAAATATTGTAGCGTGTTGCCACCCCTTTGTATTCTTCATTCGAGAGTACCGGCACTCCATCAATTTTATGGTGCTCCAGAACTGTAAGGGTCTTTTCAATCGAGTCATTTTCATCTACCACATAGCATTTGTGCTTCGGTATCATGGCACTTTTTACAAACATTTGACCACCTCATCATTAATATCCTACATCTTTAGTATTCAACATTTTCACAAAGTTTCCCTTCATATTTATGAATTTAAATTAATTAACATGTTCTATTTATCTATTTCATATGTTGTTACGAAGGATTTTCTTTAAAGGAGGGATTATCGTGCACGAATTTTACAAAGCTTATTACCCATATGTAAGCCCATTCGATCCGTGTAAGCCTATTACCCGGAAAGTCTATTCAACGCCCCCTAATCTTTACTTAGGATTCCAACCTCCCAACCTGGAGCAATATTCACCAAAAGAAGCGTTACAAAAAGGTACTCTATGGAAAGTGTTTTATGATCCCTACTATAGCCCCTATGAAAAGATGAAGGGAGAATAGACTGACATGAAACAGCTTCCCCCCCATTATTATGAAGTGCTGGAAGAATTACAAGCCGTAGATTTCGTGATCCTTGACCTTACCCTTTACCTTGATACGCACCCTGAAGATTATGATGCAATCTCTCAATATAATATGTATATCAAAACGCGAAAACAAATTAAGAAGAAATTCGAAAAGGAATTTGGTCCTTTGACAAACTTTGGATATAGCTACTCCAATTACCCATGGGATTGGAAGGATGCTCCATGGCCATGGCAAGTTTAATATTTTAGGAGGTGCATGACAATGTGGGTGTACGAGAAAAAACTTCAATATCCGGTCAGAGTAAGTACATGCAACCCTAAACTGGCAAAATTTCTGATTGAACAATACGGCGGAGCTGACGGAGAACTAGCCGCTGCCCTTAGGTATCTCAATCAACGCTATACCATCCCTGACAAAGTCATCGGATTGTTAACGGATATTGGAACGGAGGAATTTGCTCACTTGGAAATGATCGCGACAATGGTTTATAAATTAATTAAAGATGCAACTCCCCAGCAGATGAAGGACGCTGGACTTGACCCTCATTATGTTAATCATGATGGAGCGATCTTCTATCACAATGCTGCGGGTGTGCCGTTTACTACAGCGTATATAGCGGCTAAAGGTGATCCGATTGCTGATTTATATGAGGATATAGCAGCTGAAGAGAAAGCGAGGGCTACTTATCAGTGGATTATCAATATGAGTGACGATCCTGACCTGAATGATGGTTTGCGGTTTTTAAGGGAGCGTGAAATCGTCCACTCCCAACGCTTCCGTGAAGCAGTCGAAATACTTAAGGATGAAAGAGATAAGAAGGTATTCTTTTAATGCATGGAAACTTGGCTCATTTCTTCATAAAATAGGAATGGGCCTATTCTTTTTACTATTTTATTGATACGGGTCATTTTTTAGTGCTTACGTTTACTCTCATTTACTTCCATGAAATAAATTAATATCCCATTCTTTTTTCATTTTTTCATACACATGATGCCTTTTTTTCCACGCTTCCTCTTTCCATAAATCCTTACTCCGATCGATGACCTCACACCTTAATGCATGATATTCTTTTTCCTTTTTCTCCTTTTTCTCATATAAGATTCTTGTAGCACCGAAAAGCCCGACAAGAAGCATTGTGATAAATAGATGAAAAGAGCTGGATACAAATACAGAAAACATCGCTGCAAACGAATAAGAATATGGTCCAAGCACAAATTTCGTCACATAATAGAGAAAAAAGAAGGAAGCAAACATTGTTGCCCATAAGGTATATAAGTGTAACGCTTTGGCTTTATCAAATTTTTGTTTTTTGTCTATTAAATTATGTAGCATCTGTCCAGTGGCTTGATCTGTCCATTCTCCAAAATTCATTCCCACCCTCTCCTTTCCTTCCCCTATAGTTTATGAACTTGTCCATAGAGTTAGAATAGTAGAATAAAAAAAGGACCTCTTTCAGATCCTTGACGCACTTCAGGAAGGCGGGTTAATCTATCTACCCTGACATCTGATTCCGATTGCGAAAAAAACTAACTTCATGAAATTCGGTTATGAGTTGATCAAAGATGCAATCCCAGGATTGTTTTTCAGCCATTTGAAGAGCATTTCTTTTCATTTCATTTAGGAGATTTCCATTGATTATCTCTTCAATATGATGAATAAACGAAGGATATTGATGAGCTTTCGCCATCCTTCCGGTTTGGTTATGCTCCACGATGTTCGTCACACCACCCTTATCAGCCACTACTGCTGGCAAACCGGAGGCAAATGCTTCTAATACTACATTCCCAAACGTTTCTGAAGCAGATGGGAATACGAAGAGATCAGAGGATGCATACACTTCCGCTAATTCGGTTCCTTTTACATAACCCGTAAAGAGTACATCTTCTTGTTTGGTTTTTTCCATAAGCTCATGCCTCATCGGTCCATCTCCCACGATAACCCATTGAACTTGATCTTTTAATGTTTGAGGAAGGTATTTTATCGTCTTTTCGAGTGTGTCCAAGTCCTTTTCAGGAGCTAAACGTCCCACATAAAGAAGAGTGTATTTCTTGTTTTCATTAAATTTCCTCCTTAGGTCAGGGCTGCGCTTTTCCGGAGAATAGGTTTGACAATCCACCCCCCGGCTCCATATGGATAAGTCGGTAAAACCCTGGTTTTCTAAGTGAAGTTTCGTTTCCATTGAGGGGACAAAAATCCGATCTGCCTGTGAATAAAACCATTTCATGTATTTCCATAATAATGGTGCCACCCACATCATTTTGTAATAGTTCAAATACAGGTCGAAATGGGTGTGATAAGAGGCAACCAAGGGGATATTCATTTTCTTTGCACCGCGGATCCCATAAAGTCCCATAGTAAGAGGTGTGGTTACATGAATCAGTGTAGGTGAAAAATCTTTCAACTGTTTTTCAATCGTTTTCGGGTTGGCAATAGCTGTTCTGCATTCAGGATAAAAGAAAAAAGGAAAACTTGTGAAGGAATGTACATTTGGATAGGATTCTTTTTTCTCTTGAATATCGGGAACAAAGACCTTATACTCAATTCCCCGTTTTTCATAGTGATTCGTCAATCTTTTTAACGTTCTTGCGACCCCGTTCACTTGAGGATAGTAAGTATCCGAAAACAATGCCACTCGCATGTACTCTTCCCCCTTAATGATTAACTTACAATTCGTAAAATCCATACGATTATCTGATAAACAAAAGGACCATTAAAGTCGTAGCAAATGCAAGAAATGCCCCTGCCAATACATCTGAAGGATAATGGACTCCGAGAACCACCCTGGAATATCCCACTAACCAACTTATAGGAAATAGGATAAACAGCGTGGTTGGATACTGAATCATAAAAGGAATCGATATGGAAAAAATAGCGGTCGAATGACCAGATGGAAATGAATGATCTTTAAATTCATAGCCATGTATCCTTGCATCGGGTAATGATAGATAAGGTCGGATTCGTTTAACCAACCTCTTGGTGATCGACATAATAATATGACTGATACATAAAGTTATCATGGCGGCCATTACGGTCCTTTGCATCTGTGGATAATATTGACTCAAGAAGAACAGAATCAGGACGGAGGCTACAGTAAACCTCGCTCCTCCCAGATGAGTAACATAGCCGAAGAATGAACGATACAGCTGTTTGCTTCCATTGATTCTGTAAAATAACAAGTCATCTACTTTTCGAAAGCGCGTAAGCATTCTGTCCATGAAACCAACTCCTTCTCTTTTAGTGCTGTCACTTCCATTATATTTACGGTTTGTAATGCTTCTTATAAATGAATGTAAATTTTATCGCAAATTTTTGTAAAAAAAATAGCACCCGCCCCAAATCGCCTTGGGGGAGTGCCTTTTATTGATCTAATGGGATTTCCAGTACTTGCCCTGTCTGTATTTCATTATTTTGAATATGATTCCATTCCTTAATTCGTTCAACCCCTGATTGGGACTTGTAGTATTTCATAGCAATCCTGAAAAGGGTTTCCTGGGGTGCGACCGTGTGATACACGATCTTGTATGTTGGCTGTTCTTCCTTAGGTTCTTCTTTTACCTCTTCTTTCGGTTTTTCCTCTGCTGATTCTTCTTCAGCAGGTGGAGAAGCAGGTTCAGTGGATGCTGGTTGTTCCTTTCCAGACATTGAGGGAACATCTTCATTCAAGGATTCCCCATCTTTGTCATTCACAGCTGCCTCTTCTTCTTTTGAATCAGCCTCTACAAAGCTCTCCTCATTCTCATTACCGGATTGGTCGTAGCGAACTTCTTCCACATCGTCCACATCTTCTGACAAGACCACCAGGGGACCATTCCTGCTATCGAAATACGAATAAATGCTAAAAACCGTCAAGGGCAAAAGAATAAAAAATAAGAGCAGCATACTGATCAATGGATATTTCATTCTCCATTTGTTTTTCTTCTTTTTCTCTCTATGTAACTCACTTCTCGCTGGAAGAGGCTCTCTTTTTTTAAATGATGCTTCCTCTGGGACTCGTTCAATCTTTTGCTTTAATTTCGCTGCTTGATCTCGATATGGGTCTTTACTCATGAGACATCCCTTCTTTACTTCCTTGTCTTCCTTTCTTACGCATATGTATACCCAGTAAGAAATCGATGACAAAGTGCATGATGATTGTTACCAATAAATTCTCTGTTTGTTCATAAATGAAACCGATCCAAAAGCTAAGCAGTACAATATTGACAATTAAAAACCAGTGAGCCCAGTATCTAAAATGTATCAGTGCAAATATAATACTTGAAATGATTATACCAAAGTGAAATTGCAACACGCCTCTAAATAATATTTCTTCACTGATGCTGATGAAAAATGCAAGCAGTGCAATTTCACCAATGCTTCTATCCGTAAATATCCTTGCATTCACCCCGCCATCGTCATAGTATTTACTGGGTAAACGCTTCATTAATACGATGTCGATGATCACAATCATCACACCGCTTGTTAATCCAATTGTCAAAATGGTCGGGGAAATGTAAAACTGTTTCCAAAAACCGGACCATGTGTCAAATAAAAATATACCTAATCCTAAGGCAATCGTTAATAGTAAGAATTGAGTGAAGTACAAATGAAATGTTAACTGGTTCTTAGAAAGCTGTTCTATGACTTCCCCTTGTTTCTGCATGAATACCACTTATCCTAATAATAATTTTTCCAACCTTTTTTCCCATCTTGTTTCAATCGGGTTTTGAGTGTCAGTTGGCCGACACTTGAAATCCTTAAGGGAATAACCGCATTGATCGCAACAGAAGTTGTTCTCCTGTTCTAACACTTCATCAAAATAGTGAAGGAGCTTCTCTCTCCTACAGGAATCAACCTGTAACCACTCGATCATGGAGAGCAGTTTGTCCTTCTTGTATTGTAAACGATTGTTGCGAATTTGTTTCATCTTTTCTATTAATCTATCATGACTAAGTGTCCGTCCTCGAGTCAGCTCATCTGAATAATACGTAAGAAATCGATATTGAATCTCCGACAGTTGCAACAGATCGATTATCTCATTCGCCTGGCCCTGTCTGGCTTCCTTTACATACCTTTGTATTTGTAAATCTTCAGGCAATTCACTTTGAATAAGCTGCAGTGGGATCGAAAGGTCTTGTTCAGAGTATAACACGACAGACACACTGCTTTCCCCATCTCGTCCCGCTCTTCCGATTTCTTGTGAGAATGCTTCTATGTTTGAAGAGAAATGAAAATGAATGACAAATCGAATATTTTCCTTGTTTACACCCATACCAAAAGCAGAAGTGGCACATATGATTCTTAGCTTATTGGATAGAAATTGTTGTTGAATGAGTATCCTATCCTCTTGTTCCATTCCCCCATGATAGTGAGCAACACCTGATACACCATTTTCCCCAAGCCATAAAGAAACGTCTTCTGCCATACGCTTACTTGAGAAATAGATAATGCCCGGTCCGCCCCAGGTTGTCACATATTCTAAAAGCTTATCCAGTTTATCGCTATGATTCGTGACTTTCTCAACGAATAGACCAATATTTTCACGATTAATTGAATAGACTTTTTCCACAGCACCTTCCATTTGGAGCACTCGTTTAATGTCTTTTCTCACTTCACCTGTGGCAGTCGCCGTTAATGCCAAGGTCGTCGGATTGCCAATCTTCTCTTTCATCTCCCCCAATTTTAAGTAATCAGGTCTGAAGTCAGGACCCCACTGAGATATACAATGTGCTTCATCAATGACAAATAAAGAAATGTGTAAAGTTTGTAGTAAGGGAATAATAACCGGACTCATTAACATTTCCGGGGATATGAATATAAATTTATAAACGTGTAATTGCTCAAGGGCCGATCTTCTTTCCATATAAGGTAAAAACGAATTCAGTGCAATCACCCGTTTTTCACCCATAACTTTCATTTGCTCCACTTGATCCTGCATTAAAGAGAGAAGGGGAGAAACGATTAATACTTGCCCTTTCTTTAGATACCCGGGTAATTGATAGCACAGCGACTTACCGGTTCCTGTAGGGAGCATCGCCACCGTATCCCGTTGATTTAGAACAGATAGAATGATTTCCTCCTGACCTTCTCTGAAGGAAGAATAGCCAAATCTCTCTTTAAGTTCTTTTTGCAAATTCACGGTTCTCACCTGCCTTCGCAATCGCTACTCTAATTTGAAAATAAGTTAAATGAGGAATCTTCTCTTTTATCGGCTTTAGCCTTTTAGTTTGAGCGTCGTTCATAACTAAAAGCACATTCTCATATTCCTCTTGAGAAATGAACGGATCTATTGCAAACTCTTCCTGAGTTAAGATTAGTTCAATCACATGGTCTTCAATAGTATTTATTTTTAAATCACGTATACGCGCGATTTCTTCGATTGAATGACCCCTTTGATACAACTCATATGTTTTGCTTGTTGAAATGGTCAGATTTTGAAGCTGATCCCTTTTTAAGCTGATTGAATATAATAAGGGATAAGTCGAAGGATCTCTTTCTAATTCAGATAATATGCTATGAATTAAATCAAGAAACTGAAAGCGGAATTCTTCTTCATGCATATTCAATTTTTCAGCAACTTGCAATTCTGTCCATCCATAATCCTTGAAGCCCGTTAAGCGGAATACGAGAACGTCTGGATTTAAGGATTGTGTTAGACTGGTCAACAGGGTATACAGCTCCTTATACAAATCGGAAGACATTTTTTCAATATTAGGGTTCGCCCGTAAACAGCTCTTTACCCAATCTTGTATGCTCTTGTTACGTTGTACAGGAAAATAGAGCGTTTCCTGCTGTTTCCCGTTCGATAGAACCTGAACAAGGAGGCTTAATCTTTTCCAAAACAGAAACGTTTGATCACCGTAGACAAGGCCATTCATATTTGATGGAAAGGAGTCACCTTGAAAATCTTTTTTTACAGATTCAGTACCAGCAGTTGTCACAATCGCTTTCCCACTATCATCGACAATGACATACCCCAATTTCTCTAATTCCTTTACCTTCTGGTTAAAGTACGCTCGTTTAAGCTTAGGTAAAGAAAGGAAAAATGGCTGCAAATAAAAGAGGTGAGCATCCTGAATCGACTGGGAAGACTTTTTTCCTTTTAAGATATGAAAAACAGAGTAAATCGATCGCTCTCCATTTATTTGTATGAAGCAATATAAAATCACATAATTAAGATAGGTCAATTCTCTACTCCTTAACATGTAGGTTATTGTCAAATATTGTACCATGAATTTGTTGTTTAACCATGTTTTGTTTTTCATATATAGGATAAAAATAAAAAGAAACCACCTAACTATTGAAAAGTTATACAATCCTCTATAAAATAAACATTAAGTGATTTTTCACAAACTTACATTGTGTATAATGATGAATTATATAGAATTATTTATTCGGGAGGTTTTTTCTTTGCCAAAATATACAATCGTCGACAAGGATACATGCATTGCATGTGGAGCGTGTGGGGCTGCTGCTCCAGATATTTACGACTATGATGATGAAGGTATCGCATTTGTAACATTAGACGATAACCAGGGGACGGTCGAAGTTCCTGACGTATTAGAAGATGATATGATTGATGCATTCGAAGGTTGTCCTACAGATTCAATAAAAGTAGCTGACGAGCCATTCGATGGAGATGCACTAAAATTTGAATAGTAGTTCCGAAGCTAAGGGAGAATTTCCCCTTAGCTTTTTCTTTTTGTGCTGATGACATTAGAAAACCCCTCAAATGTAATTGAGGGGTTTATGATTTATATTTGCACTATGCCGCTTTCTTTAGGGCTGTCTGTCTTGCCAACCAGCCTTGAAGACGAACAAATAGTAAGATAAAGACTGATGTTACAAGGATTCCTTTTAAAATGTTGAAAGGAACAATTCCTGTAATGATAATCTCAGCAGGAAGCTCAAAATTCATGAAGTATTTATATGCGGGAAGGAACACAAAATAATTAAGAATTCCCATACTGATACTCATGACCACAGTTCCTGTGATAAGTCCGATCAACAAACCTTTTTTAGATTGAAAACGTGAATAAATATAATATGTCGGTAGAATCAAAAGCACTCCCGCCATAAAGTTTGCAACATGACCAATCGGAACGCCGGTATCGCTTCCTGTCATGATGTAATCAATCACGTTCTTGAATAATTCAACTAATATTCCTGCAAGAGGACCTAAAGTGACTGTCGCAATCAATGCAGGCACATCACTGAAATCTACCATTAAAAACTTTGGAAATGGTGGAATCGGGAAGTTAAAAAGCATTAACACATAGGATATGGCACTTAACATACCAACCGTTACAAACGTGCGTGTATTCATTTTTCTCATAAACCTCTCTCCTTTAGGAGATTCATCTCATATCGAAGATAGCTCAAGCCAAAGGTAGCATTAAAAAACCCCTAGATACGTATATCTAGGAGAACGATAAGGCATACCCTAATAAACGTTCAGCTTCCCTTTTTCTAAACGTTCTGGCATAAACCTTCATCTTCTCCCATCCAGACTATACTGTCGGCTTTGGAATCGCACCAAATCCTGCCGGTGAAGGCTCGCGGGCTTAGAGACAAATGTCTCATCACCGCCGGTAGGGAATTTCACCCTGCCCCGAAGACGAATCTTTATTTTTTTATACATTTTCATTATACATAATGACAGGGGTTATGTGAAGGAAAACAGTTCGAATTCGAAATATATTTGTTTACTAATGGAATATTCAGGTTTACGATTCCATTATTGTATGTTTAATACTTGTTGAGGATATATTGGTGTCTTAAGGTCCAGGTCATTCCAAGCTACCAAGTCATTCACATCGACTCCTTGTGCGACTGAAATGGAGTATAAGGTGTCCCCTTGTTTCACTACATACCCACTTCCAGCTGACAGAGGGATGGCTAACGATTGATTAATTACCAAATTATTGGTTTCATTTAACCCATTGGCACTCTTAATATCCTCTACGGATATATTGTATTGCTGAGAAATCCCCCAGAGGGTTTCTCCCTTATGTACGACATGATTTACCATGTTTTCATTATTATGAACTTTTTTCGTACTTACATCATGAGTGATATCAGCTGTTCCAGAAACACCCACTGCCTGATAGGGATCCCGCTCCTGAGCAAACACAAGCTGCCCGACCTCACCTTGTCCAAATACCATATAGGGATCGATTGCATTTTCCTTATCAATCGTCCATTCACCCCTGTGCACCTCAAAATGCAGGTGAGCTCCTGTGGATCTGCCGGTATTTCCTAAATTTCCAAGCTGTTGACCTTGATCCACTTCTTGATTTTCTTCAACAAGCCGGTTCTTAAGATGAGCATAAACGGTTTCATACCCATTTTCATGCCTAATGAATACCACATGTCCGTAGCTTGGAGATAGATATGATCTAATCACCTTACCTTTGGCAACAGAATAAACAGGAGAGCCTATGTCTCCTCCTATGTCCATTCCTTTATGAGTACCAGACCTTGTCCCATATGAATCCGTTATCATCCCTTCAACAGGAAATGTCCAGGATACCGTTTCCTCCACGATCTTATTCGTCTCTGCTTTCGCTATCTTTCCTGTAAAGAACATAATGCTCACACACAATGCTAACAGGAATACAATTAAGAGCCTTCTTACATAATCCAAAATCATGCTTGTCCTCCTTACCCATTTAACGCAATACCTAATTTCTTCCCTACTGACGTCCGCTACCTTTTCATCTATTAACCCATTCTTACCTTCTCACCATCATTTCATGCACTCCCCACTATATGTAGACCCTCCATTCAATATTCACAAGTGAATGAGATAATTTTCCTTTGAGTAGTTTGTCTAAGTCTGAGATAAATATACCCCCAAAAGCGGAGGCGGCTCGTTCAGCCCCGACAAGCATAAGATGAATTGCCCGGGAAGGCGTCCTTTGCCTTCTTGGCCAATTTAGCTTAAGACCTCGAGGGGCTAGCCGCCGGAGCTGGATGACACCCAAAAGCGGAGGCGGCTTGACCAGAGGCGACAAGCATAAGGCGAACAGGCCGGAAAGGCGTTCTTTGCCTTTTTGGCCTGTTTGACTTATGACCTCGAGCCTCTAGCCGCCGAAGCTGGACGACACCCAAAAGCGGAGGCGGCTTGACCAGAGGCGACAAGCATAAGGCGAACAGGCCGGAAAGGCGTTCTTTGCCTTTTTGGCCTGTTTGACTTATGACCTCGAGCCTCTAGCCGCCAAAGCTGGATGACAACAAAAGCGGAGGCGGCTCGTTCAGCCCCGACAAGCATAAGATGAACATACCCTAAACACAAAAAAAGACCGGAAACGGATTGCTTTCCCGCTTCCAGTCTTTCTGCGATATCTAATTTTCGAACGTTTTCTTATTCGGGCTGATAGGAGTCTCAATGGGTCCGTTGAACATGAATCCATTCCAGCTTTCCTGTTTAATGTTTTCGAATTGAACTCTTTCGTAACCGGAGCTTTTGCTTGTCAGTAATATACCTTCAATCATTTCCATGGCTGTTTCATTGTCTAATGTTTCTATGTCCAGTTCATTTAAGAAATTGATGGTTAGATCTCCATCTGTTTCTGTCACACTGATATTGATGTTTTTAGGGATCACACTTTGGAAAAGGCTCGTTTCTGAGCTTTTCATTGCCTGGATGGACTCTTTGACATTTCCTCTATTTATATTATCCGGTACGAGGAAGCGTTCCCTTCCATTTGGCGAGTATAGGTAATAGGCCGTATGAACATTTTCATTAAGATCGATTTTCGAGAATTCTCCGGTGGAGCTGAATTCCGGAACTGATCCGTCTTGTTCTTGAAGAACCACTTCATTTAACCCCTTATGTTGAAATGAGTATAATAGAGAATGGTAAAAAGCGTATTCCACTGCACTAGCGCCACTATATGAATGCTCAGGATCCAAAGTGAAAATGACTTTGTTTTCCCCCAAGGTAAACTCTCCTTTTAACGGGAGAAAGTCTTCCATCCCCCACTCACCTTCAGGTAACTCACCTGCAATTTCTTCATGACGGGTCATCCAGCCCTCTTGCCCGTCTGCCTGGCGATCGACTATTGAAATAGGAACAGGTACCGCTTCCGGTGAAATTAGTCCATAAGAATAGTAGTCCTGCCCTTCTAAGTCTTCTTTATATAAAGATAATCTTTCTGCCGTAGTTGGTTGAAGGTCTTTTTCGGTCCCAGCCATACTAAGCTCGCTATTATCCTTGTCTGCTGTAATTCGATCTTTATCGGTGTCATGTGTCATTTCTGATTTATCATCTGATTTGGCCAAGGAATCTTGTGCTGAATTCGTTGCTGAATCCCCACCTGATGATTCTGTTGATTTCATTTCTGATTTTTCCATACTATTTTCATTGAATTGATTTAATACGGTTGGAGCAAGCATGACCATGATGAAAATGGCTGCCAGCGCTGCGACTGTTGGAATAAAACGGTTAAAAGCAAAAAACGTCTTTTTGTTCTTACTTTCCATTTTTGCATATATTGATTGAGGAGTTCGATCATCTTTGATTTGAGGAAGCTTTTTGACGAGGTCCTCTATATCACGATCTTTCCATTCTGACTGCTTCAATGTCTCTTTCCTCCTTTGGTAGCCGTTGATTCATTTCAATTCTTAACCACTTTATGGCTCTATGCTGGGTCGTTTTCACTTTACTTTCAGACCAGCCCAGGACTTCAGATGTTTCAACAATTGAAAGCTCTTGTAAGTAACGCATAATAATGACCATTCGATAATCCGTCGAACAGCTTTTCAAACATTCGTACAACACCTGAACTTCTTCCTTCGCAACAGTAATTTCTTCCGGGAGTGCTCCATCGTCTGTCACATCATTCCGGCTCCAATCGAATTTATCCAATATCCGATTCTTCCAGTTCTTTTGTTTTCTAAAATGATCTATGGCTACATTTTTTGCAATCGAAAAAAGCCATGTTCTTTCAGAGCTTTTACCCTCAAAACGATCATGCGATTTAAGCACCCGAATATATACTTCCTGCACCAGATCTTCAGCCTGCTGCTTATTCTGTACCATGTATATCAGGAATTGAAAGACGTCCTGATGATAATCAGTGTATAATTTCTCAAAAACGGAGTCCACTTGCTTCCCTCCCCGTCAATTTATTAGTCGTTTTTTCTGTAAAAAAGTTACACACTATCAATATAGTATTTATCTGGTAAAAAGGAAAGACTTATATTTAATATAGGTTTTATCACAAATAAAAAGTCAACAAGGTACTTCCCCCCCTGTTGACTTCTCATATTTCCCATTATTCTCATCATTTTTTCAACATCATTTTCTACTTGCAGAGAAAAAACAAAGAATGTTTCCCATGTAACAAGAAAAATCGTCAAGTTTCTAAGGATATCATCGATTCTTGGCTAAATGGGAAGAAAGAAAGTGAAGGTTGTCCCTTGATCGACTTTACTTTGTACTTGGATATGACCTTTATGGGACTCAATGATGTTCTTTGCGATCGCGAGCCCCAGTCCAGTACCGGACTTCCCTCTTGTTCTGGCTTTATCCGCTTTATAGAAGCGCTCGAATACAAAAGGAAGATCTTCTTCAGGAATCCCGGAACCCGTGTCTTTTACGTGGAATAAATAACCACCCTTGCTTTCCGTGAGGGAAACGGTTACTTCTCCATCTGTAGGAGTATGTCTTAAAGCATTATCAATGAGATTGGTTAATACTTGTTCAATCCGGTCCGGATCCATGTGAATTTCATTTTTGATTCCTACGTCACTTTCAAAATAAACGGATACCTTTTTTTCTTTGGCCAGTCCAATAAATTTATTCGTCACTCTTTCGGTGAAAGGCATGACTCCAATGACGTCTTTATTTAGTGTGATATGCCCCGCTTCCATACGGGCCAAATCCAGAAGGTCATTGACCAGACGCCCCATCCGCAATGACTCATCATAAATAATTCGGGCTATCTCTTTCTTTTCTTCTTCTGTTTCCGCAATATCATCAACGATCGCTTCACTATACCCTTGAAGCATAGAGATTGGCGTACGGAGTTCATGAGAGACATTGGCGATAAAGTCTTTCCGAAGCTTATCCAATCTTCTCTCTTCTGTCATATCGCGCACGACCGCCACGGCTCCCCTGATGTTGTTGTTATTGTAGAGAGGACTGATAATCACCACATACGAACGCCCCTGCAGACTCAACTCACCCGTCTGCTCCATTTCTGTAACGACCACACTCTGCAATAATTCTTTTACAGTAGTTGGGATGGCTTCCTCACTGTTTTCACTTTGCTCATAATACCAATGCTGAAGGAAGCGATCGGCAGGTGGATTAGTGATCAAGATCGTGCCGTCTCTATTAAAGGTGATAACTCCATCGGCCATACTGCTCAAAATAGAGGAGAGCTGCTCCTTCTCCTGGCTCAATGCGTTAATGTGAAACTTAAGCTGCCTGCCCATTTGGTTAAATCCTGTTGCGAGTTCACCGATTTCATCCTTCGTCAAAATCGGAACCTTTGTATCAAACTTACCCTTTGCTACCTCAAAGGCTGCTTCCCTCATTTTCCTTAGTGGTGCAGTGATACGTGTGGAAAGGAAGAAAGCAAAGATGGTCGTTAGAATAATGGCAATCCCGGCAGCAAGCAAGATCAGTTTCGTTGTTTGACGTGTTGTATCTTTAATAACACCAAGAGACTGATAGAGATATACCGCTCCATCTTCTTCATCAATATGAAGAGGAGTCCCTACAATGATGATATTTTCATATCGGTTAGACGACATTTCCGAAGATAATTCAATCTCTTTCTTGATGGTGATTTCCTTTGTTTTCACCGATTGAAGTTGTTTATCATCAGTAATATACTCATGAATATTCTTTTGAAATGCTGTAGAATCCTGGGAATAAAGTGATTCATTTTGGTCTAATGAAATAATGATATTTACTGGATCATCGATAATTTCTTTCCCAAGTTCCATCCCCAGCTCCAGGTCTTTATGATTCTCAATGACTCTCGCCACTTTTTCAGCCGTTTGGGTTAATTCTTTTTCGACCACATCGACATGATAGTTTTGAAAGAATTCCAGTAAAAGAATCGTAAGGATAAATAACACAAAGGAAACCAAGAGGAGAATCGTTAGCCACAGCTTCCCTACAACACTACGCCATAGCCTCATTCATTTGTTACCTCGAACTTGTAGCCTACTCCCCATACGGTAACAATCATCTTTGCAGCCATCTCGGATACTTTATTCAGTTTTTCCCTTAATCGTTTCACATGGGTATCGACCGTACGCAGGTCCCCGAAGAATTCATAATGCCACACTTCCTTAAGCAGGTGCTCACGGTCAAATACTTTGTCAGGAGCTTTTGCAAGGAAATATAGGAGCTCGTATTCTTTTGGTGTTAAGTTCACATCTTTACCGTCAGCGGTTACCCGATGGGCATCATTATCGATCGTAAGATGAGGATAGACAATCAGGTCCTTCGCCTTGGCATCTGTTTGAATAAAGCTTGTCTTTGAAGAGCGTCTTAATAACGCTTTCACTCTCAGTACCACTTCGCGAGGGGAAAAAGGTTTCACTATGTAATCATCGGTCCCCACTTCGAACCCTTGCACTCTGTTCACTTCTTCTCCTTTAGCAGTAAGCATGATCACAGGCGTCGCTTTCTTTTCACGAAGATGCTTACATACTTCGATCCCGTCCATTCCAGGCATCATGATATCCAGTAAGATACAGTCGTAATTATTCTCCAGAGCGAGCGCTAATGCTTCCTCTCCATTTTCGGCTTCATCAATTTCATAGTTTTCTCTTTCAAGATACATTTTTAACAGTCTGCGAATCCGGTCTTCATCATCTACAACTAAAATTCGAATATTTTCCTCCATGGGTACATCCCCCTTTTGTATAATTACACCATATTATCCTATATTTTATATGAAAAAAGAAGCTGACTCAAAGAGAATATCACTCTCGTTATAGCCAGCTCCTTCCCCGTTCGTTATTTAAGCGTATGAATGCAGTCCTGCGATAATGAGGTTTACAGCCACCAGGTTGAATAGAATAATGGCGACCCCGATGACGGCTAACCATGCGGACTTCTCACCGTGCCATCCTTTAGAGAGGCGTAGATGCAGAAATGCCGCATAGAATAAGAATGTAATTAATGCCCATACTTCTTTGGGATCCCATCCCCAGAATCGAGTCCAGGCAATTTGAGCCCAGATCATGGCGAAGATGAGCCCTCCCAGTGTAAAGACCGGAAATCCGATTAATACTGAGCGGTAACCGATTTCGTCCATCAGGTCCAGATTCACATTTTTCACGAGTGGCTGTAATTTCTCCGCTATTCGCTTTCTGAAGATTAAGCGTATTAGAAGATAAATTCCAGTTCCAATCAGAAACGACCAAATCACGGTATTAAGTTTCTTGGCATTAATAAGGGCTGGCATTTCCACCAGGGGCTCCATTACCTTGTCAGTTAATAGCTGACCTTCATTCGGTCCGACAAGGGCTGGGAGTGTATATTCAGAAATCGCTTCGGCCCCCTCTTGATCGACATACTGAAAATCCGCTTGATAATTCCCAAGGGTAAAAGCAGTTGATGCAACTACAAATCCTAATACGACAACTAAAGAATACATGACGGTTTCAAGCCAAAACGATTGCTTGCTTCCTTTTGTATGTTTCACTGATTTCAATAAGTAGATCAACCCTGCCACAAAACTGATGGATAAGATCGCTTCACCTGCTGAAACAGTTGTGACGTGGATTTTCAGCCAATCACTTTGAAGAGCAGGGATCAAAGGACTGATGTCTTTAGGAAACATACTGGCATAGGCGATCACCAACAGTGCAAATGGTAATGCAACGACACCGAGTATCGTTGTTTTATACATAAAGTATAGAATGATAAAGGCCCCGACAAGCATCATTCCGAAAAAGGTCGTAAATTCAAATAAATTACTTACAGGAGCGTGTCCTGCTGCCCCCCATCTTAAAAAGAAGTAGCCTAATTGAGCGGCAAATCCGATAAGGGTTAAAACAATTCCGATTAATCCCCACTTTTGCTGATTCGTTTCAGTTGTATTTTTTTGGCGGATGCTCCCACCAAAAAACAACGTAGCAATCAAATACATAATGAAGGATACATAGAGTAAATTACTACTCCACTCTGCCATTGTTATCGTTGACATCTTCATTCCTCCTTGCTTCGTCTTTTTGTTGTTGATCTTCAGGTTCCTGTATTCCGGTACCTTCCAAAACGAAGTTGATTTCATTTTTTAATCCATGCCAGTTTTTATTCGTATGACCGGCTACGATGACTCCATCTTCAGTGCGCCTGATCCAGATTCTTCGGTGGTGCCAATAAGCACCTTGTACAACACCTATCATAAAGATGGCTCCACCAACGGCAATGATCCAAAGAGTAAGATCCTTATGAACGGTTAAAGCAGATACATCTCTCGTCTCCACACCGGCAAATGACAATTTATATTCATTGTCACCAAGCGGTTCCAGATTTTGCTGGATTCCTACAAAGCTCACTTCACCCTCGGGCTTTTCAGGCGAGAACAATTTGAAAAGGAATGCAGGATTATTCGGTAAAGGAGACTTGGTTTGTGGCTCTCCTTCTTCATTAAATCCAGAGAAATCAGGATAATATCCCATCAATTCTACTTTATAACCTTCTTCAAATGCGTAGGTATCTTGAGGATCAAATAGGTCGACGGTAAATTTCCCGAAGCTGTCCCCTGACTCTTTATTATCGAAAGTAAAGGACATTGATTTAAATTCGTCTAACTTGTAACTGGTTTGATATACAGCGAAATTCCCAAATTTAAGGGGGTGGTTCACTTTAATGGAATCCTCTTTTTCCACTACCCGGTCAGCCGTTTGTCCAGGAATGTTATCTCCGGATTCCTTATACAATACTACGTCAGACTGGAAATTCTTTGCAATGGTCCCATTCTTATCAATGGCTTCCCCAAATACTTCTTTGTCTGTATCTTTGTCGTATGTCTCTAACGTAAACCCTTTATTTTCTAAGTAATATTCTTGTTTCGTACCAGGAACGGCCCTTGTTTCACCTTCCCGTATCCACACGGTTTCATCAATATACATTCCGGGAACGAATCGCAGCATGCCCCCGAAAAGGAAAATGATCAGACCGATATGATTGACATATGGACCCCATCTAGAGAAACGATTTTTCTCTGCAAGAATGTTTCCGTCTTCTTCCCGGATCTTATATTTTTTTTGGGATAATTTTTCCTTTATCTTACTTATAGAATCATTGGCCTCTACTACCATTTCTGTTTTCCCATAGATTCGTTGACGCTTCAGAAAACCGGCATGTCTGGAAACACGTTGGTTCTTGAGGGCTCGATAGAGGGGAATCACCCGGTCCAGACTGCAGATTACGAGGGAAACTCCAATCGATGCGATTAACAGTAGATACCACCATGAACTATATAAATCATGGAACCCTAGCGTATAATATAATTCTCCAAAAAAACCATATACATCTTCGTAGTACTCATTGGCTGGCTGTCCATTCGGAATATACTGTTCCTGAGGCAGGATCGTGCCGACTGCAGAGGCGATAAGTGTGATGACAATTAACCATACGCCAACCTTAACAGATGAAAAGAAATTCCAAATCTTGTCGACAATCGATTTGTTATACGTTTGGGAACGTCTTGCACTACCCTCATAACGCATGTCATGAAGCTTTTCGTTCTTCGCTTCATCCGTTAAAGCCCGTCCACATGATTCGCATAAAACGGTACCATTCGGGTTTACATGACCGCATTCACATTTGATCTCTTTCATGTTAAAACTCCTTATATCAAGTTAAACTGCTGAGCTAAGGCTTGATGCTCTCTAAATCTTCAATGATATCGTTTTCTGACATCGTACCTGTAATGATTTTTTCAATTTCACCTTGAGGGTTAATGAGGAATGTAGTCGGTAACGGATCTATACCGTACGCATTTTGAACTTCCTCTTCTTTATCTACTAGAATAGGGAACTCTAACCCGTGTTTAGACACGAATCGATTGATAAGGAAATCTGATTCCCCCACATTGACAGCCAATATGTGTACATCTTGACCTTTGTATTTCTCATATTGATTATTCATATATGGCATCTCTCTTTCACATGGTTTGCACCATGTTCCCCAGAAATTCAGGAATACCCCTTGCCCCTCATAGTCGGACAAACGATGTTTATTCCCTTCCATATCTTCTAATACAAAGTCAGGCGCTTGATCTCCCACCTTTAACTTACCTCTTTCATCCTTCGTAAAGTTTGCATACAGGGTATATGCAACCGCAGAAGTCAGCACAATGAGAATTATGGTCCGGATGAGTAATCTGCGTTTTTTCTTATTCATGTACGTGTGCCTCCCATATCGAAATCGTTCTCAAAAAATGGAAATGTTTTTTCTCTCTTTACAGTAGCAAAGGGCCTGATGTCATAAGAATTCTCTTATGAGATCAGTCCCTGCCATAATGTAATGTTCCATTCCTTCATAATAAGCAGGGAAATATCCCTTGGATTTCAGGGTAAAATTCCTTTCCCATTATATCATTTATCACTTTATAGATAGTGTAAATTATATGAAGGATATGTGACACTTTCCATGTTATTCATTATCGGATGCTTCCCGTTTCAGCAAGTGTTCTTAGCTGTTTCACTTCATGGGGAGTAAGTTCTCTTCCTTCTCCTGCGTTCAACCCATGAAGAGTAAGGAATGCATATCTTTCTCGTTTCAGTTTTTGAACCGGATATCCAAGGGCTTCGAACATTCTGCGTACTTGGCGGTTTCTGCCCTCATGAATCGTAATTTCGACAATGGATTTCCCTTGTTTCTTATCAATGCTTAACACTTTCACTTTTGCCGGAGCCGTAATGCCGTCCTCCAGTTTAACCCCTTTTTCAAGTTCTCTGATTTTGAATTTAGGTGGGATTCCTTTTAATCTCGCTACATACGTTTTTTCAATTTCGTTACTTGGATGCATCAGGGAGTTAGCGAAATCCCCATCATTGGTTAGAAGAAGAATACCTGACGTCTCATAGTCCAGTCTTCCTACCGGATAGATTCTTTCTTGTATTTCAGGGAAGAAATCTGTTACGACTTGACGGTCTTTATCGTCAGTCACAGCTGAGATGACCCCTCTTGGTTTATAGAGCATATAATATACTTTATTTTCTCTTTCAATCTGAATCCCTGTCACTTCAACTCTATCGGAATTAGAAACCTTGGTTCCTAATTCTTTCACTACTGTACCATTGACCTTTACTTTACCTTCTATAATTAATTGCTCAGCTTTTCGTCGTGACGCTACGCCACTATGAGCAATAACCTTTTGTAATCGTTCCACGGTCTTTCACCTCATTTAATTTTCAATACATTTGTCTTCATGAATTATTACACAATCCAGGCAAAATAGAAAGGTATAAAGAAAAATCGACCTTTTCAGTCGATTTCTTTATACCTTATTATTTTCTTTATAATAGATTTTTTACAAAAAGTTGTTTTTAACTTATGGTCTGCCTGGGGAACCAATCCGCTGATTTTGTTTTTTATATAATTGGTAGGGTTGAAATATGGACCGTTCCTTTCCGCTCCAGGCACAAGATTCCCCGGGGAGGAAGTCGAGCCTCCTCGGGCTTTGCCCTGTGGGTCTGGACCTTTCCTCTATTTCCCGCAGGAGTCAAGTGCCTTCCGCTACAATCCACTCTGAGCTATTTCACATCTTTGCGAGGTCCGAACTCACGGTTGCCTTGGATTACAATTCATAAAGGACATTGAAAGGCACGCATAAGATCCAAATAAACCTAATAAAGAAACAGATTTTGAAAAGGTCACTTTCACAAATAAGAAAAGAAAGAAGCAGATTAAGAGAATGATAAAATATATTGGATTCCAAAATAGAAAAAATAACAATATTATTTTTTTGATTCTTTTGTTCCCAAATCAAGCGGGTGAGACCCAGGTTCTCAATCTGAAGAGACTCTCCGCAAGACCACGGAAACCTGGAGCGGAAATCATCTACTACTTTCATCTTTAAAAATAGCAACAAACTATTCGAAAAGTGCCTTATTAATAGAAACCCACCCTTAAAACATAACCGTGACGATGAAGATTGCAGCTACGATCCCTACGACATCGGCTAGTAATCCAACTTTGAGGGCGTCTCCCATTTTCCGGATCCCCACCGCCCCGAAGTACACGGTCAATACGTAAAGGGTTGTATCTGTACTTCCCTGTAAGGTCGATGCAAGTCTTCCGATAAAGGAATCTGGTCCGTGGGTAGCGACTATGTCGCTCATCATACCCAGGGCAGCTGTTCCTGAAATGGGTCTGATAATGGCAAGTGGCACAATCTCTGGCGGAATACCGAGTGCAAGCAATCCCGGACGGATGAGGTTCACAAAGAACTCAAGTGCTCCTGATTCTCTAAATATGGTAATCGAAACAAGCATTCCAATGAGAAAAGGAATGATCGATACAGCAATTTTAATGCCTTCTTTTCCCCCATCTACAAACACTTCATACGTTGGTACCCTTTTGAGGGTGCCATAGATTAATATGAAGCCAATCATAATGGGGATTAACCATAATGAAATAGTGGATATCCATTGCATCTACTTCACCTCACGACGAGTACGTCTGTAATGAAAATAACGGTCTATCAGTATGGCTCCGATGGTCGATAGCATTGTGGCAATTAAGGTTGGTCCAACAATTTCAGTTGGAGAAGCTGAATCATATTTCATCCGGATCGCAATGACCGTTGTGGGAATGATGGTAAGACTTGACGTATTAATCGCCAAGAAAGTAATCATCGACCTGCTCGCATAGTCTTTTCCTCCGTTAAGCTCCTTTAATTGCTCCATCGCTTTGATTCCGAGAGGTGTTGCTGCGTTACCAAGGCCAAACATATTGGCCATCATATTCGATAATATATACCCCATTGCAGGATGATTATCAGGAACCTCTGGAAACAACCGGGTGACAAATGGCCTGAACAACCTGGCCAGTTTATCCAACAATCCCGCTTCCTGGGCAATCCTCATGATTCCCAACCAAAAAACCAATACACTGACCAACCCTATACAGAGGGTAACGGCTTCATTTGCAGAAGTGAAAATGGCTTCGTTTACTTCTTTCATCTTCCCGTTGATAATGGCGAACACTAAACCGATGATGGTCATCCCAACCCAAATGAGATTAACCATGATCCCTGACCCCTATAAAGGACTCGAAAGAATAGGCCCAGAATTTCCACCAGCTCTTTTCTTTTTCTGTTTCATCCGTTGTTTTATAGAAAATGGGAAGAGTGTCTACTTCTTCATCTTCTAAATACACGACAGCCTTCCCTACTACTTCAGGTACATTTTTATTCTTTAACCATTCCTCTTTAGGCTTTAGCATTTTGTACTCTACCTTCACATCATCCACTTCATCGTCTTGAAGGGTTAGGACAGATTCCCGTTTAAGATAGGCATGATCCTTATAAATTTTGTCATCCATTTTTTCAATCGTGCCATCTTCCAGGACAATCTTATAATCATATTGCTTAAACCCGTATTCAAACATTCCTATATGATCATTCCAATCATCAGGTCCATTCAGTGTAACGGCAATCAGGTTCTCCCCGTCCTTGGAAGCTGTGGACACAAGCGTTCTTTTGGCCAGTTTTGTATATCCCGTTTTCCCACCCGTACTATGCTTATACAATTCTGTTAATAACCTATTTTTGTTCTTCCACTTTCGGTCCCACTTTTCTTCAGGATTTGGCGCTGTATGCACTTTTGTCCCTGCAATCTCCTTGTAAACTTCATTCTCCATTGAATATCTAGTCAGAACTGCCATATCGTAAGCAGTGGAATAGTGGTCTTCATGATCATCGAGACCATGTGGATTGGAAAAATGCGTATTTTTCATTCCGATTTCAGTCGCCTTTTCATTCATCATATAGGCAAACCCGTCAAGACTTCCTCCAACAGTTTCTGCGATAGCGACTGCCGCATCATTCCCGGATCTCAACATAAGCCCGTAAACGAGATCTTCCAGCTTGATTTTCTCTCCCGCTTTTAGGTAAAGGGAGGAACCTTCCGTTCCCGCAGCATTCGAAGATACCGTTACTTCCTTATCCATCATTCCGGATTCAACCGCAAGAATCGCCGTCATGATTTTTGTGATGCTTGCAATCCGGCTTTGACTGTGGGCATCCTTCTCATAAAGGATCCGGCCCGTCTCCTGATCCATTAAAATCGCCCGCTGTGAACTAACAGAAGGTGCGGCCTGAACTTCATTGGTAACTACTACAAATAGCAAAGTGAGGATTAGAATATAATATATGTAATATTTCACTCTCTTACGATTCACACCCATCTACTCCTTTAATTCTAACGTGTTTGTACAAGTTTATGCAGGACAAGGGGTAATATGAATGAAAATCCGGAATTCGCACCAAGGTTCTATTCCTGGCATTTACCCCACGAAAAAACACAGCAGAGGTTCTCTGCTGTGTTTTTTCGTGATTCTATTCTTTTTGGTCCGAATCCATGCCTGTCCATTTATATTTGATTCTGCTCTACTCTTTCGATTCCATCGTTTCCTGGAATTTCTCAAAAAACAAGTCCGCTTCATCCTGCATGAATTCGTCCTCGATATTTTCAGGTAAAGGAGGAAGTTCTTCTATTCTCTTCAATCCGAAATAGTCCAGAAATTCTTTTGTCGTACCGAATAAGTAGGCACGACCTGTCCCTTCTGCTCTCCCAACTTCCTTCACCAGTCCTTTTGACGTAAGGGTCTGAATGGGACGTTCTGTTTTGACACCTCTGATTTGTTCAATCTCCATCCTCGTGATCGGCTGCTTATAAGCGACAATCGCAAGTGTTTCTAGAGCTGCTTGCGATAAAAAGCTTACATTTGGTGACTCAACCAATTTCTTTAAGTAATCGGCGTTGCTTTTTTTTGTCACCAATTGAAAGGTGTCCGCTATCTCAATCAAATAAATCCCCCGGTTGGGATCCTTTTCATAATCCGACTTCAGCTCCTCTATCACAGCCATCGCTTCCTGATCACCGATTTCCAGAACAGAACAAACTTGCTTGAGTGAAAGACCTTCATCACCAGCTGCAAACAATAAGCTTTCGAGGATCCCTTTCCAATTATTACTGTTCAACTAGACCTACCTCCTCTCCTGCTTCAACAAATATTTCAGTGAAGTTTTTTTCTTGATTGACAATGACCTGCTTTCTCTTCATCAATTCAAGCACGGCAAGGAAAGTAACAACGAGATGTTCTTTATTATCAGACGGGAAAAGACTTGTAAAGGGTGTTCGCTCTTTGATATTTCGCAGACTATGAAGAATATCATTCATTCTTTTCTCAATGGATATTTCCTGTCTGGTAATTCTGGTTTGCACGGGTCTTTGCAGCTTCTTACGCCTCAATAGTTTATGAAAAGCTCCTAACATATCATATAATGACACTTGAGCCTCACTATTCTTTAAATCCACTTCCTCCGTAAATTCCGAGAGATCACTTGGGGGTTTCGTATACACTTGTCCCCGTTCTTCCTCACGGTGCTTCAGCTCATTGGCAGCTTCTTTAAACTTGCGATACTCAATCAACCTCTCAACTAATTCATCACGGGGATCTTCCTCTTCGAATTCAATTTCATCGTTTGAAAGTCCATCATCATGTTTAGGGAGAAGCATTTTACTTTTAATCGCTAATAATGTAGCCGCCATCACTAAGTACTCACTGGCAACATCAAGTTGCAAACTCTTCATCGTATGTACATATAACATATATTGCTCAGTAATTTGAGCCATAGGAATATCATATATATCAACTTCCAACGAATTAATCAGATGCAAAAGAAGATCTAACGGACCTTCAAAAGCGTCAATCTTCACATTGTATTCCACTTTATCACCAAATTTCTAATTACAGTCATTCCTGATCGCTACTTAATAGTATAGTAGATTGATCTCTATTCTCCAATAGAAAGTTTTTGTATAAAGACGAGGTACCTGTCGTTTTGGCAAAGAAGTTGAATATGCTACACTTTAAGTACTCAAACGGTATTTTATAATAAAGGAGGGACTTACATGATTTATCCTAAACCTTACTTAGAATTCTTAATGTATTTCCACGGAAATCGTGATTACTTCGAGTGTCATGAAGTGTTGGAAGAATATTGGAAATGTGTTGATCCTAAGAATCGTTCATCCCATTGGGTAGGTTTGATCCAGGTTGCTGTGGGTTTATATCATTACAGAAGAGGTAATCTTTCAGGAGCAGCCCGGACATTTAAGAAGGCCGTCCAAAATATCGAACTGAATCAGGATGAACTTTCCCGATTAGGGATCCACCCTGGTAAACTTCAGGAAATGCTCGTTGATATCACCTATGGACTAAGTACCAATCAGCCATATCACAGCATCAATATCCCCCTGACGGATACTTCCCTACAGAAGCAGGTCCAATCACTGTGTGAGGACCATGGGTACTCCTGGTGTTCTCCAAGTGATTTAAATAATAACGAGCTCATTCATCGTCATTCCCTGCGTGACCGTTCAGAAGTGATTTTAGAGCGAAAAAATGCATTACAACGAAAAAAAAGAGGCTGACCACCTGCTGATCCGGTGGCCGTCCTCTTTATTGTTCTTCGTCTATCACTTTCTCTTGATCGATTTCGTCACACTTCTCAAAGAATGAAGCGGTCTCTGAATTCGGCTTCACTTCATGCTCAGAATGCATGTCTTTAAGATGTTTCACCATTGATTTCCCAATTCCTTCGTGCCGATGGGATGGATTAACGGATATATGCTGAATTTCTAATGTGCTATCTGTCTTGAATACTCCAATTAAACCTACTATGTCCTCTTCTTTCCATAAAAAGAGCTGCCAATTATCTTCAGTTTCGTATTGCTTCATCGTCTGTTGAAGCTTCTTCAAATCCTTTTCATTTGGCATGAAAGATAATAATCCCATTGCGATCTTTTCAAACGCCTTTTTATACCGAATTAACATATTTACCCCTCGTTATGTTTTATGCCTAATCTATTTATTTCCTATTATAGACAAAAACTAGAAATTTAATTGATATGAACGTTTATTTATCTTACTAAATTTACTTTTATTAATCAACTTTAACCAATCAGTTTCCCGCCAGGAACAGCCAGTAAATGACTCCCCATACTATGCCTGTTACTAATAAAAACAAGAACAATCCCTTATTGCTGATCTTCATAAATGACTCCTTTGTCTACACTATATTCACCTTTATATATCATTGTTATTGTATAGTAAAATCAATATTTGTTAAAGTATGTAATTAAAAATGCAAAAAAAGTAGTCTTTAAGTATGATATACTTAAAGACTATGTTTCCAACTTATCTAAACGTTACATCAAGAGAAACCATATCCTCATATGTCTCTCTTTGAACCGCTAATCTTGCTTCTCCATTCTCGACAAATACGACAGCAGGACGGGGAATACGATTGTAGTTATTCGCCATGGAATATCCATATGCACCAGTACAGAACACAGCAAGAGTGTCACCGGCTTCTGATTGTGGAAGGGGTATATCCCAGATCAGCATATCTCCGGATTCACAACATTTACCAGCAATTGACACGGTTTCTTCAGAAGGGTGGTCTGCTTTATTCGCGATCACCGCTTCATATTTTGCCTTGTAGAGAGCCGGTCTTATATTATCACTCATTCCCCCATCAATAGCTAAGTACTTTCGGATGTTGGGCACTTCTTTTCTTGACCCTAATGTATATAGGCTGGTCCCTGCATCACCAACAAGGGAACGGCCCGGCTCGATCCAAATTTCCGGCATTTCAAGGTTGTACTTCACCACTTCCTGTTTCACAGCCTCAATCATTTCCTTCACATATTGTGCAGGTGGAATAGGGTCATCATCCTTCGTATAGCGAATTCCAAATCCACCGCCTAAGTTAATCACTCTCGGATCGTAATCATATTGAGATTTCCATTGTGCCACCTTCTCAATGATTTTTTTTGCAGCAAGAATGAAGCCTGTCGTCTCGAATATTTGGGAGCCAATATGACAATGCAGACCTAACAATTCAATCCCGTCATAGCTCATCGCCATTTTCATTGCATCCCGGGCTTGACCATTCCCCAAATCGAATCCGAATTTGGAATCCTCTTGTCCGGTTAAGATATAATCATGAGTATGAGCTTCTATCCCAGGCGTCACCCTCAACAAAACCTTCGTCACTTTTTCAGTGGACCGTGAGATGTCATTAACAAGTTGCAGTTCGTAGAAATTATCGACGACAATGCAACCTATCTTATTTTCAATGGCCATCATCAGTTCTTCTTCAGATTTATTGTTTCCATTAAAATGGATGCGTTCAGGAGGGAATCCTGCCTTCAAGGCAGTGTATAACTCCCCTCCTGAAACTACATCCAGTGATAATCCCTCTTCTTTCATCAATTGAAAGACCGCGATACATGAAAATGCCTTACTGGCATAGGCAACTTCCGCTTTCACCTCAAGGAAATCAAATGTTTCTTTAAAGCCTTTTGCCCGTTCTCTAATGAGTGCAGTGTCATAAACATAAAGGGGTGTACCATATTGTCTGGCTAGTTCTAAAGTACTCACCCCTCCTATCGTTAAATGACCATTTTTTATTTCTGCTGATCCATGAAGATGCATGAAACGTCTCATTCCCCTCTTTAATGCTCTGCTAATTAAACGTAATTTACCACAGAATGAGAGTTGTTGCAATATTTCTAAGATTTCGCCGGCTGCTTATACTTATTTCTCGGCTGCACAATGCTAGGTCGAATTTTGGATCCCGGCACGGCTTTTCTTATCAGAATCTGCATAAACGCCTTTGGACTGAACGGAAGTAAAGGCCATAGGTAAGGCGTATTGAGTGATTTAATACTCACTACAAACAGAATAAAGAGCGTACTGCCGATCATAAGGCCGGGAATATGGAAGAATGCGACTAATACAAGGAGTAGAAGTCTTGCCATCTTATTCGCTACACTTAGTTCATAACTAGGAGTCGCAAATGTACCGATTGAAGCAACCGCTACATAAAGGATGACCTCTGGTTGAAAGAGACCGACATCAATGGCAATTTGTCCAATTAATACAGCCGCTATTAAACCCATAGCTGTGGAAAGTGGGGTCGGGGTATGAATGGCGGCAATCCTGAACATTTCGACTCCCATATCTGCTATAAACAATTGAACGATGACAGGTATATTCGTCTGTTCATTCGGTCCCACATATTTTATGACCTCAGGTAATAATGAAGGATCCAGTACGAATAAATACCACAATGGAAGTAAGAACAAGGATGCGAGTACACCCATGAATCTTGTCCATCTTACAAATGTTCCGACAGCAGGTGATTGTCTGTATTCTTCAGCATGCTGCAGATGATGGAAGAACGTAGTCGGTGTGATGATCACACTTGGCGAGGTATCCACAAAAATAAGAACATGTCCTTCTAATAGGTGAGTGGCAGCTACGTCCGCCCTTTCCGTGTATCGTACTAAAGGATATGGATTATAACCCTGCTTCACCAGAAACTCTTCTACGGTTTTATCCGCCATCGTGAGACCATCAATTTTGATACTTTTCAACTCTTTCTTGATAACTTCGACTAAGCTTGGATTTGCAACATCATTTATATAGGCAATGGAAATGTCTGTTTTGGAACGTTCTCCGATACGAAATATTTCAAACCTTAATCTTGGATCCCGAATTCTTCGTCTTGTTAAAGCGGTATTCACAATGATATTCTCTACATACCCATCACGGGAACCTCGGACTACCTTTTCAGTATCAGGCTCTGAAGGCTGTCGCCCGGGATAACTACGAACATCAACAATGATTGCCTCTTCGTAGCCTTCGACACATACTGCTATTAATCCTGATAGCACTTCGTCAACTGCTTCTTCAATCGTTTTAACCGGCTCAACCGATTGATGAACAAGGCGATTATGTACAATCTCATATAATCGGCTCGTTGCACGCTCATGATCATTGATCTCAACGAGTTCCTCCACTATTTGAATAATGTAGGAAGCATCAGTCAACCCGTTTATATAGTAGATGTGCACTCCTTTTTTCAAAATCATGAGTTTACGTACACCTAAATCAAAGCTTTTGTTTAATCCTACATGATTCTTCATGTATTCTTCTATAACAGCTAAATCTTTTGATATTGGTGTTTCTTTGGTTTTCTCAGGCACGATATCCGCTCCTTTCCAAAATGATTTCAACAGCCTTTTTCGTAATGGGCGAACCTTGTGAGTAGTGATCCCTTTTGGCCATTTTGCCAATGTCACCAATTCCGACAATAACGGGAACATCCAGTTCATCAAGGCAATAAACCGTGTCACCCGTTAATCTTCCCAAATCCATTTCAGGTACACCGAATTTATCCACCCCATATGGAGTTAATTCACCAAATTTATCAATGCATACATCCACTCTTGTCCATTCAGCCTGCCTGGTTTTACTTGCTACCGCAATGATTCCGAGCACGTCTATGCCAGGGTGGTTCGCAACATGTTTTAGTGCCCTTTCGCCTGCACCTTCGCCAATAAATCCACTATCATCAAACATCACAAAGACGGGGTCATTCTTTGCTCTTCTGATTAATTTCACTATCTCTGGTCCTGATAAAACAGAAGGATTTCCTTTAGAGCTTGAGATACATCGTCCTCCATACTCTTTTGCCACGCACTCAATTGCCCGCTTGGCATATTCATCTCCATCTGTAATCAGGATCACTTTTCTTTTGTCGTCCATACGAACCCCTGCCTCTTGCTGTTTATTGATGAACCAAGTAGAGCCAATGAAAAAGTGAGCCGGCAATTTTCCCAAATACAATCGCCATAATGAGAATGACGATTTGACCTTCAATCCCAATCCGCTTTGCGAGGATCGGGAACACATTCAATACCTCTGTCAATGCAGCCGCCAACAGTCCGATGAACACTCCACTCGCTAAACCGATGGGCATAAGAACGAATGGGGAAAAGTGCAGCGTATAATTATTTAAGCTGACAAATCCTCCTGCCAGTGCACCAATAATGACAGCCAGTTCATAGTGGTGAATCATTTTCATTGTTTTTGTTAACTGAGTTAACCTTGGGATGATTCCTAATACGGTTAGAAAAGCTACAAACCCGGAACCGACGGCCAGTCCACCAGCAAAACCAATAAATACTGTAATCAATACGTTAATTGTCATCTAATTTTTTCTGACTTTCTTTATTTTCATGCATGATGACATACTGATCTAAATCCTGCTGGTAATTAAACATTTCAACCTCTAGTGGACTCGGCTCTTCATTAAGTCTCTTTCGAAACACATGGTTGAAAAATAAAATCATCCCAAGGCCTAAACCGAATGAATAGGGAACTTGAAACAGTAATGGATGAGGATCCTCATCCCCAGTTACAAAATGATACAGCCTTTGATGAACTTCCCTCATACTTACATCTTCATGAAAATTCATAATTGCCAGGGCTGCACCGATGAATAATAGTAACCAAACGCCAATGAATAGAGGAAGAGAGATTTTCTTTTTCTCATAGATCACTTCAATAATACTTTGTGTGGGTCCAATCGTTTGAATATCAAGATCCGAGAAGTTCTTGCAAATTTCTCTTATCACTCTCATCACATCGACCACAATGATATTCTTATCAGATGCTGTCACTTGATGAATCGGGATTCCCCTTAATTCTTCCAGAATATTTTCAGGTGCTATGATTTGAGCAAGCTGTCCAAGCTTGACTGTACTCTCTTCCCTTACCTGCACTCGATGACGTAAGCGTATATACAAAATACCTTCCATGCAGTTCACTTCCTGAAAACATGATTTTCCCTTCGTACCAATAGTATGGATTAACGGAAATAATTTATGTAATGGCTGCGTGTGGTCGGTTGAGATGAATGGAGGAGGAAGGAAGAAATAGTATAGTTTTTGAAGGTTCGGAGCTTTTGAAAATGGCAACAATTTCAAAGGGGGGAATGCGGGTTCAATAGATCATCAACTGTTCTATTCATTTCATTAATAAAAATAACCTTGTCGTTTCAACATAATTCTTTGAAACAACAAGGTTATTTTGCCTACTATGATTCTGTATGCATATGATCTTTCATTGTTTGTAATATCTTCTTCTCCAGTCTCGATACCTGGACCTGGGATATACCCAGTCGATCTGCTACTTCCGATTGGGTTTGGTCTTTGTAATACCTTAAATACACAATCAGCCGTTCCCGATCATCCAGTTCCCTAATGGCTTCTTTTAAGGCAATTTTGTCAAACCATTTATTATCGCTATTATCCGCAATCTGATCCAAAAGGGTAATGGGATCTCCATCATTTTCATAAACGGTTTCATGAATGGAAGAAGGGGCTCTGCTTGCCTCCTGAGCCATGATGACTTCTTCAACCGAATACTCCAGATGTTCGGCAAGCTCACTCACCGTCGGAACCCTCCCGAATTTCTTGGAAAGTTCATCCTTGGCTTTACGAATCTTGTTTCCCATTTCCTTCAGCGAACGACTTACCTTTACTGTTCCGTCATCCCGGATGAACCTCTGGATTTCACCAATGATCATCGGAACTGCATATGTTGAAAACTTGACGTCGTAGCTTAAATCAAACTTATCGACTGATTTCAGCAACCCGATACTGCCTATCTGAAAGAGATCATCTGGCTCATATCCCCGATTGAGGAACCGCTGGACGACGGACCATACCAACCTCATGTTCTTCTGGACAATCAAGTCCCGGGCACTTTGGTCACCGTCCTGGCTCTGCTTTATGAGCTCTTTCACCTCATGATCCTTCAGAAAGGTCTGTTCCTTATCTTTCTTAACTTCGACATCCATGGGCACGACTCCTTAATTGCATAGCGCTTTACTATTGGTCAAGTGCTTCTTTAGTCTTACCGTGGTGCCTGTACCTGGGTGTGATGACACTTCTATTTCATCCATGAAATTCTCCATAATGGTAAAGCCCATGCCTGAACGCTCAAGCTCTGGCTTGGACGTGAACAATGGTTGACGGGCTTCCTCTACATCACCAATCCCGACTCCTTCATCGCGGATGGTCATATCGATATATCCATCTTCTTCCATAATGACAGAAATATAGACGATACCATTCGGTCTGTTGTCATATCCGTGAATGATGGCATTTGTAACCGCTTCAGATACGACTGTCTTGATTTCAGTCAACTCATCCATCGTCGGATCCAGCTGTGCAATAAATGAAGCAACGGTAACTCTGGCAAAGGACTCATTTTGGCTTAAAGAACTGAATTGAATGTTCATTTCATTTCTCATTTCAGGCGACCCCCAATCTTTGTAATGCGTTTTCTTCAGACGGCTCAAGACGGATAATCTTAAACAATCCGGACATTTCAAATAATCGGTTTACAGAAGGGGAGATCGCACACACAACCATTTCTCCATGCTTTTGTTTAATCTGCTTGTATCGACCCAAAATTACACCTAACCCTGAACTATCCATAAAGCTTAGTTCCTCTAAATTCAAAATGATATGCTTCACATTCTCACTTTCAATCAGATTCGAAGCTTTTTCCCTAAGCTCATCAGCAGTATGATGATCCAGCTCACCACTTAAACGAATACACAAAACATCTTTTTTGACTTCTAAGTTAATAGCAAGACTCACTATCAGAAAGCCTCCTTCTCTGTCGTATAGTGAGTCATTTCGCTATTCTTTTAGTAAATTCCTTCTCCATGACAAAACTAGAAGGAATTCGTCATAATTAGAGGTAATTTTTATCAGAAATCGGTTCGACAGTTTTACTTTCCAACTTTCGTGAAAAGTCCAAAGGATTTTTTATACAGCTCCCACCAGCTTGCGTCATTTACATTTTTCTTTGCGACGAGAGTGCTTTCCAACACTTTTTCTCCTTTGTTCATGATGACAAGTGTCCCGACTTTATCTCCTTTTTTGATAGGAGCCTTCAAGTCTTTAGAGAGTGTAATTTTCTGTTCTACCTTATCCAGTTTTTCACCTTTTTGTGTTAACAGGGAGATGGGCTCTTCCGTGACTGCATCCACTCTGTTTTGTTTCCCTTTCGACACTTTCACCTGGGCCAGGGAGTCTCCCTTTTTGAAGAGAGGTTTGGTTGAATACTGATTGAAGGCATAATCAAGCATTTTACTTACCTCGTTGTTTCGCTCTTTAGGAGTCGGTGCTCCGAACACGACAGCAATGACTCTCATATTGTCTTTCTTCGCCGTTGCCGTTAAGCAGTATTTCGCTTCGTTGGTGAATCCGGTTTTCAGTCCATCCACGCCGTCATAGAAACGAACCAATTTGTTTGTATTTACCAACCAGAATTTTTTTTCCGTATCTTCACGTAAGTACGATTCATAGCTGCCTGTGAACTTGGTGATTCCTTCGTATTTTAGAAGTTCCTTGGCCATCATGGACATGTCATGGGCCGAACTATAATGATCTTTGGACGGTAAGCCTGTCGGGTTTTTGAACCGAGTGTCTTTTAACCCAAGCTCTTCTACCTTTTTGTTCATCTTTTCAACAAAGGCTTCTTCACTTCCTGATATATGTTCCGCCATGGCTACTGATGCATCATTGGCTGAACCAATCGCAATCCCCTTAAGCATTTCTTCCACCGTCATGCTTTCACCGGGCTCCAGGAAAATTTGTGATCCACCCATCGAAGCAGCATATTCACTCGCCCGAACACTGTCTTCCCACTTTATTTGACCTTTATCAAGGGCTTCCATGATCAACATCATCGTCATAATTTTAGTCATGGATGCCGGTGCCAGCTTTTCATGGCTGTTCTTCTCATATAATACCGTTCCAGTATCCCGCTCAATCAAAACAGCTGATTTCGCTACTTCAGCTAATTCCGATTTCTTCTCCTGGGCAAACCCCATTGAAGGAAACAAAAAAGCTGCTAAAACAAATGTACTCACTATATACGCAAAACGTTTCATCCAACTGTCCTCCAATCAAATCTCGTTTTAAATCAATACTCATAGACCCATTTTTTCCAACTGCATCATTTTTATACAAACATTGGTAAAAAAGTGAGGTTGGTTTACGATTGATAGGTGGTAAGTGATAAAAATGTTTGATAAATGGTTAAATATAAGGGGAGATACTTCAAAGAAGGGATGAAATGTTGTGTTTTCCTCAAGATCAGTGAGGTGTAGCATTTTGTCAGGTGAAATCTGCTCTTTTGAGTGTGAGAGAGTGATAATGATTGTTTTCAATGCGTCATTTTCACGAGTAATTGCGTCAAAATTCAATTACCCCTGTTTGGGATGGAATTGCGTCAATTTGGAGGTTAATTGCGTCTCCCACACCTGGAATTTCTATTTTTTCCATTATTAGGTATTTTTATTTCCTTATAAACTCAAAAAAAGCCCCTGCCAAAGAGAAATAATTCTCTTGGCAAAGGCCCCGATCAATATTAAAAATCAACCCGTGATTTCAGTATGAATCAACGTAGGTGCTTTCACATTTTCCGCTGTTACTTTAATGCTTTCGTATAATTTCTCTTTTACATTGTCGATATTCTCATCATTGCTATAGATCGTCACAAGGGAATCTCCCGTTTTGACAGAATCACCGATCTTTTTGCGCAACTCAAGACCAACCGCTAAATCAATAACAGAATCTTTTGTTGCACGGCCTGCTCCTAACCACATAGCAGCCGTTCCTACTGCATCGGCCACGATTTCTGATACATAGCCATCCTCTTTCGCTTCAAGCTCAACCTTATATTGCGCTTGTGGAAGTTTTGATGGATCATCCACAACGGATGGATCTCCACCTTGTGATTCAAGGAATACTTTGAAATTCTCAAGAGCCGATCCATCTTCAATCGCTTTCTGTAATAGCTCTCTCGCTTCTTCCAATGTTGATGCTTTTTCAGCAAGATAAACCATATGACTTCCAAGAGTTAAGCATAATTCTGTTAAGTCTTCTGGACCTTCACCTTTTAATGTATCGATCGCTTCTTTCACTTCAAGTGCGTTTCCGATCGCGAAGCCCAGTGGCTGACTCATATCCGAAATGACCGCCATTGTTTTTCTGCCGACGTTGTTTCCGATGTTCACCATTGCTTTGGCCAGGTCTTTTGAATCGTCCAGTGTTTTCATGAAAGCTCCGGCACCCGTCTTCACGTCAAGTACGATAGCATCCGCACCAGCAGCTATTTTCTTACTCATGATGGAACTTGCGATCAAAGGAATGCTATTGACCGTTGCCGTCACATCACGTAATGAATAAAGCTTTTTATCAGCCGGTGTTAAATTACCACTTTGTCCGATAACGGCTAACTTATTCTTGTTCACCAATCTGATGAATTCATCATTTTCAATTTCCACATGGAAACCTTTGACGGATTCAAGCTTATCGATGGTTCCTCCAGTGTGTCCAAGTCCTCGTCCACTCATCTTCGCTACAGGTACTCCAACGGAAGCAACCAGTGGTCCCAGAACAAGGGTCGTTGTATCACCAACACCGCCTGTAGAGTGCTTGTCTACTTTGATTCCTTCAATCGCAGACAGATCGATTTGATCTCCTGATTCGACCATTGCCATCGTCAGGTCTGCTCTTTCTCTATCGCTCATGTCTTTGAAGAAGATGGCCATTGTCAGGGCACTTACCTGATAATCAGGGATGCTTCCATCTGTATAACCTTCAACGATAAATTTTATTTCTTCTGTAGAGAGTTCTTTACCTTCACGCTTCTTCTCTATTAAGTCAACCATTCTCATTGTATTCACCCGCTCTTCTAGTATTGTCAAAGGGAAGTCCCTCTAGTTTTCAATTTTAATACCTACCACTATTAGATTGATTTCACGATTTCTTTTACATATGCCAGGAAGTTTGCACGAACCATTTCGGTTGTTTCAATCACTTCATCATGGGATAGGGGTTGGTCAAGGATACCTGCCGCCATATTTGAGATGCATGAGATTCCAAGCACTTTCATTCCGCCGTGGCGGGCTACGATCACTTCAGGTACAGTCGACATTCCTACTGCGTCTCCTCCAAGGGTACGGGCAAGACGAACTTCAGCTGGAGTTTCGTATGTAGGACCTGTATTCCCCACATATACACCTTCTTGCACTTCAATTGAAAGCTTCCCTGCGATTTCTTTCGCTTTTTGACGCAATTCTTTACAATAAGCTTCTGACATATCCGGGAATCTAGGTCCTAAGCGGGAATCGTTTGCCCCAATTAGTGGATTGCCACCCATATTATTAATATGATCCGTGATCAGCATCAAGTCACCAGCCTGAAAGCTTTCATTCACTCCACCGGCTGCATTTGTCACGATTAAGACTTCGACACCTAGTTCTTTCATAACACGGACGGGAAATGTGACTTTATCGAATCCGTACCCCTCGTAATAATGAAAGCGCCCTTGCATGGCCACGACTTCCTGACCCGCCAATTGGCCGAACACAAGCTGGCCTGCGTGTCCTGCCACTGTCGAAACAGGAAAATCAGGGATTTCTTTATAAGGTATTTTCACTGAATTTTGGATTTCATCAGCTAACACACCCAACCCTGAACCAAGGATGAGTCCGATCTTCGGTTGGCCTGTGTATTGATTTTTTAAGTGGTTTGCTGCATTTTGGATGTTTTCGAAATTCATATTCATTACTCCTTTTATTATCATTCAACGTAAAGAGGAGGAAATGGGCCGATGTTCGTACATGCACCCTTCTCCATTTCTATATTTTCCCATTAAAACCTATTTCAATTGCGATAAGAAACTGCGACCAAACTTCGGCATGGTCACATTAAAGTTGTCTGCCACGGTAGCGCCGATATCTGCGAATGTTTCAGAGATAGGCAGCTCTTTCCCTCCGTCAAAGCGTTTTGAATAAACGAGAAGTGGAACATATTCTCTTGTATGGTCAGTTCCTGGAGCGGTAGGATCGTTCCCGTGATCGGCTGTAATGATAAGAAGATCATCTTCCGTCATTTTCTCGAACACTTCAGGCAGCCGTGCATCAAATTCTTCTAACGCCTTTCCATAGCCTTCTGGATCGCGACGATGTCCGAATAAAGCATCGAAATCGACAAGATTCAGGAAGCTCAAGCCTGTGAAGTCTTGATCGAATGATTCAATGAGGCCGTCCATCCCGTGCATATTATGCTTCGTACGGATCGATTCAGTCACTCCTTCGCCATTAAAAATATCTGAAATTTTACCAATGGCGACCACGTCAAACCCAGAATCCTTCAGTTCATTCATTACGGTACGGTTAAAAGGTTTTAACGCATAGTCATGACGATTGGACGTACGTTTGAACTCGCCTGGTTCACCAACGAATGGACGAGCAATCACACGACCTACGAGGTATTCCTCTTCTTTCGTGATTTCACGGGCGATTTCACAAATTTTGTACTGCTCTTCAATTGGAATGATGTCTTCATGAGCGGCAATTTGAAGGACAGGATCTGCAGAAGTATAAACAATAAGAGCTCCTGTTTCCATATGCTCTTTTCCTAACTCTTCAATAATCTCAGTTCCGCTTGCAGGCTTGTTACCAATGATCGCTCTGCCCGTCTCAGCTTCAAGTTTCTGAATTAATTTTTCAGGAAAACCGTCTGGATACGTTTTGAAAGGTTTATCAATATTAAGACCCATTATTTCCCAATGGCCAGTCATCGTATCTTTACCAACAGATGCTTCCTGCATTTTCGTGAAGTATGCCAACGGCTTGTCAGCTTTTTCAATCCCCTTCACTTCTTTAATATTGGAAAGTCCAAGCTTTCCCATATTGGGCATGTTCAGTCCATTCATATGTTCAGCAATGTGACCAATCGTATCCGATCCTATATCATTGAACAGGTCGGCATCAGGCGCCTCACCGATTCCCACTGAGTCCATGACGATCAGATGAACTCTTTTGTATGTATAGTTACTCATTCAAATCAACCTCCTATATGTCGTTCCTTATTAAAAAAAGCGGTTACATTTTTAATATTTAATCGTATCTTACCCTTAACTGCATTATGGCAATCGACAGGATTTAACGTCAGAAGTCTGACATCTACATTCTACTTTTTCCTTTCAGAAAAAACAAGAGAGATCCCTTAAAGAATACTATTTTCTTTAAGACATCCCTCTTCTTTTTCTAAGCCCTCGGATGAAATTGTGAGTATACATCCTTTAAGCGCGTTTTCGTTACATGTGTATAGATTTGTGTCGTGGAAATGTCTGCATGACCGAGCATTTCCTGTACTGCCCTAAGGTCTGCCCCATTCTCCAATAAATGGGTTGCGAATGAGTGCCTGAGTGTATGAGGAGTCAGATCCTTTTCGATATTGGCTTTTTTTGCAAGAGCTTTTAAGTTCTTCCAGAAACCTTGTCTTGTCAGGCCTTTACCATGATGATTTAAAAACAGGTGATCATCCCGGTGCTTCTTGCTTCTTAATTTTAACCTGGCATCTTCTAAGTATTTCTCAAGAACATTCATTGCCGTTTGTCCGATGGGGATAATCCGTTCTTTGTTCCCTTTTCCTATACATCGGACAAATCCCATGGTCAAGTGGACATCATCCAGTTTTAGTTGAATGAGTTCACTTACCCTGATACCTGTCGCATAAAGGATTTCAAGCATCGCTTTATCTCTCATCCCAAGTGGTGTAGATTCCTCAGGGGCTTCGAGTAAAGCTTCGACTTCGGCTATGCTTAAAATCTTCGGAAGCGTCCGCTCTGTTTTCGGTGTCTCGATATGCACAGTCGGATCTTGTTCCGTCGCTTTTTCTCTTAACAAAAATTGATGGAAGGATCGGATTGATGCAACATGGCGTGCAACTGTCTTTGAAGATTTCCCCTGACTCTTTAAGTGCCCGAGAAATTGGACTATATTCATTCTCGAAACGGCGTTCAATTCCGATATTTCTTCCACCTTCGCTAAGTATAGTGCATAATTCTTTAAGTCACGCTGGTACGACTCTATCGTATTTTTGGCCAGTCCTTTTTCTACTATTAAAAAGTGCATGAAATCTTGAATATGGTCTTCCACACTGCATTACTCCCCGTTCATATAAAAAAATAATAGCCGATCATACCAATGGCTTTCTTCATCCGTCACAGAAGAATACACCTTGACTGCTGCGCCCTCGGGTTCATCATATCTGTGATAGCCTTCGTATTCTTCACTGATCCACATAATACCATAGTAAAACAAAATCGTTGATCCGGTAAACAAAATAAACACTTTGATGGTTTGCCATACCATTTGAATTCCTTTTATCATCCTGTCGTCCTCCATATTCATCGGTACTAACGTCTATTAATACAAGCTATGACGTTTTTAATCTGTTTTATACCTTATGGAGTTAAAACGGTGAAAATTTCTGTCCATGTATATAAAAAAGCCTTAAAGAGTATGTATGGGATGTTTCAAATGAGAAACAACGACAGGAATCTTTAAGGCTTTTCGGCATCATATTATTCTTCTGGGTCCTCTTCTTTATCCTGGCATCTGGAACAAATACCATGAAAGGTAAGGCGGTGATCTTTTATTTTAAATTTCCAATCTCGTTCAACAATCGCTTCCACGTCTTCTAAGAGATCTTCTTGTATTTCATCAACCGCTCCACATTCAATGCATACTAAATGATGATGAAAGTGAGCTGCCCCTTCTTGCCTGAGATCATAACGCGATACACCATCGCCAAAATTGATTTTATCCACAATTTTCAGTTCAGATAGCAATTCCAACGTACGATATACAGTTGCCAGTCCAATTTCCGGAGATTTTTCCTTAACGAGGAGGTATACATCTTCGGCGCTGAGGTGATCTTCTTCATGTTCCAATAACACGCGCACCGTTGCTTCGCGCTGCGGCGTAAGCTTGTAGCTGGCAGAATGAAGTTGTTTTTTGATTCTTTCAATACGGCTTTCCATAGTCCTCTCCTCCCTCGTCAATGTCCTTACTATTATATCAAAAAGGGAGGAATAAGCAAAATAAAATTATTATAATTAAACAAATAAAACGATTCTTATATAAGAATCGTTTTATTTTATTTTCGAAATAACCGCTTCCATTAAGTTAGGAGAAAGATACGCTTCAATGCTGGCTGCAATCGTGACAATCCCTATAGCCACCACCAAGAAGATCACGTATCTGGATAAGAACGGAATCATTTGAAATTGCATGGAAGATGTCTGCCTCATGAAAATCTTTCGAATCAGCGTAAGGGAGAAACTGGCGCTGATCGCTCCGATGAAAATAAACGCCGGAATAATGATGATATTTTGAGGTAAGACGCTGACAAAGGATAATAAAAACCCGCTCCATCCCATTTGATTCACAAGGAAACCTACTGAAAATCCAACCACTACACCCTTCATAAATAATAGAACGAAGATGAGGGGGAGTCCAATAATCGAGATTCCCAGTAACCACATCAGTCCGAGATACTTCACATTATGAAGGAAGCTCTGACGGAACAGCTCTTCTGCTGACGTCATACTGCCATCTTCCATTTCGCTGAAGAACTTACTTAAATAGAAATACAGGTCTTCTTTTTGGGCAAATGACAATGAATTGACCACGATTGCTCCAAAAATGATCCCCATTAGAAACAGCGTAATGATAAATAAATAGATTGAGGAATGTGCTTGTACATGTTGAACGAGTGGATTTGAATTTGATACTTTTTTGCGCATCACAGTGCTCCTCCTAGATATCGATTACTAATCTATATGTTGGGAAGGACACGTTTATTCTTCTCTCTTCTATTCTATTGAAATTACATGGGGATAACCGTATAATCATAGAAACCTTATGGTGGAAGTGGAGGAACATATTATGAGAATTCCAAGTTTAATCGAGTTTCCCGAGAGGATTGAAACGTCCCGCCTTTATATTAGACCGTGCCTGCCCGGAGACGGATCTGACGTCTTTAATGCCATCTCAGAATCAAGAAATGAATTAAAACCCTGGCTTCCCTTCGCCCGTAAAGAACAATCCCTGGAAGAAGTGGAGGCGGGAGTACGGGATTCCTATGCAGAATTCATAAAGAAGACCGACATTCGACTACATATTTATTTGAAAGAAACAGATGAATTTATTGGATCTACAGGACTGCACCGCATCGATTGGAACGTTCCAAAAGTGGAAATCGGATATTGGCTTCACACGAAACACACAAAAAAGGGTTACATTGTTGAAGCGGTTAATGCGTTAACCCACTTCGCCTTAGAAGACCTTTCCTGCCAGCGGGTGGAAATTCGCTGCGATGAGAGAAATGGAGGTTCCAAAAGAATACCTGAAAAACTGGGATTTACTCTTGAGGGTACCATTCGTCATGATCACCTTGATGAAAATGGGAAAGATGCACGTAATACATGTGTTTATTCTCTGATTCCAGGGGAACTCAATTAAGATTTGATTACCGCATGAAAACAGGACAGCCTTTTTTGGCCGTCCTGTTTTCTCTTAATTTGTAAGCTTCTGCAGTTGCAGATATTGAACGGCATAAGCTGTTTTTGCATCGTAAATCCGCTGTTCCTTTATAAGCTGCTCCGCTTCCTCGACTGATACTTCAATCAACTCTACAAATTCATCTTCATCCGTCTCTTTCGATTCCTGAATGGGATAAAGATCGTGAGCGATATACAAGTGCACAAGCTCATCGGCAAATCCAGGTGACGTATAAAATGAAATCAGGTGTTCCAGATTCCCACATCCATAGCCTGTTTCTTCTTCCAATTCACGAAGGGCTGTTTTATCAGGTTCTTCCCCGGGTTCAAGCTTCCCTGCTGGAATTTCGATGATGGATTTCTCCAGAGCTTTGCGATATTGCTCCACCATCACCAATTTCCCTTCCGGTGTTAACGCAATAACGGCAACAGCCCCAGGATGCTTAATCAATTCCCTCTTGGATGTTTTGCCGTTTGGAAGCTCTACTTCATCCACTTGAAGATCAATGATTTTCCCTTGATAGATCGTTTCCGTTGTAATCGTCTTTTCTTCAAATTTCTTCATCGTTCAACTCTCCTTGTTCTGTCATCGACCTTGCCCTCATACATTTTACCATATCTGATTCGAGGATCGAGGTGAAACCCCTTGAAGGTGATTGTTGAAAAAGACCGGATCATCCTGGTAGGTAAATCATGGGAAATCAGGGAGAAGCTGAAGCAATATAATCAAACCTACGTCACGGTGAAGGAATGGATCGAAGCCAATCGTTGAAACCAGCCGTATCTTTTGTTTATTCGTCCCGACTTTCGTTAATATAATAGAGAGTGCTAATGTCGAAAGGACGGATACAATGGAAAAAAGACCAATAGGAAAATCTGATTTATTTGTTTCAAAGATGGGGCTCGGTTGTATGTCTCTTGGAACCGGAGAAAAAGCTGCCAAGGAAATTGTACAACACGCTTTAGAAAATGGAATCAATTATCTTGATACCGCTGATTTATATGACTTTGGTCAAAATGAAGAAATTGTGGGTAAAGCCATTCGCGAGATCCGAGATGACATCATACTTGCCACAAAGGTAGGGAATCGCTGGGATGACGTGGAAGAAGGCTGGCGCTGGGATCCTTCCAAATCCTATGTCAAGTCTGCCGTCAAGGATAGCCTATCTCGCCTGAAAGTCGACTATATCGACCTCTATCAGCTTCATGGCGGGACGATTGAAGATCATTTTGATGAAACGATCGAGGCTTTTGAAGAATTAAAGAGTGAAGGTTTGATTCGCCATTATGGAATCTCCTCCATTCGGCCGAATGTGATTAAGCGATTCTTAAGCTCAGCCTCCATCGAGAGCGTGATGATGCAGTACAGCTTATTGGATCGCCGTCCGGAAGAATGGATGGACCTATTGGACGAGAATAAGGTGAGTATCGTGGCCCGGGGACCTTTGGCAAAAGGACTTCTTTCTGAGAAAATGCTTTCCAAAGCTTCTGCCAAAATGAAAGAGAGTGGGTATCTGGACTATTCTTATCATGAGCTTCAAGAAACGATCGAGTCCATTCATAGCAAAATGGGAGATCAGCGCAAAATGAATGAGCTTGCCCTCCAATTTATTCTTTCCCACCAATCGGTTGCAGCCGTGGTTCCAGGAGCCAGTTCTGTTCAGCAACTTCAAGAGAATATTGATGCTGTGAATGCGAATCCTTTATCTACTGAGGAGTTGGATATGCTTAAACACTTAACTAAATTATCACGGTATGAGCAACATAGGGATTGAGTGAAAAAAATAAGCGGGTCAGGGCTCTCAATTCCCTTCCCGCTTATTTTTTTCATACCAATTTAACGCTTTTTTCTCCAAGTCCTTCACATATTGGTCTTTCCCTTGAATGTAGCCTTCCATATCATGGGGGAATTTCTTTGCAAGCCTTGATTTCAGTTCACCATATCGCTGGGCTTCCGGGCTGTATTCCCTTAAATAATCACGAAACGCCAAGTGCCTGATCACATGATCGATTCCATAAGGGAAAACATGAAGATGTACGGCTCTCTCATTACCTTCTCCCTTATAGAAATAGCGGCGGTTCGGGATACCATTCTCCCCTTTACCCACAAAATGCAGTTGGCTGAATTCTTCTGTCCGGTCATCAATGCTCTCCAGGCCAGGGACTTCTATAAGAATATCGATAATCGGTTTAGCGGCCAATCCAGGTACCGACGTCGAGCCGATATGATGGATGGTTGCATCCGGGAGAATCCTTTCGAGTGAACGCTTTTCTGTTTCGAATTTTTCTTTCCATTCTGATTGATGTGGTACTACTTTTATGTCCCTCATCAATCCTTGTAACTCTTCCAATCCAGACTGCTTTCATTCAGCAGCTCTTCAAAGCTCTTATTCTTCTCCCGCTGCTTCTTCTCTTCTATTTTTCTAAGACGCTCTTCTTCCTTTTTCACGGACTCTACTTTTTCAAGCTCTTTCTTCTTCTGCTTTAATTGTTCGAATAGATCCTGGTTGATTGAATTCTTTAACGTCATTTCTGCTTCCTGTTTCTTTTTCTTAGACATGCGCTGATTCCCCCTATCTGTCATAGTTATAAATCTTTTTTTAGTTTTAGTCAAAAATCAGGCTCAAAAAAAGCCGGTCAAAAGGGGGACACGCCCCTTATAACCGACTCACTCCATCAATAGGCTTCCAATTTCACATCTTCCCCTACAATCAACGTCGCATCTGTGGATGATTGGATATCTTCCACGGAGAAGCCGTTAGCTACTTCACGAAGCAATAAGCCTCCTTCTGTCACATCCATCACGGCACGATCGGTGATGATCCGGTGCACGACGCCTTTTCCTGTCAGAGGCAATGTGCATTCCTTCAGGATCTTGCTCTCACCGGCTTTATTCACGTGCTCCATGATGACGATGATTCGTTGGGCTCCATGGACGAGATCCATTGCTCCGCCCATACCTTTAATCATTTTCCCAGGTATCATCCAGTTGGCAAGATCACCATTTTCAGCTACTTCCATTCCACCCAGGATCGCAATATTGATGTGGCCTCCACGGATCATCCCGAATGATTCCGAACTATCAAAGTAAGATGAGCCTGGAATTGCCGTAACGGTTTCTTTCCCGGCATTGATGAGGTCTGCATCGACTTCTTCTTCCCCGGGATAAGGGCCGATTCCAAGTAATCCATTTTCAGATTGAAGAACAACCTGTTTGTTTTCTGTTATATAATTGGCTACCAGTGTAGGCATACCGATTCCTAAATTGACATAGAAACCATCTTCTATTTCCTTTTCCGCTCTTCTTGCTATTCTTTCACGCATTTTGGCACGATCCATCCCGTTCCACTCTCCCTTCTATGCTTGCTTCACTGTTCTTCTTTCAATGCGTTTTTCCTGGTCTGCCTGAATAAGTCGCTGCACGTAGATGCTTGGGGTATGCACTTCATTCGGATTGATTTCTCCGATTTCAACAAGTTCTTCTACTTCGGCAATCGTCACTTTTCCTGCAGCCGCGATCATCGGGTTAAAGTTTTGAGCCGTTTTGTTGTAGATCAGATTCCCCATCTTATCGGCCTTCCACGCTCGAACAAGGGAAAAGTCTGCCGTATAGGCTTCTTCCAGCAAGTATTCTTTTCCATTAAATGTGCGTGTTTCTTTTCCTTCGGCCACCGGTGTCCCGACTCCTGCAGGCGTATAGAAGGCAGGAATCCCAGCTCCCCCGGCACGGATCTTCTCTGCAAGCGTACCTTGAGGAACCAATTCCACTTCCAGTTCACCAGATAATACCTGTCTTTCAAATTCTTTGTTTTCCCCGACATAGGAGCCAATCATTTTATCAATCTGCTTATTTTTCAATAATAAACCTAAGCCCCAGTCGTCTACCCCACAGTTATTGGAAATGACGGTCAGGTTTTTCACACCTTTTTCTACAAGGGCAAGAATGAGTTTTTCAGGAATCCCGCACAAGCCGAATCCTCCAACCATTAAAGTGGCTCCATCGTGGATGTCTGCTACCGCTTCGTCATATGAAGTGTATACTTCTTTCATTGTATTCCCTCCTTGAATGTGGATCTTTCAATTCCTTATTTATGAAGTTCAACGACTGTTGCTACTCCCTGGCCGCCGCCGATACAAAGGGTAGCCAGTCCGTTTTGTACGCCTCTTTTCTTCATTTCATGAATCAGGGTCACCAGAATCCGAGTGCCGCTGGCTCCTATCGGGTGACCTAACGCAATGGCTCCGCCATTTACGTTAAGAGTATCCTTTTTGAATTGAAGTTCTTTATCCACCGCTAATGATTGGGCAGCAAATGCTTCATTGGCTTCAATTAATTCCATATCTTCAATCGTCAGCTTTGTTTTTTCCAATACTTTTTTAACGGCTGCAACAGGGCCGATCCCCATAACGCTCGGATCAACACCGGCATTGGCATTCCCTTTGATCGTCACTAGAGGCGTGATGCCCAGTTCGTCGGCTTTCTTCCTCGACATGACGACCACTGCAGCGGCTCCATCATTGATGCCCGATGCATTTCCGGCTGTTACAGTGCCCTCTTTTTTGAAGGCTGCGCGAAGGCCGGAAAGTTTCTCGGCAGTCGACCCTTTACGAGGAAATTCATCCTGGTTGAATACAACAGGGTCTCCTTTTCGCTGCGGGATATGTACCGGGACGATTTCATCTTCAAATCGGCCGGATTCAATCGCAGCAGCTGCCTTTTGCTGGCTCCAGGCCGCAAATTCGTCCTGCTCTTCACGTGTAAGGGAATAGCGGTCGCAAAGATTTTCTGCCGTTACGCCCATATGATAATCATTAAAGGCACACCATAAGCCGTCGGAAATCATGCTGTCGACTACTTTCTGGTCTCCCATTTTGTATCCTTCTCTCGCTCCTTTTAGTAAATATGGAGCCTGACTCATATTTTCCATTCCACCTGCAACGATGATATCCGCATCCCCTGCAAGGATGGCCTGCGTTGCCAAATGGACCGTTTTTAATCCTGATCCACACACTTTGTTTATGGTCATGGCAGGCACATGCTCAGGGAGTCCCGCTTTGAGGGATGCTTGACGAGCCGGATTTTGACCTAATCCTGCCTGCAATACATTCCCCATGATTACTTCATCTACATCACTTGCATTTAAACCAGCCTTCTCTAAGGCATCTTTAATGACAATCGCTCCAAGTTCCGGAGCTGAAATGCCTTTTAAAGATCCGTTAAAGCTTCCGATGGCTGTGCGCACTGCGCTCACAATGACGACTTCATTCGACATCTTTCTTCCTCCCTTTCTCTTCTGACTGATTAGTTTGCCTACGACTAACCTTTAAAAACAGTTCCACTTAAACTCATTCTATGTAAGCGGTTAAATTCCTCTAAATTTGTCAAAAAATTTTTATATTGATTTATATGTCGAAATTTTCTTAAAATGAAAGAGGGAGGGAAAATATGAATTTACCTAAAAAAGCAACGATTATTGAAGTAGGTCCGAGAGACGGATTACAAAACGAGAAGAACTTTGTTCCGACTGATGTAAAAAAAGAGTTTATCCTTCGGCTGAAGCAATCAGGGATCAGGGAAATGGAGCTTACTTCGTTTGTATCTCCCAAATGGGTTCCCCAGATGAAGGATGCGAGTGATATTGTCGACTCCTGCATGACGATTGATTCAAGAGATATCGTTCTCGCACCCAATAAAAGGGGAATCGAGCGGGTATATGAAACGGGCTGTCGATCAGTGGCCGTATTCGTAGGTGTAAGCAATACGTTTAATCAGAAAAACATTAATAAAACGACAGATGAAGCTCTTGAAGGCTTGGCCCCCCTGATTTCAGATTTAAAGGAGCGGGGTTACTTCGTGAGAGCTTGTATCTCCACCGCATTCTACTGTCCATATGAAGGGAAGATCTTACCAGAGGATACTCTTTCTCTTTGTGAGGAATTTGTTTCATTGGGCGTGGATGAATTGAGCGTCGCTGATACGATAGGAAGGGCTAATCCATCTGAAGCATATCATCTCTTTGCGTTACTGAAACAGGAATTGCCCCACACATTACTGACAGCGCATTTCCATGACACACGTAAGATGGCACTTGCTAATATCCTTGCGTCGCTTCAAGCGGGAGTTGACCGCTTTGACACCTCTGCAGGCGGACTTGGAGGCTGTCCTTTCGCCCCGGGTGCAACAGGGAATGTAGCAACTGAGGATGTTGTATATATGTTAGAAGAAATGGGAATCTCCACAGGAATTGATTTAGGGAAACTGGCCCATGCCATCGGGCTGGTGAAGCCCCATGTGAGCCGCCCCATCGAAAGCGGTTACTACCGCCTGTATGAAATGAATCAATCATGAATACCTTCCTTCTCCTTCGAGCATTCTAAACTAGATAAAACTTGAAGGAGATGAGCTCAATGAGTCAAAAACGCGACAAAGGCTTCAGTCAAAAGGGCAAACCTAACTCAGATACGGTTTCTAATCCGATGGCTAAGGAAGAACTTGAAAAAGCCATTCATCCTACTAAAGGGCAAAATGCTAAATCGTAAATATCCATTCATGAGAGTGTCTCTTCACTGGGACACTTTTTCTTTGTATTCCCCTGTTCAAAAATTCCTCTTTTTTCCTCCTTTTGCTACAATATGAGTAAGAATGATTTTTCTTTGAGGTGATGAAATGAGAAAAAAACTTGCCATCCTTGGCGGTACCCTTTCGTCCATAGGTCTGCTTGGGATTTATATTACGAATCGTTTTATGTATTTACCGAAAAAAGGAGATGACTTTATCCGGTCACGTGAAACAGGATCGACCAGGCTGATAGAAGAGGATTATGATTCCCTTCCTAAAGAAGAGGTGCTGATCCCTTCACAATACGGATATGACATTAAAGCGATTTTTGTGAAGCCTCACCCCCATAAAAAATTCATGATCTTTTCCCACGGTGTGACAGAAAATAAATGGAATTCGATCAAGTATATGAACCTTTTCATTAAACAGGGATTCAATGCCGTGATTTATGATCATCGCCGCCATGGGGAGTCCGGCGGGAAGACGACAAGTTACGGATATTTTGAGAAATATGATTTAAAGGCTGTTGTGGATGAGTTGATCCGTCGTGAAGGGGACGACGTGTTCTTTGGAATCCATGGTGAATCGATGGGGGCTGCGACTCTCCTTCTATACGCCGGCAGTCTGGAAGATCGGGCAGATTTTTATATTGCCGATTGCCCTTTTTCCGACTTTGGTGAACAGCTCGCCTATCGTATGAGCGTAGAAGCGAAGATGCCGGCTAAATTTCTCCTTCCCCTCGTTGGCGGCACACTAAAGCTGCGACAAGGGTACACATTAAAGGATTTATCACCAATATCGGTTGTTCAAAACATCAGAAAACCCGTGTTATTTATCCACAGCACAAATGATGACTTTATCCTTCCTCAAATGACGAAGGATTTATTTGAAAAAAAACAGGGACCCAAAGAGTTGTTTCTCGATTTCCGGGGAACTCATGCTCAATCGTATAATGATAACCCTGAGGAATATGAACAAGTGATTCAACGGTTTCTTCATCAATTTGTATTAAATGAAAGGGATGATGTCTCTTGATTCCAACTGATTTCAGGTCAAAAATGCAAACCATGTACGGGGAATCGGGTGAAGGATGGATTTCAAACGTGGAAGAACTCTTGGTGATTTTGGAAGAAAGGCTCCGCTTAACCTATGGAGAGCCCTTTTCATTAAGCTACAATTTTGTTGTTCCTGTCCGAATTGGTCTTGAACGGGCTGCGGTCTTAAAGATCGGGTACCCGAACAACGACTTCTCAAATGAGTTTCATGCTCTTCAAGATTTTCAAGGAAGGGGCATGGTGGAAGCCCTCGATTTTAATAAGGAGGAGGGATGGATTCTTTTAGATCGCCTGGCACCGGGAATCTCCCTTCACTCCGTTGAGGATGAAGAAGAGGTCCTGCAGGTGTTTGCCCATGTTGCTCACCGTTTATGGCATAAACCTGTCAGCCACCATCCCTACCCTACCGTTCAGTCCTGGTCAAAAGGAATTCGGCGCCTGCGGGAAAGATTCAATGGAGGAAGTGGACCCATACCTGCAGATCTCCTCTTAAAAGCTGAAACCCTCTTTCCTGAGTTGCTCAGTACTTCCACCGATTTCTTTCTTCTACACGGTGATTTACATCACGGGAACATTCTCTACTCGGAATCTTCGGGTTGGACGGCCATTGATCCCAAGGGGCTTATCGGTGAGAGAGAATATGACTGCATTCAGTTTACATTAAATGAATGGAGTAAATGGGATATTCCACTAGAGCTGCTTCGATACAGAATCAAAACAATGTCCTCACTACTTTCCCTTTCTTATGAACGGTTGATTCGTTACGGGTTATGTCATTCGGTTTTATCTGCGTGCTGGTCTGTAGAGGACGGGATGGACGGGTGGAAGACAGGGGTTTCAGTTGCCCGGTTGTTTGAGGAATTGGTGAATGAATTAGATTAGTATCTATACAACCATTTAACGTTGCAACATCCATCCCGATACATAATTTTAAAAAGCCTCGGATCTCGGATGTACTGAGATCTGAGGCTTTTATTTTTATTCACCCGGAAACATCAGAAAGTTCATTCTCCCATTTATGATCTGCCCGGGGCTTTTTAATTGAAACGTGTTACTTTGTGAAGAAAAGTCAATTTTCAGGTCTTCATCAAGAAATACCACTTTAGATTTTTCTACCAGGATCGGATAGCTATTGGTTTCAATCGTTATATCTTCCCCTTCTTCAGGTTCATGTACAAACCATAAAGTAGGAATTCCACTTACGACACAGCCACACCCCTCTGTATCATACTTTAATTTCAGGTATCCGGTTTGATTATCTATTTTACCTTGAATCTTTTGGGTTGCTTCATTCGTTAATTCAATCTTCATTCTACGACCTCCCTTACTCCACCATATTATCACATTTCATTTGTTTCCTTTAGAATATTGCATTTTTCCTGTTTTCAATTTACTATCGATAAGGGGAATTCTTTTGTATTTTATAGAAAGGGTGGTTTTTCATGGCAAAAGCTCAGATTAAAGTGAATGATAATGGTTCTTTTCGTGTAAGCGGGGACGTGGAACTGATTGATGCTGATGGAAATGTATTTCCAACGAAACAAGTGTTTACTCTTTGCCGTTGTGGTTTATCTACAAACATGCCGTTTTGTGACGCATCTCATAAAGGAAAATTCGAATCATGTGTGCGCGCAGAAAAAGTATTGGACGAAGAGTAAATGGAATGAAAAGAGAGACTTCACCCTGGTGAAGTCTCTCTTTTCATTGGGCTGTCAATCGAAAAAGCGAATGTCCACAATGCATGCAAGTGGAATATAGTGTACGTCTTCGAACCTGTCTACGACGTGCAGCTTCCCATCCAGTGAGTCGACATGGTGAACGGTTCCAATCGATAATTGATGACGGTGCTTTACATAGTGAGTAATCGACACCAATTTCCCAAACTCCATCGCCTCTGCGACGACTTCATTCATCCTGTCCAGTTCCTGCTCGTCAAGTTCGACCCTCTTCTCGTGCGTATCTTCCTTTGCCCAATCCCTCAGTAATTTCACATGCTCCGGCAGCATCATAGATGTCCACTTGATTCTTCCCCGATCACGGATCAATCCTCTCACCTCCTATATTTATTACGATTTATGTCCACCCACGAGGCGGGCACGATGCCTTGCTGTTCCCGCTTCTGTATAGGATACGGCACGGAGCAGGGCGGCTGATCCATATTTGTTTCGGATCCGGTCCACTACATACCCGAGTTCCCGTTTTTCCCATCGGTCAGGTTCGAATAATGAAATCTGCAGTGCTGCGTCCTCTACAATATTAGAAAGGGCGATGTTGATTTTCCGTACGGTTTTCCCATTGTAGTTCTCTTCGAATAATTCCAGGCACACCCGGTAAAGCTCCATGGTAATATTGGTCGGTTCATCTATTGTCCTTGACCGTTGGAATCCACCACCGAATTCTTCGTGACTGTAACCGACGCCAAAGCTGACCGTCCTTCCTGCCTTTCGATGGGTACGGGCACGTCTGGCGACTTCTTCACACATTTCTAAAATGACTCGTTTGATTTCCTCTTTCTCCTTATAATCGCGCAGCAGGATCTGCCCCTTGCCAAAGCTGATTTGACCATCCATGATCGGTGCTCCTATTTCAGATAAATCAACTCCCCATGCGTGGTAATAGAGCTGATTGCCCATAACGCCAAACTTGGCCTCCAGCTTCTCCAGGTCATACTGCGCCAATTGCCCGACAGAGAAAATGCCCATGCGATTGAGCGTTTTCTCCAAGCGTCCGCCAATCCCCCACATTTCACGTAAAGGCGATAACGGCCACAGCTTTTCCGGAACGTCTTGATAGCTCCATTCGGCAATCCCCTCTTTTTTTGCATCGAGATCCAGGCATAGCTTAGACAACAGCATATTGGGACCGATGCCTATGGCGCAGGGAAGTTGAAACTCCCTTTCCATATCATCCTTGATTTTGCGGGCAATGGTCGTGGCATCCCCCCAAAGATTCGTCGCTCCATCAATCTTAATAAAACTTTCGTCCACGCTATACGTATGAATGGCATCTTTCGGTACGTAGCGATGGAATAACCGGGTCAATTCAGTCGAGATCCTGACATACGTAGCCATTTTTGGCTCTACAAGCCGGATGCGCGGATCCTTTGGGATTTCAAACATCCGCGCGCCCGTTTTGATCCCAAAGTCCTTCTTCAGCCTCGGTGATGCCGCTAACACAATACTTCCCTGGCGGTCCTTATCCCCTACTACGGCCAAATGGCATTCGAGGGGATCGAGCCCCAGCATGACAGCCGAACAGCTAGCATAAAAGCTCTTCATATCGATGCACAGAATCTTATGGTGTGGCAGCACACTGTAATCGACAGTCATATATCCGTCCTCCATTTTACCTAAAATAGAACAAACGTTCTTATATAGTATAGTTATGATTCTATACGAATATACGTTCCCTTTCAACTAAAATTAATGGAAATAGAGAGAATAACAAGAAAAGCGGAGGCGGCTTGGTCAGGCCCGACAAGCATAAGATGAATTGACCGGAAAGGCGTTCTTTGCCTTTTTGGTCAATTTAGCTTATGACCTCGAGGGACTAGCCGCCGGAGCTGGACATCGAGAAAAGCGGAAGGGGCTCGCCCTGGGGCGACAAGCATAAGACGAGTCACCCGGAAAGGCGCTCTTTGCCTTTTTGGGTGACTTGGCTTATGACCTCGAGCCCCAAGCCCCTGGAGCTGGACATCGAGAAAAGCGGAAGGGGCTCGCCCTGGGGCGACAAGCATAAGACGAGTCACCCGGAAAGGCGCTCTTTGCCTTTTTAGGTGACTTGGCTTATGACCTCGAGCCCCAAGCCCCTGGAGCTGGACATCAAGAAAAAAGGAGGCGGCTTGGATAGGCCGATCATCAACTATAGTGGAGTAAGAATGCTTATACTCATCACACAATAAAAAGAGCCAACATCACATCATGATGTTGGCCTATTCCTATACATACATCAGCCTCTCCCGGCTTGGAATCCTGGATATTTCGTCATGCCCCCATCAGCGATGAGGGTGGTCCCTGTGACATAACTTGCCTGCTCTGAAGCCAAAAAGGCTGCACAGGAAGCAATTTGCTCCGGTTCTCCGATGTAGCCCATTGGAATGAGCTTTTCCACTCCCTTTTTCTTTTCGGGATCGGAAAATTTCTCGGCATTGATGGGAGTATCAATGGCCCCGGGAGCGATATTATTTACCCGGATTCCATCGGGTGCGAATTCTAATGCAAGACTTTCCATTAATAATTTCACCCCACCCTTACTGGCTGCATAGTGAGCAAAGTGAGGCCATGGAATGATTTCATGAACAGAAGAAACGTTGATGATCGACCCTTTGATATTATGATCAAGCATGTATTTCGCTGCTTCACGACACCCGAGAAAGGTCCCCGTCAGATTTGTGTTGATGACTCTCTGCCAGTCTTCGAGTGAAAGATTCTCAGAGGGTACCTCATTCTCGATTCCTGCGTTGTTCACATAGATATCGAGGCGACCATATGAATCATGGGCCAATTTAACAAAGCCCTGGACGTCTGCTTCTTTTGACACATCACCTTGAATAATGGAGGCTGTTCCCCCTGCTTCTTCGATTTCCCTTACTAGTTCTTCAGGATTTTCTTCTTCTTTGAAATAATTAATGACCACTTTACAGCCTTCACTGGCAAATCGTTTGGCAATCGCCTTTCCTATTCCAGTAGCAGCTCCGGTTATAACGACAACCTTCCCTGTTAGATCCGAATACATATCCATTCCTCCTTAATCTTTCGTAAAGCCTAATAGAACACCGCCGATAATGATAAGAGCACACCCTGCAATGACGAGAAGGATCTGCTTCCTGGATTTCTTTTCACCTAAGAAAAACAAACCTCCAAGGGTAGAAATGACGATCCCTGTTTGAGACAGGGAGAAGCTTGTTGCCACCCCGATACGTGGAAGCGCAAGCAGCAACCCTAAATTCCCCGATGCCCACATCAGACCGGTTAAGATATTTCGCACCGTATATTTTGTAAAGGGCTTATGCCTGAACGTAATGACAACCGCCCCGATAAACATTCCAATCGCCTGTGGCAAAATCGCTTCCCATCCGTCAATATCAAACCATCTTAAAATGACGACATAGGCTATGTATCCACAACTGGATAACAATAAAGTGAGTAGACCCTTTTTCAGTTGAGACTCTTCATCTCCCCCGGATTTTTGTGTAAATGATGTTAACACCACACCAATAATCAGAGCTAAAACGGCTCCGCTACCGAGGAGGATCGTTTCTGTCGTTTTCCATTCCTTAAACACTAAAACGCCAAAGAGAGTCGTTCCGATCAGCTGCATTCCCGTTGAAATCGGAACAGTTTTCGAAACACCGATGTATTTCACACTCGCTAACTGGTTCACTTGACCGACTGCCCAGAAGACGCCGGAAATGAAGCCGATTCCCCATACAAATAACGTCAATTCCGGGGATTTGATGAAGAATACGCCTACCGCAAACAATAATGACCCAATGGTGATCCCAACCGTTTGACTGTAGGCATTCCCTCCAAGTTTTACACTTACAAACACAAGACTTCCCCATGCTACTGCGGGGATCAGGGCTAAAAGAATCCCTATCATACATCCACATCCTTTTCCCAACAATAATCATAGTTTTTCTCTGAAACGAACATTCTAACCATTCATGCCAGAAAACAACTATTTTTTCCACTCTCTGATGCATACCCTCATTTTGTCCGGAATAATCTAAGGGGTGAGCTGGAAATATGGATGGACAATGGATCATGATTACAGCATCCTTAATCAAATAGGTTAATCAAAGGGAATTAAAAACGAATAAGAAAGCATTGGTTTATAACCAATGCTTTCTTATTTGTCATTTTGTAGAGGTATGTATGGGCACAATCACCCGGTCACTGTCCACATTCACAATGACGTGTACATCTCTGTTAATGGAGAGATCTTTGAAACGTAATGAATATAAGCCTGTGGGATTTTTTTCGATAGATTGTATAACGACTTGTGAAAATCGAGGGTCTTTCATGACTAATTTAACGGCGCCTTCTTCGTTTTTGCTTTGTTGATCTGTCAGAAAAACCAATTGATCTGCAGAAGCTCTGCGCGGGAATGACTCCTGGAGCTTACCATCAAATGTCACATTTATTTTTTTCCCAACTTCAATATCTTCTTTTTGTAGTTTTTTATCCTTGTCTGTCTTCATAACGGTTTGATCATTGAAAGAAAACCAAACATCATTAATAAGCACTTGATTGCCTTCAAGCTGGGTAACAAAGCCTATGAAATTTGCGCCCTCTTGTGATGTATTTACAGATGTTGCAGGCCCGCAACCGGTAAATAGAAAACAGAAACAAATGATCAGAACAGTCAAACACTTCTTCATAGACTCCCCCCTTATTAAATTAGACGAATGAGAGCATGATTTGGTTTCACTATTTCTTGAAGAAAAGGTTATTTCCTACTTTTTCGACAAAAGATGGGAATAATTGATAGATGATGCTCCCCATATTCATCCATCGAGGCAGATTGATTTCTCTCCTATTGGTAAAAAGGGCTTCCACGACTTTTTGAGCGACATATGCCGGATCAAGCATAAACTTTTCTACATTCTTCACATACGCCCCGGATTCATCGGCAATAGAGAAAAAGTCTGTGGCAATTGGCCCGGGATTCACCGCAGTCACCCTCACACCGTACCTTTTCGCTTCCATCCTTAAACTGTTCGTATATCCCAGTACAGCATGCTTAGAGGCAGAGTACGCACTTGACTTTGGCGAAGCGAACTTACCTGCCTGAGAAGCAATGTTGATGATATGACCGGAACCTTGTTGACGCATATAAGGAAGGACTTCTCCCGTACATGCCATAAGTCCAAGAACATTCACGTCCATCATTCCCTTTACATCCTGGAATGACGTTTCATGCGCTTCCTGGAATATTCCATAGCCTGCGTTATTGATCAATGCATGAATCACTCCGAAGTCCTTCATGATGGTGTTGAAGGTGCGTGGGATTTCGTCGTAATCCGTTACATTTAACGGATACACTTCCACCTTACAATTGTATTCGGTCATGAGCTTTTCTTTTAATGCTTCAAGCAGATGGACGCGCCGTGCAATCAAGGCGAGATTACCGCCGTTTTCTGCTACTTTAATGGCCATCTGTTCCCCGATTCCTCCAGAGGCACCGGTAATGACAATGGTTTTTCCTTTTATTCTACGGTTCATGTCTGTTCCCATCTTTCTAGGCAAAATAATAATAGATTCCTTCATGCGATTCTTTCTTTATGTAGTGAAGTGATTCAAGATAATCCAATTGACCGATTGTTTCAGAGAGTGTCAGGCCTAGTTCCTTTTGATAGACGGAAGGAAATAGTGTCTTACAGATGTCGAATACGGTCAGACGGTTACCTTTGATCATTTCGAGTACACCACGTGCTCTTTCATCCTGTTTCCCTAATCTCCTTGGAATTAATCCATGTACATCCGTAATATTGTCCCCATGACCTGTGTAGGCAAGGGAAATGGGAATATCCAATAACTTTTTCAAAGACGCGTTGTATTGAAGCAATGGCTTTGGACGTTCCATCTCCCCTTCAAAAGGAGGTTCAATGAGTGGATTTGGGGAAATATTCGCGAGTATATGATCTCCGGCTATCAGAACACCATCACTCTCCCGGTAAAAGGATAAGTGACTCTGAGCATGCCCTAACGTTTCAATGATTGTCCAGTCTTCCATTCCGGGAATGAAGTCCCCTTCCTTTATTTCAATATCCAGTTTTCGGTTCCCCATAAATTTCAAAGGACTCTTAAATTTATGGATTGCTCGAAGATACTCTTGAGGTAAACCAGATTCTAACCCCAATTGAAGGAAGAAGCGATCATACACATCATGAAAATATTCGTTGCGATCCAGCCAAAACTTGTTATAGGGATGCCCATATATTTTGACCGAGGAAGAAAACCGATCAAGCAGCCCCGCGTGATCGGGATGATGATGAGTCAGAACGATTTGTTCAATATCTAGAGGTGTATACCCCAAAAGGGATAATTGCCCGGTCAACTGTACCCAGGCTGTATCTGTAAGCGGCCCTGCGTCCACCAACGTCAAGGCGTCCCCTTTCACCAAATAAACATTCACATCTCCAACGGCAAAAGGAGTTGATAGAGTGATTTTTGCAATATCATTCACTAACGTTGTCATAAATTCACCACATTCTTCATAATAAAAGGGTAGGCAGCCAAAACGACATGCCCTCCACTTCCAGACATTCGTTTCTCAGACGTTAACAAAAAATGAATGACCCTTCATTTAACAGTGTACATTTTTCCCTAACAAATGTCATTTTTAAAATGATTGAATATACTGAAATAAACACTTGACAGAACAGCTGTCTTTCTATGATAATCACCTATAATATACGTTTACTATCAAAAAGTCACCTTACATAAACGATAAAAGAAAAAGCGATGATAAAGACTAGTAATGAATAGATGATGTTAGAGATCGGTGCCCACCGGCTGAAAGACACCGTCATCCCCTCTATTTGTGAACCTGCCTTTTGAGCGTCTTAAAGCAGAACGTTTTTCCAACGTTACATGGAAGTTAAGTGTGTTCATTTCGTCCACTGGGGAATGAACAAAGCAAGGTGGTACCACGGAAGCAGACCCTTTCGTCCTTTATGGATGAGAGGGTCTGCTTTTTTTTTCAGAAAAAATGGAGGAGGAATGAACGAATGAAGACATTGTTTATTGGAGCAGGGTCGATGGCTTACGCTTTAATGAGTGGAGCACTGAAAGCCGGGATCCTGAAGAATGAAAAAGTGCATGTTACCAATCGGGCCAACCAAGAACGTTTAAACGAAATCGTGCACGAATTCGGTGTGCGTCATGTAGAACATGATTCTCCATACGACGTCGTCATTCTGGCCATGAAACCAAAAGACTTTCATGAGGCAGTAGATTCTATTAGGACCCACCTTTCAAGGAATACGATGGTCATTTCTGTTTTAGCAGGGATCACCATGGAACATATTAGCGACAAACTCTCCTTTAACGGAGCCATTGCAAGAGCCATGCCCAATACAAGTGCCGCCGTGGGAAAATCAGCTACGGCGGTATCGTTCAACCGGAACCTTTCTGACCCCCAGAAAGAATGGACGACAACACTATTTCAATCCGTCGGAACAGCAGTGGAAGTAGCGGAAGAACAATTAGACCTTATAACGGCTCTATCGGGCAGCGGCCCTGCTTATATTTATTATATAGCTGAATTACTTCAGAACGCGGCAGTAGAGTTAGGTTTGCAGGAAGAACTCGCTAAAAGCCTCGTTACCCAAACGATTGCAGGAGCGAGTGCGATGCTGGAAGAATCCGGTTTGGAAGCCCGGGAATTAAGGAGAAACGTGACCAGTCCAGGTGGAACGACAGAGGCGGGAATCACCACATTGGAAGATTACCAGGTTAGAGATGCGTTTTTCCAATGTGTCTCATCTGCGAAAAGTCGTTCTGAAGTTCTTGGCAAGGAATTAAAAAAACAATCTTTGAAAAAATAAGGTAAAAGCCCATCATCATTCGCAAAATTCAATTTCCATTGATACAATCAAAGCAAAAAAGAAGGTCGGCACAATGATTTCCCTACTCATTCTACTATACACTGTACTTGCGGTCTGGCTGGTTCTTACCATTGATGTGTGGAGGGGCCTATCAAAGCTCTCTTCCATTCAGGACTTCTCCTATACAGATCATGGGCCGCTCCTGTCTGTCATCGTACCGGCGAGAAACGAAGAAGAAACGATAGCAGACAGCATCCTGTCGCAGCTGAAACAGGACTATCACCAAATTGAATGGATCGTAGTCAATGATCGTTCAACCGATGGAACTCCTGAAAAGCTTGAAGCTTTGGCCGAACTGGATAAACGAATCAGCGTCCTTCATATCGACTCACTGGAACAGGGATGGCTGGGAAAAAATCAGGCATTATATAAAGGGTATCAAATGGCAAAAGGAGACCTGATCCTTTTCACCGATGCCGACGTCATCTTTAAAGACCCCACCATATTATCCAGAGCCGTGTCCTTTCTTCAATCACAGAAACTGGACCACATTACACTGGCTCCTTATATTCGATCGGGATCCTTTTGGCTAAAAAGCTTTGTGGCTTTTTTCTTATTCGGTTTCTCTTTTTATAAAAGACCCTGGAAAGCGAACGATCCCTCCTCTAAGACAGGTATGGGCATTGGAGCCTTCAACCTCATCACCCGACTGGCTTATGAGGAAATCGGTACTCACGAAGCAATTAAGCATATGCCCGATGATGATCTGCAGCTGGGGGTCCAGATAAAGAAACATCAAAAAAAACAATTCTTCCTCACGGCCCTTCAGTCTCTGGAAGTGGAATGGTATCGATCCTTGAAAGAAGCCTTCCACGGATTGGAAAAAAACACATTTGCAGGGCTGCATTATTCCATGCTGCTCGTTGTGTTTGCCATGGTTGGAATCTTCTGCTCTACGGTACTCCCTTTCATCACGATTTTTTCAGCGTCCCCCCCAATTCGAATCGTGAGTCTGTTGATCATTTTATTCATTGGCATCACTTATTTCAAAGTTATAAAGCAGATGACGAATGAGTCTCCTCTTCTTTTTCTTGCATTACCCGTAACAGCCCTATTATTTATCTACTCCATTGGACGAGCTACGTTTTTAACCTTTAAACGAGGCGGAATCGAATGGCGTGGAACGGTTTATTCGTATAAGGAACTGAAGCAGAAAAGAAAGTAAAGCACATTTCTTTTCTAACAAAAAAGGTGTTGTTATACTTCTTGTGTAGCACTATTTAGCAACCCGAAATAAATACAACGTCATGGAAGGTGATCAGAAATGAACGGAAAGCTATTTCAACCATATACGCTTAAAGATGTAGAACTCAAGAATCGAATTGTAATGGCACCTATGTGCATGTATTCTTCTCATAACGAAGATGGAAAAGTAGAGAACTGGCATCGTACTCACTATACAAGCCGTGCAGTGGGTGGCGTCGGTCTCATCATTCAGGAAGCTACAGCGGTTACGCCCCAAGGAAGAATCTCCCCCCAAGATTTAGGAATTTGGGATGACGGACATATTGAAGGATTAAGAGAGTTAGTGGGATTAATCAAAGAACAAGGTGCGAAGACAGGTATTCAGCTTGCTCATGCAGGAAGAAAGGCCGTTCTCGAAGGAGATATTCTTGCTCCATCTGCGATCCCGTTCAACGATGAGATGAAAACGCCTGTAGAAATGACGGCGAATGATATTAAAGAGACCATCACTGCCTTCATCAATGGAGCCGAAAGAGCGAAGAAAGCGGGCTTTGATGTCATTGAAATTCACGGGGCACATGGATATCTCATCAACGAATTCCTGTCCCCGCTTTCCAATAAACGTACGGACGAATACGGGGGATCACCTGAGAACCGCTACCGCTTCCTACGTGAAGTCATTGATGGAATTCAACAAATATGGGACGGACCTCTCCTTGTTCGTGTTTCTGCCAAAGATTATAACGAAGATGGATTGGACGTTGAAGACTATGTGGTATTTGCCCAATGGATGAAGGAACAAGGAGTCGATCTGATAGACGTAAGCTCCGGTGCCGTCGTACCCGCGCGAATCCCGGTGTTCCCTGGTTATCAGGTAAAGCTTGCTGAAACCATTAAAAAAGAAGCGAAGATCGATACAGGTGCAGTCGGGCTGATTACGACAGGCATACAAGCAGAAGAAATCCTGCAAAACGAGCGTGCTGACCTCGTCTTACTCGCTCGTGAATTACTTCGTGACCCATACTGGCCAAGAACGGCAGCCAAAGAGCTGGGTGTAGAGATCGAAGCGCCTAAGCAGTATGATCGCGCCTGGTAAGGAATGTTTTGTCAGACTTAAAGAGAGAGTTGCACGCCTAGGGGCATGCAACTCTCTCTATTTATTCATACACTTTTTGGACTTCATACCTGAACCCTAAACAACGGTAGTTTTGTTTTTGATACATCAATCTCGGTGTATCCTCTCCATCCGCTACCAAAATTACGGTTTTTTCAGGGAATTGTCTCATGACGAACTGTTGCAGCCTGCTGCCGATGCCCATCTTTTGAAACGATTCATGAACCATCAGTCCATCGATTTCTGCTGACCATTCTTCAATGATCACATCCACGGATCCGGCAGGGGTCCCTTTATAGAAAGCGAGGAGCTGCATCAAACGGGGATTATGAAAATTCCCCTTATGCATGTCGACCTTTTGATTAGCAAAGGCTTCACCGTACTCAAGATCCTGCCCATACTGAAATGCCAGGTACCCATCCAATTCCCTGTCGGTAACCACTTTCACTTCAATATCAGAATTGTCTTCTATAGAAGGAAATTCACCAGGTTCTATACTGTATAGTTCATTAAATCCTGATTCATACCCTTCACGCTTAAAATAGTCCATAAATTCCTCTGTTAGTTTTGTATCCTGGGGAAAATAAAATTTCACATGCTTTTGCCCTTTTGATTGATGAAATTCTCTTAAAAAGTGAGCAGCCTCTTTAAATTCAGCCAGGGTTGGATGTTTTTTGAATTCAAGAAAGTTACTATCATACCTTGTTAACATTTCTGGAAAATGAATATGTTTAAAGAGATCATTCCCTCCTATTTCATGCCCTGGATTATAAATATGGTCAAATGTGATTTCCTTCATTGGTACTCCCCTTTTCCTCTATGACTTACTTCCAGATCCGTTGAACAGATGCAGCTTCTTCTTCGACTTTTACTACATATACATCAGGATTGGACAGTGCAAACAGCTCATCATATCCATATTTCTCATCAAACAATCTCAAAAGCAGCGTCGTTAAGTTTCCGTGACTCACACACACCACATGGTCTTCTTCTTTTTCTAATACGTCTTCTACAAAAGACCTTGCTCTCCCCATTGCCTGGTCGTTCGATTCTCCACCAGGTAAAACAAGTGAAAAGTCATCAAAGCTCTTCTTTAACTTTTCCATCCAATCAGGAAGTTCCCGATCACTTAACACTCTTTCTCCCAAGCGATCGTCTTCTTGAATCGCTAATCCGGTCTGTTTGGCAAAGGGTGCTATGGTATCTATGGTTCTTACAAAAGGACTGGAATAGATTGCCTCAATCGATCGGCTTTCCAGAAATGCAGCCAATTCGACCGCTTGCTGTTTCCCTACCTCCGTTAACGGCGAATGAAAAGGCTGCCCTTCGGCTTTCGCATGGCGCACCAAATAAATCGTCTTCATTTGCTTCCCCTCACTTCTTTACAGGTATTACGTACTCCATGAAGTCTTTTGCGATATAGGATTCTGGAAAGACGTCCCTTGCTTCCCTCTCCAACTCTTCCCATGACTCTTTTGCATATCGGGAGGAAATATGGGTCAAAAACAGCAATTTAGCCCCTGCTTTTAAAGCTGTCTCTCCCGCTTGCTTTGTCGTAGAATGGAAATATTCACGGGCCATTTCCTCCTGATCCCGATTGAAGGTCGCTTCATGAATGAGTATATCTGCTGACCTTCCTAAATCGACAGCACTTGAACAAACCCTGGTATCTCCAAGGACCGTGACAACCCGTCCAGGAATCGAAGGTCCAAGAAAGTCCTCTCCATTGAGTTCAGAGCCATCTTCCAGCTGAACGGTTTCACCTAATTTTAATTTCTTGTAGACGGGTCCAGGCTGAATGCCTCTTTCCTGTAATTGATCGACTTGAAGGACACCCGGTTTATCCTTTTCCACCACACGGTATCCGAAGGTAGGCAGGGCATGATCCAGCTCCCTCGCCTCTACAATAAATCCTTCATCTTCAAAGATGGCCCCTTCCTCGATCTCGATCACTTCAAGGGGATATCGAAGATGCGTACGGCTGACTGAAAGAGACACGTGGATATACTCTTTGATTCCCTTAGGTCCATATACCGTAAGCTGGGACTCTCCACCTTGAAAGGAGCGGCTGCCTAATAATCCCGGCAGCCCGTATATATGATCCCCGTGTAAGTGGGTGATGAAAATCTTCTCTATTCTTCTCGGTTTCAAGCTAGTATGTAAAATTTGATGCTGGGTTGCTTCCCCACAATCAAAAAGCCAAACCGCACCACGTTCTTCTAATAATTTCAAAGCAATACTGGTTACATTTCGGAGTTTAGCGGGTACTCCAGCCCCGGTTCCTAAAAATAATAGTTCCAACTTATTCACTCCTATGATGAGCCTTACTGCCATTATTTTAGCACATCCAACGATTATTTACCTTTCTCTGCCATCGTCCATACCGCATTATCTCCCCTTGAAACATAAATGAGTAATAAGAACGTGAATTAAAGCCAATATAATGACGTAGAGATTTTGCATAAAACGTTTTCATGTTTTTAATAAAAAAAGTCATCAGCATATAATTTGCTAATTGAACCATAAGTCTTTAAAATTAAGTAATTGTATAGGATATTAAATAAGAAGACATACATTAAACAAGATAGCAACAAGATAAAGTGAGGTCATGACATTGAATAATTCAACTACACCATCATCTCTCATTACGATTTTTGGAGCCACTGGTGATTTAGCAAAAAGAAAGCTTTATCCATCTCTTTATCACTTGTTCCGTAAAGGGAAAATTTCGAAGCGTTTTGCCGTTGTAGGGGTGGCACGCCGCGAATGGTCGAATGAAGAGTTCCAGGAACACGTCAAAACTTCGGTACATAAAGCATTAGGCAGCAATGAAAACATAGATGAGTTCGTCTCTCATTTCTACTATCAGCCGAATGATGTTTCAAACAGTGACTCGTATAAAGCGTTGAAGAATCTTTCTGATGAACTGGATGAAACATATGAATTAGAAGGAAATCGCATTTTCTACCTGGCGATGGCTCCTGAATTCTTCGGAACGATTACAGAGCAGCTGAAGAATCAAGGTGTAACCGATACAAACGGTTTCCAACGACTTGTCATTGAAAAACCATTCGGTCACGACCTGCCTTCAGCCGAAAAACTGAACAGCCAAATCAGGGAATCGTTCTCTGAGGATCAAATTTACCGTATCGATCACTATCTTGGGAAAGAAATGGTTCAAAACATCGAGGTCATCCGTTTCGCCAATGCGATGTTTGAACCCCTATGGAACAACCGTTACATCTCGAATATTCAGGTCACTTCCTCTGAAGAGCTGGGTGTCGAAGATCGTGGTCGCTATTACGAAAAAAGTGGAGCTCTTCGCGATATGGTTCAAAACCATCTTGTACAAATGGTTGCTTTACTTGCCATGGAGCCCCCAATCAAATTGACGACAGACGAAATCCGCAGCGAGAAGGTCCGTGTATTACGATCCCTGCGTCCGTTTGAACATGAAGAAGTGAAAGATTATTTCGTGCGGGGTCAATATGGTCCTGGAACATCCGGTAATAAGGATCTACCAGGTTATCGCGAAGCAGAGAACGTTGATGATCAATCCAATACCGAAACTTATGTTGCAGGGAAACTGATGATCGATAACTTCCGTTGGGCTGGTGTTCCGTTCTACATCCGAACAGGAAAGAGAATGGAAACGAAGTCAACGAAAATCGTCATCCAATTCAAAGATATTCCAATGAACCTGTACTACAATCCGGACAAGCCACTGGCACCGAATTTATTAGTGATTCACATTCAGCCTGAAGAAGGAATTACTCTGCACTTAAACGTGAAAAAATCCGGACAAAACATTGAAACGACTCCTGTAAAACTAAACTTCGCAAACACCAGTGTAGATGGGATGAACACGCCGGAAGCATACGAGAAGCTTCTATTCGATTGCCTGCGCGGGGATGCAACCAACTTTACTCATTGGGATGAAGTGAAGTTATCCTGGGCATTCGTCGATAAGATTTCTGAAGTATGGGAAAATACACGTGACGGAGAATTCCCGAACTACGAAGCAGGCTCAATGGGTCCGAAAGCAGCCGACAACCTGCTGGCTAAAGATGGCTTCTACTGGTGGCCAATTGCGAATCTAGACGTAGACCAATGCTAAGGAAGGTGTGGAAACAATGAAAATTTATGACGTAACAGCCCCAATCTTTAACGGAATGCCGGTTTATAAGAACAAACCGGAAAAACAACCTACGATCGATACAAAAACGAACGGTCATGTAACAGAGTCCCGCATCTCAATGGATGTTCATACAGGAACACATGTTGACGCTCCCCTTCACATGATCAACGACGGTGAAACGATCGAAACGATCGATATCGAGCAGCTCGTTCGCCCCGTTAAAGTATTCGATCTAACAAAAGTAGATGAGAAAATCAGCCTGAAAGATATCGAAGGATTAGAAATTGAAGAGAATGATTTCATCCTCTTTAAAACAAAAAATTCATGGGATACCGAATTCAACTTTGAATTCATCTATGTAGCAGAAGATGCAGCAGCCCACCTTGCAGACAAGAAAATCTCAGGGGTTGGAATCGACGCTCTGGGTATCGAAAGAGCCCAGGAAGGGCATCCTACTCACCGCAGCTTAATGGGAAGTGGAGTCATCATCATGGAGGGACTTCAACTGAAAGACATTGAAGCCGGCCAATACTTCATGGTTGCCGCTCCACTAAAGATTGAAAACACCGATGCATCACCTGCCCGTGTGCTGTTGTTTGATGAATTGATTGGGTGATATCCGAAAACGACTCTCTAGTTTACTAGGGAGTCGTTTTTTTGATTTGTTAAAAAATGCGCCTATCTTCTACTATGAGAAACGTTAATTATCTTCCCAATGACATTTTCCAATTCATCCGGATGTTTGATGACATATAAATAATCAGCTTCTCCTTCGCCAGGTGCGGCTGCGTCTTTGAAGTAACCATCAGTCTGTTGACGGTTCAGTACTTCTTCAAAAGTAGTTGCACTCCTGAAGATGGCTGTACTTCTATCACTGTTCGCTACTCTGGCTTGAAGAACCTGTTCGGGGATATCCATATGGACAAGGATGGTGATTAATCCCTTCTGATTAAAATGCTCCAACAGCTTCAACCGTCCACTGCGGCTCAGATTCGAATTACAAAGAATGAGGTGGAATGAAGTCTCATCCATGGCATAGTCGACAATGGTTCGACTGACGGCATATTTGAGCGTATTAGGCCCATTCATTGGAAGCAGGTTTTTATAAAAGGTGTTGACGAATTCAGCATGGGTGTCCTGGTCGATCACAACGGAATTCAGCAATTGTTCTTCCAGACATTTGGCGAAAGTGGTTTTTCCGCTATGGGTTTTTCCGACTGTCATGATTGCTAGTCTTGTCATGAAGGACCTCCAATTCGAAGTAAAAACTCGGTCTCCAGATGCTCTGTTTATTTGAATAAGTTCTATTTCATGAAAATAGTGTGGTAAAAATGACCAACCCTTCAGTACCAATTATTTCAAATCCTCACTATAAACTCAATCCTTAAATTCAAAAAAAGAAGCTTCCCTTTAAAGAAAGCTCACTCTCGGTAATTTTCACGCGTCTATCCATTTACCTTTATTTCCATTTTTCTCGCCTGTGTTTTCATTCCCATTGATTCGTAAAACTGAATAGCCGTACTATTAAATTCCCAAACACCAAGTTCCAGGCTCTCGGCCCCTATTTCCTTTGTAAATTCTACTGCTTTTGTAAATATTCGTTTTCCTAACCCTTTTTGTCTATATTTTTCTTTAACCCCAAAGTCCTCCATGAAAACATATTCTTTTTTTACGACGGTTTCCCGGTCAGGGCTCTCGTTTTTTCTTAAAAAAGTAAATGCGATGATTTCATCTTTATGATCGATTACAAGCACTCTCGCGTCACCGTTCATAATCAACCCCTTATAGTAATCCATGTCCAGCGTATGTTCTGTCGCATTATATCGATCGGGTCTTCCTGAAACATGAAGATCGTGAACCTCTTTATGAATTGGTTTTATTTTTTCGTAATCGTCTAAGGTCGCTTCTCTTAAGACAAACTTCAATTTGATTCCCCCTTTTGTGTAGCTCAGTGTGCCCCTGTTCATACTTTCCAACAAAATTCATTAATCATTTATAAAAGCCTTGTACACGTCTCCAATGATGCCTTTTAATTGATGAACACCTAAATCAGTATTGGTCATGATGACCAAACCCCTTTCCAATTGAGGATGGGCCACCATCATACATTGAAAACCGACGCCCCAGCCAAGCGATGATATTTCCATACACTTGTCGTTTTGATCCAGGAAGACCCCTAGTCCGGTCCATTCCTTACCACCTTGTGGATGGGTCATTTCAGCTGCTTTACTTGACGAAAGGTTGAGTTTGCTTTCCCCTTTTAACGCATGCATGAGTTCAACCATTACAAGGGCTAGATCTGTTGGGGTTGTCCACAGTCCGGAAGCAGCAGGATACGGATAAATTGGATATTTGTCATTCACTACTTCTCCATCATTCGTATGACCGCATGAAACATTTTGAGAAGGAAGTTCAAATGTGCTATCTTCCATATGTATTGCTTGAAAAAGATGTTCGCTCATGACTTTGGAAAAAGGTTTCCCTGTAACATCTTCTATCAACAGTTGAATGATACAAAAGCCAGCATCAGAATAATGAAAGTCGCTTCCAGGCTCATATTTCAATTCAATAGGGACCTTACAATAAGCGGTTTTGCCTTGTAACAAATCAACCATCGTCGGCGTTTCGAACTTCGGGTTGAGTTCATTGAAGCTACCTTCAGGATCGACAACCCCGGATTGGTGACTAAGTAAATGTCTTAAGGTAACGTTTCTATTAAATCCATGTAGAGGGATCTTCCATGAAGTTAGCATTTTATTTACATCCTTATCTAAATCCAGAATGCCTTGTTCCGTCAATGTCATCACCAACATGGAGGTTAGAAATTTACTGATTGAACAAGCACTGAAAATCGAATCACTTTCCACCCGTTTATCCGTTCCTGCTTCGAGTAAACCGAAGCATTCTGTGCTGCTGATGCTTCCATTCTCAATGACTGCCATGCTTAATCCCGTTACTCTATACTCTTTCATACGCTTTTGTATGTTGATCATTTGTGGTTTCATCATAACTCCCATCCTTCTATTAAAATATATTCCGGCTCCAGTAAACTCACAATCTAAAGTTGATGCATACATCATTCATCGATTTCTTCCATATCATATGATCAGACCCGTTACCCCAATGGTCCTTCAGCCAATAATCAGGCTGCCCAAATTTTTTCATCCATATCTTCTGGGCATCGCCATATCCACTATCCAGACAAAATTCCTGGATTCCCCTGTTTAGAAAGGTAAGGAACATGCCGTTTAATAGTAAGGTCCCTACACCACGTCCTTGGTAATCGGGATGCACAAACACCGTTCCGATTTCATACATCTCATTCAATGCTCCATCAGTACAGGTACGAATCAGTTCACTGGCAGGACCATATTCAATGGTTCCGATGATGTCAGCATCGTTCTTTTCTGAAGCGATTAGAAAGTATCGATTCGTCCCATTAGAGTCCAGGTCACTTTTTAAGTATTGTTTCTTGCTCTCTATTTCACTTTCGATTTCATCAAGCAGCTCCGCTAAACCTTCTCTGGCAAAGGTATGCTTAATGACTGTAGAAAAAAATTGATTCAGTTCATCTTTGTCTTCTATTTGTGGTCTTCTTATATCAATCTTAAGCACTGAAAATCACTCCTTGATAACCTGACACTCATTACTTTGCTTTTTTTATATTTTGAAGTACTCTCCATCCCTATCTTATAAGTAATATTATGGTAACACACCCTGTCTCTCTCAGGTAATAAAATTCCGAAAATTCAATATCTCTTGTTTAGATATCCTTTCATAAAAAATAAAACCCCTTTCCTAAAAGGAAAGGGGCTTTACTCATTCGATTATTTCATCCACTCAGTATGGAAAGTACCTTCTTTGTCCACGCGCTCATACGTATGAGCACCGAAGTAATCACGCTGAGCCTGGATCAGGTTTGCAGGCAGGGTTTCTGTACGGTAGCTATCGTAGTAAGACAGTGCCGCAGAGAAGCCGGGTACCGGTACACCATTTTGGACGGCTACGCTGATGACTTCGCGAAGTGCATATTGGTAACTTTCTACGATCTCTTTGAAATAAGGATCTAATAGAAGGTTTGAAAGATTTGATTCACGGTCGTAAGCTTCTTTGATCTTTTGCAGGAATTGAGCACGAATGATGCATCCTCCGCGGAAGATCATTGCGATATCCCCGTATTGAAGATCCCATTTGTACTCATCCGATGCAGAGCGCATTTGTGCGAAGCCTTGAGCGTAAGAACAAATCTTGCTCATGTAAAGAGCTTTACGAATCGATTCAACCAATGCTTTTTTATCGCCTTGGAATGGTTTCGTGTCAGGTCCTTTCAGCATTTTGCTTGCTTTCACACGTTCATCTTTAATGGCTGAGATGAAACGGGCAAAGACAGACTCAGTGATGATCGGTAAAGAAACACCGAGGTCTAACGCACTCTGGCTTGTCCATTTTCCTGTACCCTTTTGTCCTGCTTTGTCCAGGATGACATCGACCATCGGTTTTCCTGTTTCCTCATCATTCTTAGTGAAGATATCTGCTGTGATTTCAATGAGATAACTATCAAGCTCACCTTTGTTCCAGTCAGCAAACACTTCATGCAGTTCCTTGGCACTTAAGCCCAGGACATTTTTCATCAGGAAGTATGATTCTGCAATCAGCTGCATATCTCCGTACTCGATGCCGTTGTGCACCATTTTCACATAGTGACCCGCACCATCAGGACCTATATACGTCGTACAAGGGTCTCCATCGACTTTGGCTGCAATGTCTTTCAAGATAGGAGCGACAAGGTCGTACGCTTCCTTCTGTCCACCAGGCATGATCGAAGGGCCAGTAAGAGCTCCCTCTTCTCCACCGGAGACACCTGTTCCGATAAAGTGAATGCCTAATTCGCTTAATTCGTGATTGCGGCGGCGCGTATCTTCGAAGAAAGTATTTCCTCCGTCAATCAGAATATCCCCTTTTTCCAGGAACGGCTTTAATTGTTCGATGGTTGCATCAGTTGGATTTCCTGCTTTCACCATCAAGAGGATCTTTCTAGGCTTTTCTAAAGAATGAACGAATTCTTCAATCGTATATGTAGGAACGACACTTTTCCCTTCAGATTCGCTTATCATTTCATCCGTTTTTTCACGGGAACGATTATATACAGAAACAGAATACCCTCTGCTCTCAATATTCCAAGCTAAGTTTTTACCCATTACGGCTAAACCTATAACACCAATTTCTTGAGACATGCAATTAACATCCTTTCATTTATAGAATACTGGTTTTCATCTTTTTAAAACTATCAACATTATGTAGGAAAACTCCAGTTGAAGTTATTCAAAATCTGTTTTTCCGACTCTATTTCAATCTAACAAGAATAATGTGGTGATGCAAATAATCCGTTTGAAGTGTTCACTATCTACCTTAAGGTGTCCTCTTTCTTCCTGGGTCATTCCCTCAGAAAATCTTTGTTGAAGCTTGTATCCTGTTTTGAGTCAAAGGTCTTCTTTTTGTTCTTCCCTTTTATTCCCTGGGAGATGGAATCTTTCCCGAACTTTTCCTGAAGCTGTGATAAAACATTGTAAAGCGGTTCCTTTTCTGCAACTTTTTTATAGGAGAACAGGTCCAGTTGTTCGGTTGCTTCACTCTTTTCCACTATATCCTGGGCAGTGACCCCCAAAAGTCTTACGGGATCTCCATCCCAGTGCTTCAACAATAAGTCTTTAGCATAATGAAATAAATCTTCTTTTTTATATATCGGATTTTCCAGCTTCTTGCTTCTTGTAATCGTTTTTCTGAATTTATCCCTTATCATGAGCTGGATGGTCATCCCCAGAACGTCTTTCTGCTGCAGGCGTGACGACACTTTCACACATAGTTTCTCTACAACCATTAACAGCTCGTGTTGGTTCGTTGTATCCTTTGGTAAAGTAGTGGAGTTTCCAACGCTTTTATAATCATAGATCGAATCAGGGTCCACGCTTCGCCTATCGATCCCGTTGGCGCGTTCTTTGAGACGGAGACCATTGATTCCAAGCAGTGATTTCAGCTGTATATCATTCGCATGAGCGAGATCATGGCAGGTATGAATACCGAACGAATTGAGCTTTTCGGCGGTCTTTTGTCCAATGCCGTGCATTTCGATGACAGGAAGGGGCCAAAGCTTTTCAGGGATATCACGCTTTCTAAATACGGTGATTCCCATGGGCTTTTTCATATCTGAGGCGGTTTTCGCCAGGAATTTGTTAGGGGCCACACCGATGCTGCAGGGAAGATCGAGTTGACCTTTAATTTGGGATTGAATGTCTGACGCAATTTGTAACGGAGTGCCTTTTTCAAAGGAGTCCGTGATATCCAGATATCCCTCATCAATCGAGACTGGCTCCACTAATTCTGAATATTGTCTGAGGATATCAAATATTCCTTTGGAGGCTGCGCGGTAACGGTCAAAGTTAGGTGTCATGATAATGAGCTGAGGGCACAATTTTTTGGCTTCCCAAAGAGGCATTGTCGTTTTCACTCCGAAGCTTCTCGCTTCGTAGCTGCATGTCACGATAATGCCTCGTCTCTCTTGGGGGTTCCCGGCAATAGCTAATGGTTTGCCCCTCAATGTTGGGTCAAAAGCCATTTCAACAGAAGCATAAAAGCTATTCATATCAACATGAAGGATCACTCGTCCGTTTTTTGGATAATGTGAGTTCATTTAAATCGCGGCTTTCTTTGTCTAATTTTGATGGTTTTTTTGCTCGTTCACGTAATCCTTTATCTCTCTAATACCTTCTAGACTCTCTATTAAAACATCGGGGTCAATCTGGGTGATGAGCGAATTTTCAAGATTGATGATCCCTGAGAAATAGTTTGTTTTTGAATACGCAAGTAAACCTACATTTGTAAAGGAGTCATTCGGTACTTCGATAATTTCTTTCGCTTCCTTTACGACCAAACCGATCTGCATTGTTTGTGTGTGAACGACGAGAAGAAACATTCCCGTTTCTGCGTCTGCATTCGTGTTATAAAGAATATTTGCTAAATCAAGGACAGGGATCAGCTCTCCCCTGACCTTTACAAGTCCCTGGACAAATGAAGGCAGATGAGGGATGGGTCTCACTTCTTCCACTTTTTCAATCGAAACTACGTTCTCAATAGGTAGAGCATATTCTTCTTTTCCAGCATGAAAAACAACTACTTTCGGCATTGTATAACGTCCCCTCTTAAAATTCTGATATGTATACTATTAATGTACCATATTTTAGAAAGGTTAGGTGCTGGTATTGAAAGAAGAAAATGTCCACGAACGTAGGATGATCCTTCGTTCGTGGACATTTGGATGTTTAGATGATCTGTCTAGCTCCGGGGGCTAGAGGCTCGAGGTCATAAGTCAAACCTTCCAAAAAGGCAAGGTACGCCTTTCCGGCTGGTTCGTCTTATGCTTGTCGCCTCTGAGCAAGCCGCCTACGCTTTTCTATTTGTCTAGCTCCGGGGGCTAGAGGCTCGAGGTCATAAGTCAAACCTTCCAAAAAGGCAAGAACGCCTTTCTATTCTCCAGCTACTTCCTGAATGATTGCTACAACCATTTCAGAAAGCTTGTTCAGTTCTTCAACGGGCATTCTTTCGCTCTTTGTATGGATTTCTTCGTATCCTACTGCCAAATTGACGGTCGGTACTCCGAAACCTGCGATGACGTTGGCGTCACTTCCGCCTCCGCTTGTAAGAAGCTCGCTTGGACGACCGATTTTCTTCGCGGCGCGTTTCGCCACTTCGACTACTTCGTCACCGTCTTTGAACTTGAAGCCTGGATACATCACCTGTACTTCAACTTCCGCTTTTCCGCCCATTTCTTCTGCTACGGATTCAAATGCAGCTTTCATCTTCTCTACTTGAGCTTCCATTTTTTCAGGGACGAGTGAGCGTGCTTCTGCAAGAATATCCGCCTGTTCACATACGATATTCGTTGCTTTTCCACCTTCGAAGCGTCCGATGTTTGCTGTCGTTTCTTCGTCGATGCGGCCGAGTGGCATTTTGGAAATCGCTTTAGCCGCAATCGTGATGGCAGAAACGCCTTTTTCAGGAGCTACACCGGCATGCGCTGTTTTCCCATATATCGTCGCTCTCACTTTCGCTTGTGTAGGAGCGGCCACGATGATATTACCGACTTTCCCATCACTATCAAGGGCGAAACCGTATTTCGCTTTTACTAGAGAAGAATCCAGTGCTTTCGCTCCGACTAATCCTGATTCTTCTCCTACCGTAATGATGAACTGAATATCACCGTGAGAAATATTGTTCTCTTTAAGTACGCGCACAGATTCAAGCATCGTTGCAAGACCCGCTTTATCATCGGCTCCAAGAATGGTCGTGCCGTCAGAGTAAATATAGCCATCCTCTTTAAGCGTTGGCTTAACCCCTTTCGCAGGAACAACTGTATCCATATGAGAAGTGAAATAGATGGTATCCACGCCTTCTTTGTTCCCTTTCAGCGTACAGATCAAGTTTCCGGCACCGTGGCCCGTTTCACCCATCGTGTCATCTTCAAATACCTCTACTCCCAGATCAGAGAATTTTTGCTTAAGTACTTTCGCGATTTCCGCTTCTTCCTTCGTTTCAGAATCGATTTGAACCAATTCCAGGAATTCATTTAGTAAACGTTCATGATTAATCATTTAGTCGACCTCCACAATTATGTATTCACTTCTATAGTATAGCGTGAAAAGGCCGGTTCAACAAATGGTATCGCTTCTACAATGGAATGTTCCCGTGCTTTTTCTTTGGTCTCTCTTCCCGTTTATTTCTCATCATTTCCAATCCTTGAATCAATTTGATCCGGGTTTCACGAGGATCAATGACGTCATCCACCATTCCACGGGACGCTGCCACATATGGATTAGCGAATTTCTCACGGTATTCTTCAATCTTTTGTGCCCGGAGCTGTTCAGGATTCTCACTGCCTGCAATTTCCCTTGCAAAAATAATATTCGCTGCCCCCTGTGGACCCATGACGGCAATTTCTGCATTAGGCCATGCAAAAACTAAATCAGCCCCGATGGACTTACTGTTTAGGGCAACATAAGCACCTCCATAGGCTTTTCGTAAAATCACCGTCATTTTTGGAACCGTCGCTTCTGAATAAGCATAAAGGATTTTCGCACCGTGACGGATGATCCCACCATGCTCCTGCTTGATTCCTGGGAAGAAGCCTGTGACATCTTCAAACGTGATCAACGGGATATTGAAGGAATCACAGAAACGGATAAAACGGGCTGCTTTGTCAGAGGAATCAATGTCGAGTCCTCCTGCCATGAATTTCGGCTGATTACAGACAAGTCCTATGACCTCTCCTTTGATTCGGGCCAGACCCACGACTATATTTTTCGCAAATTCTTTTTGAACCTCCATAAAGCTGTCTTCATCCACGATTTCATTGATGACCGTGCGGACGTCGTAAGGACGGATAGCATCGAATGGAATCAGGTCCGTTAAATTTCCACGATAATCATCTTTTTCATCCACTTCCAAACGAGGAGGCTTCTCCTCATTATTTTGGGGTAAATACGCTAATAGCCTTCGAACCTCGAGAAGCACCTCTTCTTCAGTTTTCCCTCTAAAATGAGCATTCCCGCTGATGGAGTTATGGACCTTCGCACCGCCTAAATCTTCTGAGCTGATTTTCTCACCGGTGACTGTTTCAATTACTTTAGGTCCTGTGATGAACATTTGACTTGTATCATCTACCATAAACACAAAATCCGTGATGGCCGGTGAATAAACCGCTCCTCCTGCGCAAGGTCCCATGATCACGGATATTTGTGGAATCACTCCGGAATAAATGGAGTTTCGATAGAAGATGTGTCCGTAGCCATCTAAAGAAACGACGCCTTCTTGAATTCTTGCACCACCAGAATCATTTAACCCAATGAAAGGCGCACCATTTTTGACTGCCAGATCCATGACATTTGAAATCTTCTTTGCATGCATTTCCCCCAATGCGCCGCCAAATACCGTGAAATCCTGAGAAAATAAGTAGATGGGTTTTCCATTTACTTTTCCATAACCTGTAACGACTCCATCTCCAGGACCCTGAACCCCGTCCAGTCCAAAGTCTGAACAGCGATGTTCAATGAATGGATTCAGTTCAACAAAGCTGCCAGGATCCACTAAAATATCGATTCGTTCTCTCGCAGTCAGTTTTCCTTTTTCGTGCTGCTTATCTATTTTTTTATCCCCGCCGCCTAATTCTACTTCTCTTCTTCGATCATACAATTCATTAATCTTTTCATAAATATCCATTATGTTACTCCCCTTTGATGTTTGATTTATCACATAGTTCATATAGTACACCGTGCGCTGACTTTGGATGCATGAAGGCAACAGCAGCTCCGCCAGCCCCCGGTTTTGGCGTTTCGTTGATCATCCGGACTCCGCTCACTTGCAGTTCCTTGATCCGTTCCTCAATTCCTTCTACACCGAAGGCAATATGGTGAATGCCTTCTCCTTTTTTCTCAATGAATTTGGCAATCGGACTTTCCTTATGTAATGGTTCAAGTAACTCAAGCTTAATATTTCCACCATCAATAAATGCTACTTTCACACCTTGATTTCCCACTTCTTCTATCTTGATGAGTGAAAGCCCAAGAGTATCTTCGTAAAATGGAAGAACATTGTCTATTGATGATACCGCTATTCCGATATGGTCTACCTTTTTCATCCCTATCATCCCCCTGTTGTTTACATGCTCCACCCGTATAGTATTCGATAAATGTTGTCGAATTCCCTCCTAATCCGGCGAATAATTAAAGCGTTTTCTTTTTATACCAATGGTTGTTTTCTCTCCCTATTCACGATAAAATAGAGTTGAAAATCGCCTCTATAAGGTGAGGTGAAGAATGGAGAGATACAATGGGTAATAAAAAATTACAAAAAATAATTGTATTTGTCATGTTGTTTGCAATGATTGCATCGACGATCATGGCGGGACTGACTTTCTTATTATAATAGAAAACAAAGGATCTGCTTTTCGACTGGGTCGATTGGCAGATCCTTTTTATTTTATCGCACCGTGATCTTTTCCCAGCTGATAGAAGCTTTTGTTCGTTTTGACAACTAGAACCTTTGTTCCTATTGGCACCTGATCAAACAGATATTCGACATGTTTGTTGTGCATTCGGATGCATCCATTTGAGATATATTTGCCTATGCTTGAAGGTTGATTCGTTCCGTGGATTCCATAGATCCTTCCGTCTGTCCCCTTGGCGTCAAACCCGATCCATCTCGAACCCAAAGGATTCCGTGGGTCTCCACCTGGAATATTCTTCTTACGATAATAAGGGTTCTTGGCTTTGACTGTTACATTAAATAGTCCTTCCGGGGTGAGGGTCGTCGTTTTCCCTGTTGCTACCGGGAATGTGTGCTGAACCTTCCCGTCGTCGATGTAGGCTAATTGATTACTTTCCTTGTTCACGATAATAAACGGATCCCCGGGCAGGGGATTCCTTCCAAGTGGCCATATGGGAGAAGCGAACAAGATAATGGCAAGAAGTATACGCATCCTATCACCTTTTTTCGTGTTTTAGGTGTAGTTTACTTCCTTTTGATCATTTTCATCCTTCTTTATTCCTTTAAACGAACTTTTCAGAAGAAGATACTGCTCCATCTCTTGAACAAATTGATAGAGAGCGGCGCGGGTTTCAAATTCTTCCCTCGTCTTCGGTAAATCCATCTGTTCAAACTCCACTTTCATATCGTACAATTTTTTCAAATAAAACAGGGCCGTGTTTCCCGGATGTATGTGATCACTAAGCTCATCCAGAAATTCCGCAATCCGATGTCCCTGCTCAACCGTCAATGAGATCGATGTCGCGATCGGTAAAATACGCTGTAGGATTTCGAACTGTTTTTCCCTCATTTTAAAATACAAATAATATAAGTTCTCATGTCGTAAAAAGTGATTTTCAACATCTTTGAATGCGATGGTCTTCGCTTCTTTAAGTAATTGTTCTGTTTCAGTGATTTCTTTTCCATCCCATTGGCTATCATTTGTTCGCAGGTAGTTGATCATTTCACAAAAGATTTTATAGAAATTGGCTTCGATCTTTTCTTGATATTCGATCATCTTTTTATCAACACTTGGCATATACAAATTCATAATAAGAGCGATTCCGATCCCAATCACTATGATTCCTAATTCATTTTGAAAAAGGCCGGGGGTCACGTTACCTGCCGAATAAATATGTAAAATGATAACGGAACTGGTGACTATTCCTTCTTTGATATTCAGGGCCACCGTAATCGGAATGAACACAAGTAATAACAAGCCGATTACGGCAGGATGATAGGCAATGAACTCAAAGAACGCAGCCGAAATCATCATGGCGATCACACAGGCCAGGAAACGGCTCCATGAAGCGTTGACCGATTTCTTCTTCGTGTTCTGAATGCACAGTATCGTCAATATTCCGGCAGATACAAAGTTATCCAGCTGAAACCACTGTGCGATGCTGATCGCAACCGCTGTCCCGATCCCAGTCTTAAGTGTTCGATACCCGATTCGAAACATTCATTTTTCTCCTAACTCTTTCTTTTTTTAGCTACTTTAGAATACCATAATTCCCCTTGAACATAAAAAGGAGGATTAACGAGACTGTTCGCTAATCCTTCCATCGTTCAAAGTATTTTTTCTAAGAATTCTTTTCCCCGGTCGCTTTGCGGGTTCGAGAAAAACGAAATAGGCTCTCCTTCTTCGACGATTTTTCCATCATCCATGAATAAGACTCTGTCTGCCACTTCCCTTGCAAAGCCCATTTCATGGGTTACAATGATCATCGTCATCCCTGAATGAGCGAGTGACTTCATGACTTCCAGCACCTCTTTGACCATTTCAGGATCCAGTGCAGATGTCGGTTCATCAAAAAGCATGACTTTTGGTTCCATGGCCAGTGCCCTTGCGATTGCCACACGCTGCTTTTGACCTCCTGATAAACGGTTTGGATATTCCTCACATTTCTCTTTCAAACCGACTTTTGTTAGAAGGTCCGTCCCTAGTTTTTTTGCTTCTGTTCTGTTTAGCCCTTTCACTTTCACTGGAGCGTAGATCACGTTTTCCAACGCTGTCATATGAGGAAAAAGATGAAAGTGTTGAAATACCATCCCTATATCTTGTCTCACTTTGCTTATATTCTTGCTTTTCACAACAGCTTCTTCAAAGTATATCGATCCTGAAGTTGGTTCCTCTAAATAATTCAGACAGCGGAGCAGAGTGGATTTTCCGGAACCTGAAGGACCGATCAATGCGACAACCTCCCCTTTTTCTACGGAGAAATCGATCCCTTTTAATACTTGAAGCTTTCCAAACGATTTTGTAATCTTTTCTGCTTTAATCATTTCCACGTAGTCTCCTTTCCAGCGCTTTCCCTAATAAGGTTAGAATCATGACAAGCACATAATAGATCAGTCCTGCAAATAAGAGTGGTTCGAAAAAGGAATACAAATCACTACCTACCATATACGAACGTCTCATCACATCGGCTGCCCCGATAACAGTGACGATGGCAGATTCCTTCGTAAGGGTGATAAATTCGTTCATTAAGGCAGGCAGGATGTTTTTAATGGCCTGAGGCAGGATCAAATCTTTCATCATCAAACGATATGGAACCCCAAGGGCCATGGCCGCTTCCTTTTGACCTTTATCCACTGCATTGATTCCCGCACGGATGATCTCGGAAATATAGGCAGCTGAATTTAGGGAAAAAGAAAGGATGGCTGCTGTATACGGTTCGATCTGAGTTCCAAAAAGCTGAGGGGAACCATAAAAGATGATCATTAATTGCAGAACTAAAGGAGTCCCCCGAAAAACCGATGTATAAATATCTGCAAGTAATGTTAAAGGTTTGATGGAACTTATTTTACAAAGAGCAAGCAGAATACCGAAGGCAAATCCAAGTATTCCTGCTAACCCGACAATTTTAAGAGTGACCTTCAATCCTTCCAAAATAAAAGGAATCGAAGGGATCAGTTGTTGAAAATCAAGTGGCATTGTATTCTCCTCCAATCGTGCTGTTAAATAGGAAGGGCTAACCGATGATGGGTTAGCCCTTCTATCAATCTACTGTTCTCCGTCAAACCACTTTTTAGCCAGTTTATCCAATTCTCCTTTTTCTTCGAGCTTTTTCAATGCATCATTGAATTCGCTTGTAAGCTCACTATCCTTTGGAAGTGCAACGGCAGAACCGGCCTCTTCTTCGTTCACGTCCATTGTATTTCCTTGAAGTTCTTCATTTTTATCCAAATAACCATTTGCTACTGTATTTTCGATGATAATGGCATCAAAACGTCCATTTTGCAGATCCTGTATCAGCTCGGGTATACGGTCACGGGTCTCTACTTTTAATGGGATGGATGTGGAAAGTTCTTCTGCAGCATCCTGTTGGATGGAACCTAACTGAACGCCAACCGTTTTCCCATCAAGATCCTTTTCGCTTTGAATTCCGCTCTCTTTTGTTGAGATGATCATATCTTTTGCTGTGTAGTAGACATCAGTGAAGTCAACGTTCTTTTGTCGTTCCGGCGTAGGAGTCATAGCTGAAAGAACAAAGTCCACCTGGCCGGTTTTAAGTGCTGAAATCAAACCGCTGAACTCCATATCTTTGATCTCAATTTCATACCCAAGTTCATCTGCCAGCATATGAGCCAAGTCAATGTCGTACCCGATAAATTCATCACTGTTTGCCGTATCGACATATTCAAATGGTTTATAGTCAGCCGACGTACCCATAATCAGTTTCTTTGATTCACCTGAAGCGGTTCCTGCCTTTTCATTTCCTGCACCACACGCAGCAAGAGTAGTAGAAACGATTAATAATAATATAAGAGATAATATCTTTTTCATTGTAATTCCTCCTCGATTTAAATGTATAAATATAATATATAATGTATATTAATTACTATATTCGTATTGTAGCAAATATAAATATTTATGCAATAGTTTTTATGTATATCCATAAATGTTTATATATTCTGAAAATATAAGTCTTTATAACACAAGGTTTTTAAATTTTCTGGCTGAAGGAATAAAATACACCAGAACAATTTTATTCATAACATATGCATACTTCACAAAATGAAAATGTTGAGAAAAATGATGATTGCAGTATTTCTTTAATGTTTTCAAACATTGGGTTTTGATAAATCGTAGGCAAAGGAGGTATTATTTTGTAAAGAGAATTATTTTCTATGAATTCCATTTGGAATGATTACCTTGATGTGGATATGTTGAAAGAAATCAGTGAATCTTCACCTTTTAATTCAAGAGATTTCGTCTGGTTTCACTTAATTGCGTCATTTCAAACGGTAATTGCGTCATTTTTCCATTAATTGCGTCTTTTCCATAAGGAATCGCACCGTTTTGCAAAAAACGAAGGAAATTTTTATTCGTACACCGAAAAAAACCCGTCAAGCTCCTCACACAAACATCCACATAAAGCAGATACTCATGTAAGGAACCTAACGGGCCTCACTCTCTTACTTACTTACACTTCTTCACAATACTGATCGAAGTAAGATTGAATTTTGTTCACAACCGACATTGGATCGTGACCTTCAATTTCATGTCTTTCTACCATCGTCAATAGCTTTCCATCTTTTAATAGAGCAAATGACGGTGAGGATGGCGGGTAGCCGGTAAAGTAGCTGCGCGCTTTCGCAGTGGCTTCTTTATCTTGGCCGGCGAAAACCGTCACCAATTGATCTGGTCGTTTATCATAATGAATGGAATGAGCTGCTGCTGGACGTGCGATTCCTCCGGCGCAACCGCAAACGGAATTGATCATCACGAGTGTTGTACCTTCTTTAGCGAAAGCTTGATCTACTTCTTCTTCAGTTGTTAACTGAGTATAACCGGCTTGTTCGATTTCTTGACGAGCCTGGCGAACAACATCATTCATAAATAAATTGAAATCTATATCCATGCTTGAACTCTCCTTTTAATCGCTGACTTAATCATTCTCCATAAAAACAGGAATTTTGATGTACCCCTATCATAACAATATCAATCCCTATGTTTCAATTAAAATTAACTAAACCCGTCAATCAATTGCACCCTTATATCGCTTCAGCAATTCTTCTACTGCCTGAGAAGTGGTATAGTCCCCTTCCTTCACACGACTTTCCAAGTGTGGAAGGGCAGACTTTATATCCTTATGGTAAAAGAAATCTGACAAGATTCTTTCTTTCAACATCGTATGAAACCATTCCTGTTTTTGGAGAAGTCGTCTTTCTTCAAAGACCCCCAGCTCTTTTGATTGCTTCTCGAACTGTTGAATCACATTCCACATTTCTTTTAATCCATCATTTTTCAAGGCAGAACAGGTATAAGCCTTTGAGCTCCAGCCTTTAGTAGCGGGAATCAAAAAGTGGAGGATCTGATTAAGCTCTCTTCTTGTTTTCTCAGCGAGAGGTTTATTCTCTCCATCCGCTTTATTGACAAGTAATGCATCGGCAAGCTCCATGATCCCCTTTTTCATTCCTTGAAGCTCGTCCCCGGCTCCTGTGATGACAAGCAGTAGGAAGAAATCCACCATTTGCCTCACCATCACTTCACTTTGACCGACTCCAACGGTTTCAATGATCATCAGATCATATCCGGCCGCTTCGCATAAGAGAAGCGTTTCACTGGTTTTACGATGTACTCCACCGAGTGTTCCTGCAGTGGGGGAAGGTCTTACAAAAGCACGGGGGTTTTTCGATAATTGTTCCATCCTTGTTTTATCCCCCAGAATACTGCCCCCGGAAATGGAAGAGCTGGGATCAATCGCAAGGACGGCAACCCGGAGGCCCTGCTCACATAACATCTCCCCGAACGCTTCGATGAATGTACTTTTACCGGCTCCCGGCACACCTGTAATGCCGATCCGGAAGCTTTTACCCGTATAGGGCAGGAGCTCCTGCAACAGCTCCTGTCCCATGGCATAATGCTGTTCTGCATTGCTTTCAATCAGCGTGATGGCCTTCGCCAAGGAGCTACGGTCGCCATTCAAGACCCCTTCCTTTAATTCGGTTATCGATACAGAATCCTTTTTCTTCTTCACAAACCGCTTCTTACGCCCTGATTCATGCTCTGCCATTATTCAGCCACTTCCTCATAGCCAAGCACTTCATATATTTCTTTGATGACTTTTTGTGCAGCGACGGGTATGATCGTCCCTGGTCCAAAAACGGCAGAAGCACCGTTATTCAATAGGAAGTCATAATCCTTAGCAGGAATCACACCACCTATGACGACGAGAATGTCTTCTCTGCCTAATTTCTTTAGTTCCGCTACCAGTTGAGGCAGAAGTGTTTTATGTCCGGCGGCTAATGAACTTACACCGATGACATGCACGTCATTTTCAACTGCTTGCAAAGCCGTTTCTTCCGGCGTCTGGAACAATGGTCCGATATCCACATCAAAGCCAAGGTCTGCGAACGCCGTGCTAATCACCTTAGCACCTCTGTCATGTCCGTCCTGTCCCATCTTCGCAATAAGGATACGCGGCCTTCTTCCTTCGTTTTCCATAAATTCTTCTGTCATCTCTTTTACTACATTGATTTCTTGTTCATTTGAAAAGTTTGAGCTGTACACCCCACTTATACTTCTAATCGTTGCTTTGTGTCGGCCAGATATCTTTTCTATCGAATCGGATATTTCTCCTAATGTGGCACGTGCTCTTGCTGCATCAACCGCTTTTTCAAGGAGATTCCCTTTTCCTGTTTCTGCTGCAATGGTTAATGCTTGAAGCGTTTCTATCACTTTCTCTTCATTTCTTTCTTCTTTAAGATTTCGAATTCGCTCTATTTGCTTTTGTCTTACAACTGTATTATCAATATCCAGCGTGTCAATCGGGTCTTCCTTGTCGAGGCGATACTTATTTACCCCGACAATCGCTTCATCCCCCGAATCAATCATTGCCTGTCTTCTCGCAGCCGCTTCCTCGATCCGCATTTTCGGCAATCCGGTTTCAATCGCCTTCGTCATGCCGCCAAGCTCTTCGATTTCTTGGATATGCTCCCACGCCTTCTCCATCAACTGATCGGTCAAGGCTTCAACATAATGTGAACCGGCCCAAGGATCAATCACTTTCGTAATACCGGTTTCCTCTTGAAGGTACAGCTGTGTATTACGGGCGATCCGCGCAGAGAAGTCTGTCGGCAGGGCAATCGCTTCGTCCAGTGCATTGGTATGAAGTGATTGCGTATGACCCATGGCTGCTGCATGCGCCTCAAGTAATGTACGAATGACATTATTATACGGATCCTGCTCTGTTAAACTCCAACCCGATGTTTGGGAGTGAGTTCTTAGCGCCATCGATTTAGGATTCTGAGGGTCGAATGTTTTCATCATTTTTGCCCAAATCCTTCTTGCCGCTCTCATTTTGGCTATTTCCATGAAATAATTCATGCCGATGGCCCAGAAGAATGATAGTCTCGGTGCAAATGAGTCGATATCGATCCCTGCATGCAAACCGGTCCGTACATACTCAAGACCATCCGCCAATGTATATGCCAGCTCAATATCGGCAGGTGCTCCCGCTTCCTGCATATGATAACCGGAAATACTGATGCTATTAAACTTCGGCATATGTTTGGACGTATATTCAAAGATGTCTGCAATTATCTTCATGGATGTTTCGGGAGGATAAATATAGGTGTTCCGCACCATATACTCTTTCAAAATATCATTTTGAATCGTACCGGACAGTTTCTCCTGCGAAACGCCCTGTTCTTCTGCCGTGACGATATAGAATGCAAGGATGGGCAGCACCGCTCCGTTCATCGTCATGGAAACAGACATTTGGTCAAGAGGTATTCCATCGAACAGAATCTTCATATCCAGAATCGAATCAATGGCCACTCCCGCTTTCCCTACATCCCCTACAACACGGGGATGATCGGAATCATAGCCACGATGAGTGGCTAAATCAAAAGCGACAGACAGACCTTTCTGCCCCATGCTTAAGTTTCTTCTATAAAAGGCGTTGCTCTCTTCTGCTGTTGAAAATCCTGCATATTGCCTTACCGTCCAAGGACGATTCACATACATGGTCGGGTACGGTCCCCTAGTATAAGGAGCCAAGCCTGGAAGGTCTTCTCCATGAGATATATCCTTTGAGTCCTGATCCGAATAAAGAGATTTAATGGCAATCTTCTCATTTGTCATATAAGTGCTGCCTGTAAGAGAAACATCCTTCGTTTTCGCTTCTTTCGAATAAGGGTTGATTACTTGCCAATCAGGCTTTGTCATTGTCAGTTCCCTCCTCCCAGATGGTTAATAGCTCATCCACTTTTTTCAGTATGTTTTGCTTGTTGTAAATGGATCCATTCAGTCCGAAACGAACCCGCTCATGCTCATCACGTATTTTCCCTGCTATGTCAATCACAATGGTCGAGTCAATATGATGAATGGATTCAATCAGCATAGGCAGTTTGTCTTGATATTCTTCCTCTGTTCCACAAACCACATAGTATGGATAACGGGTTTCTTCAACATATTGAAGTACATCTTCCTTAGAGAAGCACTCTTTGCTTGGATTCGCATGAATGCCCCCCGTTGCTAAATATCCTTTCACAAAATCAACCCGGGGCTTATGGGTCTTCAACTTCCCTAATCCTATTAAACCTGCCACTGGTTGCCTTGCCAGCTTATGTGCCCTTTCTCTTAATCTTTCAAAAGGAAGTGACAAACGCTCACCCACATTTGATGATGCTTGAAATGGCTCCTCAAGGTTCGCATAAATATTCGTCCCGATCATCGAGTTCTTTCTTGTGGCTAAATCATGGATACGTGACTCTCTCACTCTATTTATTTTTTCATGAATGGAACCATTTTTCAGACAGGCAAGAATTCCCCCATCCCCATCGACGTCCTGAAATTCCTTCCATGCTAGCTTCCCTACCTCTTCTGATAACCATTCCACAAAATAAGAACCGCCTCCAGGGTCCACCACTTTATCCAAATGAGCCTCTTCACCGAGGATCAGTTGGGTATTCCGGGCAATTCTCTCAGAAAATGCGTTCACTTCATCACTCACCTCATTGAACGGTGCAACAAGAAGATAATCGACTCCTGCAAGAACCGCAGAGAACGCTTCTCCACCACCGCGAAGCATATTGACATACGGATCAAGTGTAGATTTATTCAATTGAGACGTTTCCGCACTGCAGCTGACCGAATGAGCGATCGCTTGTTCTGAAAGTCCATAAGAGGATAATACCTCTTGCCACAATTTCTTAAAGGCTCTGATTTTGGCTATTTCCATAAAGAAATGGCTGCCTACTGAAAAGTGAAAATGCATCTTCCCAGCGATTTTTTCAATGGTCCATCCTTTTTCTTGAAGTGTTTCAATATATGCGATTCCTTCACTCAGGCCGTATGCCAATTCCTGCGTGGCACTGGCTCCACTATTATGGTAGAGGGCAGAATTAATGATTATGGTCTTCAGATTAGGCAAATGCTCATCTACTTCTTTTACAACCTCCAACCAATCTTCAAACTCATGCTCCCGATTTTCATTTATCGGATCAAAGCCCATCACACCTTTAATTTCCTTCAGTTCAGGAATATCCATCATTCGCTGAATAGAGAAAGCTGTCTTTTTTTCAATGGTAAAGACAGGGTTCTCTAACTTAACGACTTCTTTTATAAATTGATCAAAGCCTTCTATTATGTCTAGGTCACCTACTTCAAATGAAACACAGTTCTGTCCCCGGGATAATGCATCCTTCATTGCAGAAGTGAGCTCTTCCCAAGATCCCCTTTTGATCGGTTGAGCGATGAACCATTTCGGAGCCCGCTCCAACTTCCCTTCGACATTAGGGATATAAGCTTTCACCCTATCTACTCCAGGTAAATCACCCTTCGTGTATAACGGTTTAAGTTCAATATTTTCATAGGTTTTTGTATGTAAGGAACGAATCCCTTTTCCCTTTAATGCTTTTTCAGCTGCTTCTTGCCATTCTGTAAGTGTTCCTCGACTGAATGATTGATCTTTCATATCATTAAGCTTCATAATACCCCTCTTTCGACCTGCATTATTGTAATCGTTTACATATTTACATGAAGAATCTTACTAAACTAGCAGGAGTGCTCATTGAAAATTCAAAATGTTTATACTAATACTATTTTAGTATATAAAAAAAAACGCATTTCTTCAATCTCTCTGGGGAATGTGTAAAAAAAAGAAAGAAGAGTCGACGGGGTCGACTCTTCTTCCTTTAAGACTTATTTCTTGGTATTGATATACAATTTACCTTCTGCACGTTTCGTTGTGACATTTCCATAATCATCGGAAATCTTCACTTCAATAAGTGCTCCAGGTGCTTTTACATTTGAAGTGGCTGTATAATAACCGACGTAGTGACCTTCTGATGTTTCCATCATTGGAAGCTCATTTGCGTTTGTTACTTGGGCTCCTGCATTTGTCAGTGGCATTTGGATGACAAATGCGGCATCTAAACCAGGCTCACTGTCAAATTCGATTTTAACCGATTCACCCTTCTTCAGCTCTTTATCTTCAGCAGGAAGAAGATTTTCAATAGCGATGTCACCAAATTTAGCAAAAACTGTTACTCTTTGTTTCTTTTTGTTTCCAGCTTTATCTTTCGCTACTACCTGGATGACATTTTCTCCTTCATTCAGAAGCAGTCTATGACTGAACTGTCCATCACTTACAGAAGCTTTCTCGCCGTTTACTTTTACCCAAGCGAGGTTTTCATCGACAATCGTTCCTTCTACGGTGATGGCTTCACGATTCGTTTTCATGCCTTCTTTCGGAGATGTGATGACAAGCTCAGGCTTCACTTGATCAAGAGTGATGGTTACAGGCTCAGATGGTCCTGTCATCCCTTGCTCGGTTGCTGCTTTGGCTGTAATCGAATTCTCTCCAGCATGTAATGAAACATCTGCAGAAAAGGTACCATCTTCCATCGTTTCTGCTGTTGCCACTTCTTCGTCACCATTAAAGAGGTGAACCGTTGTGGTCGGTGCAGAAGTCCCTTCAACGGTAACCGAATCCTTATTTGTAAATGATCCATCATTCGGTGATGTGATGACTGGTGCAGTGACTTCATAATTCACTGTTGCACGAATCATATAGTTCCCTTCATCTTCTGGTGCTTGTGACCATGCACCTCCAACGAATTGCCAGCTTCTTGCGGCATATTCGCCATCTTCATCTGTTCCAAGTCCAGGTGCATTCGGATTTGGAGCTGATTGAATATAAACCATGTAGAAATCACCGTCTACCATGATGCCATGCTGGCTTAAATCTACATGTGTCCATTCCCCGTTACGTAAAGCAGTTCCATCAAACGGACCGGCTACTTTCTTACCTGGCGTCCCATCAGGACCAGATGCATCATAAACGGCAACTTGGAATTCTGTTCCACCTGGTACTGGCCATTCTGTATCCCAGAAGCGGAATAACCCACCTGTAACCAATGCTGTTTCATTGCCTTCTTCAAGAGACATTTTCACAGCCCAGCCATTACCTGCATCATAGAATGCACGGGCGTTTTCAGCTGTTCCATCATCGTAACCAATTTCACCAGGATACCCGATGAAAGGCTCTAATGAAATATCGGCATTTGTGACTTCCCCACCTTCGACCGTTACAGTCATTTCCTTACTATAATAGTAAGGTGCAACTACTTTAATGGTGTACTCACCTTCATATGCCTCCAGTTCATACTCACCATTTTCATTCGTTTCTACCGGCTCCACAACCGCATCTTCAAGCAAGAAGACAGTAGCTCCTTCAACAGGTTCTCCAGAAATTTCATTTGTGACTGTTCCCGTAATATTTCCTTGAGGAATTTCTTCAAGTGTAAAATTGGCGTTAGATGTTTGATCTGCTTCAATCGTTACACTTTGTGTTTCTGATTGGAAACCATAGGTTGATGCTTGTAGCGTAAACTCACCGGCTGCATGGGTCATTTCATACGATCCATTGGCAGGGTTTGTATATACCGAACGTCCAGTTTCCAGTACACTTACTTCTGCTTGCAATGGAAGAAGAACTGGACCGGGTACGTTTCCTTCTACCGGAGTTTCTTTGCTTACTTGTTTAGCCATTTTGATTTTAGTCGGATTTACACTCGGTTTCTTTGAAACGGATGATGACTTCTCATCCTTCGATTTCAATCCAAGGTTCATCTTTTCAGCTGGAAGAATCGATTCTCCACTTAGCTTAACGTCATCGATATACCAGCCTTGTTTCACGACACTTCCATCAGTTGTAACATTAAATGCGATGTAGATGCGCTGACCGGCATATTGACTCAGATCCACTTCTCCATCGATCCAGCCATCCGTGTTCCCATTGACCCGAAGCGCCTGCGTCCACTCTTCACCATCAGTGGATACAAACACATGACCATAATCATAGTTTCTTTCAAGCTCATGCCACTGCTTGAATTGTAAGAAGCTATCCCCTTCAGGTAAATCGATCGGAGGCATTTGCAACGACATGTTGGCACTGTTGTCATACGTACCATCCAGACTTGTTGCATATAACTTCTCTCCTGAAGTAGCGGCACCTGGACCATTGACCGGTACACCCCACTCCCAGCTATTCCCTGGACCATAAGAATCCCAGCCACTTGGAGAAGTCTCAAAGTCCTGCTCATATCCAACTGTGATTCCCGGAAGAAGAGTGACAGAATAAGCTTCCGTTTCTGCTTCATTTCCTCCAAAGTCTATTGCCACCCATTTATAAGTAACATTTTCTCCTGTCAGTGCTTCTCCAGGAATGATTGCCTCATAAGTTCCTGATTTATAGTCACCTGAAGATCTTGTTGCTTCAACAGATTCCCAAGCACCATCCTGATTTTGATAATGCAATGAAACATTCGTTACGCTCACATTATCACTTGCGTCCGCTTGTAATGGCAAATTCATTCCTTCAAATGCTTCATCTGGGGCTTCATGACTTATTACAGGAGCTTCAGTGTCATCCCCTTCTTTTGAAACTTGCCCTTCAACTTTTCCAATTCCGCTCATTACGGATGAAACGGCATCGAATGCGTTAACCAATCCATGACCGTATCCATTATTAGGCGTTTCAGGGAAGGTACCGTCCGTCAATGGAACAGCCGTTGACATTAAGATTTCTTCCATTTCGTCAACCGTCAAACTTGCATCCACTTGTCTCAACAATGCTGCAACTGCAGAGACGTGAGGACCTGCCATTGAAGTACCATTCCATCCACCTTCATAGTTACTTCCTGGTACTGAAGATCGTATATTCACTCCCGGTGCGGAAATTTCAGGTTTAACTTCCTCATAAGGAGAAGGACCTTGTAGTGAGAAACTGCCAAGGTTGTCATTAATATCAGTGGCGCCCGTTGCAAATGACTCGGGGTAATTTGCAGGAGTAGCAATTGAACCCGGGCCACCAGGATTAAATAATGTTGTATTACCTGCCGAAAACTCAGGGAATATTTCTGCCGCTCTCCAGGCGTTCACCATATCCCGGTACCACTCGTCAAGACCGGCACCGCCACCCCAAGAGTTATTGACAACATCTGGAGCCATCTCCGGATGCGGGTTGCCCTCAGCATCCTTAGGAGCAAGAATCCATTCTCCCGCTTCCAACAAATCAACATCAGTTCCTCCATTAGCCGTGAATGCTTTGACAGCAATCCACTTTGCTCCCGGAGCGACGCCGATCTGATTGCTGCCGTCAGGTTCTGCACCAACCATTGTTCCTGTAACATGCGTACCGTGGCCTTGATCATCATAAGGGGCACTTTGCCCGGCTGTTGCATCAAACCAGCTAAATTCATGATCAGGGGCATCAGGATTTTGAGGGTCATATCCTCTGTACTTTTCCTGTAAAGCCGGATGATTCCATTGAACACCTGTATCAATCGATGCTACAACGGTTCCTGCTCCATCGATTCCCATATCCCAAACCGCTGGTGCACCAACCCTGTCGATATTCCATTCAATGGATGCAGGACTGTTTTGGACTTGTTTTTCTGCAACGCCAGCTGAAGCTTCAGCTTTTGCCGGTTGAATGAGCTGACGCGTTTCATTCGGTAAGATTTTCTCAACTTCAGCAAATGTTGAAATTTTATCCATTACCTCTTTTGTGGAAGTAACGGCCATTCCGTTTACAACATAGAAGTCTTTTATTTCTTTTACTGAACCGGACTTTTTCTGTTTCGTTAAGTATTCTTTCACTTCTGCCTGAGATTCAAGGGCCGTGGCACGAAGCTCGGAAACGACCATATTTCGTTTCAGTAGTTTTTTGCTGTTAGCAGACAGCTTCTGCTTTTTCGCTTTTTCAGTCGCCTTCTTAGCTACAGCCTTTGTATCAAGCTGCTCCTTGAACTTCACTAAGTATGTGACGTGCTTATCTTTCTTGAATTGATCTTGTAGTTTCGATGTGATCTTTGATTGTGGACTTACCTTTGCGCTTTCGCTTGCTGAAGTGGATGGTTTTTCTTTAGCCAGAGCTGATTGTGAGGTATTCGCTGCCCCTGCATTGAATGGAAACAGTAATGGGACAACCATTACTAAGGTGAGTACAATGGATAACCATCTTGCCTTACGCTTTCTACCTGTCATCTAATTCCCTCCCAGTAATTTTTGATTCCTTCAGTAAACCCGACACCTCCCTAGTTCACTACTTGGTAAAAAGTAGGTGTTAAACCAAAGATAACCAAGTAACGATGTGAAATGTTGTAAATTAATGTCGAATTAAATCTGAATATTCAGAAATTAATAGAAAAGTCACCCTTACTCATATTCCATACATGCATATAGTCACACAGATAATATAACTCCAGGAATATTTTGGATTTCAATGCACATCTCATAGGTTAAAAGGATGAGTACCGTTACTATTTCAGATTAAGTAAGAAATAAATGAGAGAGAAGACACAGGAGGGAAATTCATCTTGGAATCACTCGGAAAACTACCTATGAATAGAAAAAAAGATATCATCTGAATATTCTTCCAGTTATATTTTTCCTTCAATTCCTGAATCCTTGTGGCGACCATTTCGTTTTTATAAACCTTTCTATCCAGAAACAAAAAAAAACAAGGACTAACCACCCAGAGTCAGTCCTTGTCACTATTAATATACAGATGTATTTTCTTTTGATGTATTTTCTAAGATTTCTTTCACCCGCTGCAAGAACCTTCCGCATACCAATCCGTCAAGAACACGGTGATCAAGTGACATACACAGGTTCACCATATCACGAACTGCAATCATTCCGTTGTTCATGACAACTGGACGCTTCACAATCGATTCCACTTGAAGGATCGCGGCTTGAGGATAATTAATGATCCCCATCGATTGTACCGAACCAAATGACCCAGTATTGTTAACCGTGAACGTGCCTCCCTGCATATCTTGAGAAGTTAATTTACCGCTTCGGACTTTTCCGGCAAGCTCAGTAATTTCTCTTGCAATTCCTTTGATTGTCTTTTCGTCTGCATTTTTGATCACAGGCACATAGAGTGCATCATCTGTGGCCACTGCAATGGAAAGATTGATGTCTTTCTTCTGAACAATCTTGTCCCCTGCCCACATAGAGTTGATTTGCGGATACTCTTTAAGGGCTTGCGCTACAGCTTTCACAAAGAATGCGAAGAATGTCAGATTAAATCCTTCACGCTGCTTGAATTCCGTTTTTAGTGAGTTTCTGTAATCAACAAGGTTTGTAACATCCACTTCCATCATCGTCCATGCGTGAGGGGCTTCATGCTTGCTGCGAACCATGTTGGATGCGATGGCTTTTCGAATTCCAGAAACCGGGATTTCGATATCACCAGGTACAACAGGAACGTTCGCTGCAGGTGCGGATTGCTTGGCCGGTTGTTGAACTGCTTGCTCTTTCACAGGCGCTTGCTGAGGCACCTGATCTTCAGCCTTAGGTGCCGGAGCCTCTCCTGCTTTTGGAATATTACCTGACTCAATGACCTTCTTTAGATCTTTACGAGTGATACGGCCGCCGTTTCCAGTGCCTTCCACTTGATTCAGATCAATATCATGCTCCTGAGATAGCTTTAATACTGCAGGGGAATATCTTGCTTTATTCCCACTATCTTTACTTGGAGCCTTCGTTTTAGGTGCTGTTTGAGGTGTTTGATCAGCTTCTTTCTTAGGCGCTTCTATCGGAGTTTCTTCAACAGGTGCAGAACCTTCACCTTCTACTTCAATCGAACAAATGATTTCTCCGACTTCAAGAGTGTCTCCTTCGTCAGCAATTAAATCTTTAATGGTACCCGTAAAGGAAGATGGTACCTCTGCATTTACTTTATCCGTTTGAACTTCCGCAATCGGATCATATTTATTGACGGTATCACCAGGAGACACCAACCATTTACTTATCGTACCTTCTGTAACACTTTCCCCTAGCTGAGGCATTTTCATATTTTCAATACCCAATGAGGAACCCTCCTTACTGTGCGTTTAATTAGTATTTACTATGATTAAAATTCTGCAAGTTCACGCATTGCTTTTTCTACTTTGTCCGGGTTAATCATAAAGTATTTTTCCATTGTTGGTGCATATGGCATTGAAGGAACGTCAGGACCAGCAAGGCGTTTGATTGGAGCATCAAGCTCGAATAAACAATTTTCAGCGATAATCGCAGAAACCTCTCCCATGATGCTTCCTTCTTTATTATCTTCTGTCACGAGTAGAACTTTACCTGTTTTAGAAGCTGCTTCAATGATCGCTTCTTTATCTAATGGATAGATCGTACGTAAATCCAGGATGTGCGCTTCAATTCCGTCTTGGGCAAGCTTTTCTGCTGCTTGAAGGGCAAAGTGAACACACAAGCCGTAAGTGATGACAGTGATGTCTTCCCCTTCACGCTTCACGTCGGCTTTTCCGATTGGAAGTGTGTAATCATCTTCAGGTACTTCTCCTTTAATTAGACGGTAAGCACGCTTGTGTTCGAAGAATAATACTGGATCTTCGTCACGGATCGCAGCTTTCAGCAAGCCTTTCACATCATATGGAGTAGAAGGCATCACTATTTTCAGTCCCGGCTGATTAGCGAACACGGCCTCAACGGATTGAGAGTGATAAAGTGCTCCGTGAACTCCACCACCGTATGGAGCACGAATAACCATCGGACAGCTCCAATCATTATTCGAGCGATAACGAATACGTGATGCTTCAGAAATGATTTGGTTCACAGCAGGCATGATGAAATCAGCGAACTGCATTTCTGCAATCGGTCTCATACCATACATGGCAGCTCCGATTCCAACTCCTGCAATAGCTGATTCTGCAAGTGGTGTATCGATGACACGGTCTTCTCCGAATTGATCATACAATCCGTGAGTCGCTTTAAATACTCCACCTTTTTTCCCTACGTCTTCTCCAAGAACGAATACTTTCTCATCACGTTCCATTTCTTCTCTAATGGCCATTGTTACGGCATCAATGTATGAAATTACTGGCATGATTGAATTCCCCCTTACTTCTCTTCTGCATAAACATACTTCATCGCTGATTCTGCTTCAGCATATGGAGCGTTTTCTGCATAATCCGTTGCTTCGTTCACGAGCTTCATAATGCGATCATTGATTTCTTTCTCAATGTCATCGTTCATAACGCCTGTCTCTTTCAAGTAAGCACCAAACGTGATGATTGGATCGTTTGTTTTCGCTTTTGCCACTTCGTCAGGAGAGCGATAGCTTCGATCGTCATCATCAGAGGAGTGAGGAGTCAAACGATAAGAAACTGTTTCAACAAGGGTTGGACCTTCACCGCGACGGCCGCGATCCGCTGCTTCTTTGACCGCTTTATAAACTTCGATTGGGTCATTTCCATCAACCGTGATTCCAGGCATTCCATATCCAATTGCACGATCGGACACTTTCTCACAAGCTAGTTGTTTTTCAATCGGAACCGAAATCGCATATTTATTGTTTTCACACATAAAAATTACAGGAAGTTTATGTACACCTGCAAAGTTTGCGCCTTCGTGGAAATCTCCCTGGTTGGAAGACCCTTCACCGAACGTCACAAACGTCACAACATCCTTCTTCTCCATTTTGCCTGCAAGAGCGATACCAACGGCATGCGGCACTTGAGTGGTTACAGGAGATGAACCCGTTACGATATTATTTTTCTTTTGACCAAAGTGACCAGGCATTTGACGTCCACCTGAGTTTGGATCTTCTGCTTTTGCAAAACCTGATAGCATTAGTTCCCGGGCCGTCATCCCGAATGTTAATACCACACCCATGTCACGGTAATACGGAAGTACATAATCCTTTTCACGGTCTAAAGCAAATGCAGCACCAACTTGAGCCGCTTCTTGACCTTGACATGAAATAACAAATGGGATTTTACCCGAACGGTTCAGTAACCACATGCGCTCATCGATTTTTCTGGCAAGCAGCATGGTTTCATACATTTCTAATACTTTCTCATTGGAAAGCCCTAACTCTTCATGACGATTCTCTGCCATTTTATTTACCTCCTACACAATCTAATGGTTGGAAAGGTAGAGAGATCTCTACCTTATGATATTTTTTGTTGAAGACGGCCAAAAAGCCACCTACGCTTTTCTAATTGTCCAGCTGCGACTCCTTGTCCCTCGAGGTCACAATGGATAAATCCCATTAGGCAAAGTACGCCTTTTGGGATTTTCCCATTGTGCTTGTCGGGCCAGAACAGTCGGCTTCGCTCTTCTATGAATGAATCGCTTTTCCATCTACAGCAAGAGCGGCTTCTCCGATCGCTTCTGACAGGGATGGATGAGGGTGGATTGTGTGCGCGATTTCCCATGGGGTCGCGTCCAATACTTTAGCAAGTCCCGCTTCTGAAATCATGTCCGTTACATGCGGACCAATCATGTGCACGCCCAGAATGTCATCGGTATCTTTGTCTGCAATGATCTTGACGAATCCATCCGATTCACCATAAACAAGAGCTTTCCCGATTGCTCTGAAACTGAATTTTCCGGTCTTCAGGTTATATCCTTTTTCTTTCGCTTCCTGCTCCGTGATCCCTACGCTTGCAATTTCAGGATTACTGTAGATGCATTTTGAAATCAGGGAATAGTCAATGGGGTGAGGCTTCTCATTCGCCATATGTTCCACCGCAGTGATTCCTTCGTGAGATGCAACATGAGCTAATTGAAGTCCACCGATGACATCACCGATCGCGTAAATATGAGATTCCTTTGTTTGGAAGAAATCATTCACTTCAATAAAGCCTTTTTCCACTTTAATATCTGTGTTCTCTAAGCCAATGCCTTCAACGTTCGCTTGTCTCCCTACAGATACAAGGATCTTTTCCGCTGTAAAGGCTTTTTCTTCTCCTTTATGCTCAGCTTTAATGGTGACCTCTCCGTCCCCTTTTTCTAAGGATTCAGGAAGCACCTTTGCACTTGTCACGATTTTGACACCTTTTTTCTTCATTAAGCGCTGCATTTCTTTAGAAATTTCATGGTCTTCGGTTGGTACGATTTTATCAGCGTATTCCACGACGGTTACCTCTACATCAAAGTCAGACAGCATGGAAGCCCACTCAATACCGATGACCCCTCCGCCAACGATGATGATCGATTTAGGAAGAACTTCAAGTGAAAGCGCTTCATCTGAGGATAATACGTATTCTCCATCAATATCAAGGCCAGGTAAAGAACGAGGTCTTGAACCTGTTGCAACGATCACATTCTTAGGGATCAACATAGCATTATCTTCCCCATTGTTCATTTCAACCGAAATCGTCCCAGGCATTGGGGAGAAAATAGAAGGTCCTAATATACGTCCAAGTCCTTCAAAGACATCGATCTTGCCTTGTTTCATCAAGTGTTGAACTCCTTTGTGAAGCTGGTCAACGATCCCGTCTTTTCTAGATTGAACTTTTGTGAAATCTAACTCTACTCCATTGATTTTCACACCAAAGTCTTCACTGTGTTTAGCTGTAGCATATACTTCAGCACTGCGAAGAAGAGCTTTACTAGGTATACATCCTTTGTGTAAGCATGTCCCCCCCAGTTTTCCCTTTTCAACGATTGCTGTTTTTAATCCAAGTTGAGAAGCACGAATGGCGGCTACATAGCCACCTGTGCCTCCCCCTAGAATGACTAAATCATATTCTTCTGCCAATCTTGAGTCCTCCTTGCTCTTATACTCTTGCTTCTTCTTTTACATTTCCAGGGTACACCTTATAGTCTTCTTCACTTCGTAAGACCCTTAATGCCCCTTCCGCAAGAGCTTGCAGTTCATTTTCTCCTGGATGAATCACGACATCCGCTATCCAATTGATTCGGTTGCTTATCGCTTTTACAAACTCTTTTCCGTAAGCAAGACCACCAGTTAATACAATGGCGTCTACTTTACCATTAAGGACGGCACTTGCTGATCCGATCTCTTTTGCAATTTGATACGCCATCGCATCGTACACGGCTTTGGCATTTTCATCGCCATTTTCGATCATCTTCTCTACTTTTACCGCATCGTTTGTTCCAAGATAACCTACTAAGCCACCTTGACCAACGAGTTTCTTCATGATTTCATCACGGTAATAATCTCCTGAGAAGCATAGGTCAACTAAATCACCCGCTGGAACAGTACCTGCTCTTTCAGGACTGAATGGGCCATCGCCATGTAAACCATTATTCACGTCCACAACTTTCCCATTGCGGTGGGCACCGACGGTAATTCCACCACCCATATGAGTGATGATCAGGTTTAGGTCCTCATATTTCTTTCCGAGTTCCTTTGCGACCCTTCTTGCTACTGCTTTCTGATTTAACGCATGGAAAATACTCTTTCTTTCAATGAGTGAAAACCCTGAAACCCGGGCAAGTGATTGCAGCTCGTCCACTACAACAGGGTCGACAATATACGACGGAATGTTTAATCCAGAGGCAATTTCAAATGCCAAAATCCCACCAAGGTTTGAAGCATGCTGACCTGAGAATCCTTCTTTAAGATCCTTCAGCATGTCATCATTCACTAAGTAGGTGCCGCCTTCAATCGGTCTAAGAAGGCCCCCACGGCCACATACAGCACTTAGTTTTGAAATATTGATCCCTTCTTCATCCAACGTTTGAAGAATGGTATCCTTTCTGAATTCATACTGATCAATGATAGTTGGAAATTCATTAATCTTTTCTGTATCATGACGAATCGTCTTTTCAAAGATAGATCGATCATCATCGAAGACACCAATCTTGGTTGATGTCGATCCAGGGTTAATGACTAATATTCGATGTTTGTTCTCTTGCACTGTTGTTACCTCCATTTGGGTAGCTATTATTGTAATGTTTGTACGTAGAATTTTCCCCCTATGATAGATAACCCCTTAATCTGTTCGATGTTCGCATTAACAGGGAAGAAACGCTCTACTCTTGTTAGAAGTAAAGCGTTTTTTCTTCTAATTATCCACGTCTGCTTAAAATATGTTGACCGTTTTGTAAGAACTGGCTTCTTGAACGGCGCATTTTCTCGATTCTTTCTTCCGCCATACGATCGGCAGCTACGTAAGTTGGAACATTATCACGTTTAGCGATTTCAATAACGCGCTCAACGTTGTTGTACACTTGCTCAACCTTTTTCATCGCTCTTTCACTATTGTAACCGTATAATTCATCCGCAACGTTGATGACTCCACCTGCATTGATGACATAGTCAGGTGCATATACGATACCCATTTCATGAATAGCGTCACCATGACGAGTTTCTTTTAATTGGTTATTCGCAGCCCCTGCAATGACTTTTGCTTTTAACTGTGGAATGGTTTCGTCGTTGATGATTGCTCCCAATGCACATGGTGCAAAGATGTCACAGTCAACTCCATAAATTTCGTTGATATCAACAGCTTTTGCTCCGAATTCATCTACAGCGCGTTGAACAGCTTCTTTATTGATATCTGTAACGATCAGTTTTGCTCCTTCTTCGTGAAGATGGCGGCACATATTGTACGCAACATTACCGATACCTTGAACGGCGATTGTTTTCCCTTCCAGTGAATCTGTTCCAAAGGCTTCTTTCGCTGCAGCTTTAATTCCACGGTATACTCCATAAGCCGTAACAGGAGATGGGTTACCAGAAGAACCAAATGCTGGTGAAATACCTGTAACATAATCTGTTTCTTCATGAATCAAGTCCATATCAGCAACTGTAGTACCAACATCTTCGGCAGTGATATAACGACCGTTTAATCCTTGGATGTAGCGACCAAACGCACGGAACATTTCTTCATTCTTATCTTTGCGAGGGTCACCGATGATAACCGTTTTCCCTCCACCTAAGTTAAGCCCGGCAGCTGCATTCTTGTACGTCATTCCTTTTGCAAGACGCAGAGCATCTTCAATCGCTGCTTCTTCAGATTCGTATGTCCACATACGAGTTCCTCCAAGTGCAGGTCCAAGAGTAGTGTCATGAATTGCGATGATCGCTTTCAACCCTGAAGCTTCATCTTGACAGAATACCAATTGCTCATAATCATATTGTTCCATATAGCTGAAAATTTTCATTTTTATTTCCCCCTAAAGTCTAATTATGTTTAATGTATTTATTATTTATTTGAAGCAGAGCATATAGCCAGTGCCAATGAATATAATTTGCTTTCTGCACTGTCTGCTCTGGATGTTAACACGATTGGTGCTTTTGCTCCCGCAATCACAGCCCCCACTTTCGCTTTCGCAAAATAGATCAGGGACTTGTAAAGAGCATTACCCGTTTCGATATTCGGAACAAGCAGGATGTCTGCTTGTCCTGCGACTTCACTTTCAATCCCTTTATGTTCAGCAGCGTGATGAGAAACTGCATTATCAAGGGCTAACGGTCCATCGACGGCACAATTACGAATCTGACCTCTTTGATTCATCATCGTAAGGGAAGCGGCATCCACTGTTGCCTGCATGGCCGGATTCACTACTTCAACCGCGGCTATCGGTGCAACTTTCGGATGATCAACACCAATTGATCGGGCAATTTCAACGGCATTTTCAATAATTTGCGCTTTTTGCTGCAAATCAGGTGCAATGTTCATAGCTGCATCCGTAATAATTGTCAATCTATCGAATCCAGTCACCTCAAAAGCTGCAACATGTGATAAAACATTGCCTGTCCGGAGTCCCCACTCTTTATTTAATACTGCTTTTAAAATGACAGCAGTAGGAACATTCCCTTTCATTAAAGCACTTGCTTCATTTTCCTTTACAGCCTTAACAGCAAGCTCCGCTGCTTTCTGTGGAGAAAAAGCATGCTTGATTTTAATGTTGCCGTGTGATCGAAGCTGTGGCGCGACCTCTTCTAAAAGAGAGAGAATTTCTTCTTTATCACCAAACAATAAAAATTTGGCCATATCTTTTTCAACTGCCATTGCGACGGCCCCAAGGACTTCTTTATCTTCTGCAGCAGCAACCGCTACAGTGGAATTTTCTATCTGGGTTGCTTTTTCCACCAAAGATTGTAGATTCATGTATGTCGTTTCAACCCCTTTTTTCTGTTATTATGTTCCCATTAAACTATATGCAAGAACCGTGCCAACTTTTAAAGTGTTGAAAACGCTTCATTTCCATATTTCTAACCATGCAACTTTCTTCACACCACGCAAATTATTTCATGCTAGTTATTTCAATGTTATATTTTTCAATTTTGTAATACAAATTTCGCACTGAAACACTTAATGCTTTGGCTGCTGCAGTTTTATTACCATTATTCTGCTCTAAAACCTTCTGAATTATATTTCTTTCATATTGTTCTACTTGTGTGGCCAAATCTTTAATGGTTCCTGATGGTTCCGCCGCAACCTCTTTAAGATGGCTCTTTGATGTATTCTCCAGCTGAGGTAAATGCTTGCTGGCAATCTTTACTTCGTTGTAATTCATAAAGATAATCGCTCGGCCCAATACATTCTCAAGCTCTCTGACATTCCCTGGCCAATGGTAATTCATTAACCTGTTCATCGCTTCCTCTGTAACCCCTTCAACATTTCTACCGTAATCCTGGTTGATCTTGGTTATAAGGGTTTCAGAAATGAGCGGAATATCTGATTTGCGATGGCGCAGAGGAGGTATTTGAATGGGCATTCGGTTGAGCCGGTAGTAAAGATCTTCTCTGAAAGAACCGTCGGCAATTCCTTTTTCCAAATTCACATTCGTCGCCGCAATGACCCGGACATTAATCTGGATGGATTTTGTCCCCCCAACCCGAACAATTTCGTTCTCCTGCAGGACCCTCAGTAACTTGGCTTGAGTATTCGCGCTTAACTCTCCAATTTCATCCAGGAATATACTGCCATTATTGGCTTCTTCAAATAATCCTCGCTTACCTCCTCGCTTTGCTCCAGAAAAGGCACCTTCTTCATATCCAAATAATTCACTTTCCAATAGATTCTCCGATAATGCAGCACAATTGACCCGCAGGAATTTGTTGAACTTTCGATCACTCGCATTATGTATCGCGTGTGCAAACAATTCTTTTCCCGTACCGGATTCACCCCGAAGAAGAACAGTGGCAGGCGTTTTCGCCCCTAGTTTAGCTTGCTCTACAGCAATCATCATTTCCTCTGAGTCCCCGATGATGTCTTCAAACATATACTTTGCTTCAAGGGTCCGAATGATTCTTCTCGCACGGTCTAACTCCTGGGTGAGTGACTGAATCTCAGACATATCATGGATGACACCGACACTCCCCTTGAGCTTATTGTTCACTATGATAGGAGCTACGTTAACGATCACTTCTTTACGTTTCGGGCCAACCCGCATTCTTGTTCCCCTGATGGCTCTCCGTGTTTGCAGGACTTTCAAGTGAATACTCTCTCCCTCGGAAATATCTGCAGTTGCCGGTTTTCCGATTACTTCTTCTTGGGTGAGCCCTGTGATTCGTGTGTAGGCAGGATTAATTAATATCCCTTTTCCCTCTTCGTCGACCACAGAAATTGCATCATCGCTGGAATGAATGATAGCCTCGAGCATGGTCTGGATTTCTTTGAGATTCGTTATCTCCTCTGCAAGGTTCACGACCTCCGTAATGTCTTTAAACACAGAAAAAGCACCGATGATTTCATCATTGTCGGTAATCATCGGAATACGATTGGAGATGATCTTCAGCCCATTATCTAACACCACTTCTTGATTCGTTTCAGTACGCCGTGTTTCCATTGTGGTGGTTAATTTGCTCTCAGGAATCACCTCAGAGATATGCATTCCGATAACGTTATCCTGATCCTTCCCAATCATCCGCTCTGCGCTTTTATTATAGAGCATGACATTTCCTTGATCATCAATCCCGACCATACCATCATCAGTCGAGTTGAAAATAAGATCTCTTTTAAACGACTCACTTGTTAATTGATGGATGAGATCTTCCTTTTCTTCCAGAAGCTTTGAGATAAGAAAGGCAACACTGCCTGGAATAATGACTGTATTCTTCCCGCGCTTATCTCTTATATCTTCAAACACTTTTTGTTCACCGGTCACTTCAATGACGATATCAACAGTATCATTCAGGAATTGTCGCCAATCAGTACCAACTGGTATCCCCAGCTCTTTAGCCAGCAAAATACCTGAAGCGTTTTCATTTAGGTCTACAACTGCAATCACTTTCATGACGGAAGCTTCGTTGAGGATTTTTAAAATCGCTGTTCCACCTTTACCGCCACCGACAATTAGAACCTCTTGCAACATTTTTCACCCCGACTATCAATACCTGCAATTTTTTTCACAACCATAATGTTACACTACTTTTCTAAACTTGACAATTTTCTAGTTGGAGTTAAAATTTTAGTATGGAAGCGAAAAAGGAGTTATGCACCTCATGGTCCGACTAATTGCCCTTATTATAATGTTGATTCCTGGCGCACTCGCTGCACTGGGAATTAAATTGATGAGAGATATGTTATTTGGTATTCTGCAGTCACCCATTCCTTATTTATGGCTGCAATTCGTTATCGGTTTGCTATTCTTTATTTGCGGTCTCGGTTTTATTGCGGGATTTGTTCTGCACCGTGATCGAAAGCGGAATAAAGTACAGTCCCGATTCACAAAAAAAAGCTAGCGTAATTTTCTACGCTAGCTTTTTTTTTGATTTCTTAACTTCAATGCCCGATCAGGAAAGTCCGTCACAATTCCTGAACAATCAATACTCAGAAGTCTCACCATCTGATCTATCTTATTTACCGTATAGGGTCTGACAGCTATCCCGTTTTTCATGGCTTCTACAATGATCTCATCGGGGGCAGCCTTTAAATTGGGATGTATCGCTTTCGCCCTGATGGACTGCGCATAAATCCAGGGCATATATAGACCCGATGAGTACAACGGAGCAATTTCAACTGCAGGCTCCAATCGGTAGCAGGCCACGATCGAATAGTGATTAAATGAAGAAATGATGATTCGATCCTCAAACCCAAATTCCCTAATCAATCCGATCACTTTTTCTTCCAAGCCCTGATAGTCCATAATGCTGTTTTTCAACTCAATATTACAAAGCATATCATTGCCCTTCAACCACTGAAATACTTCTCTCAATGAAGGCACACGATTTTTTTTAAACAACTTACTTTTAAATTTGAAATTCGCCTGCAGTTTTTGAATTTCCTTAAGCGTATAGTCTTTGACAAACCCTTTCCCATTGGTTGTGCGATCAACCGTTTCATCATGAATCACGACGATTTCTCCATCTTTTGTTAGCTGAACATCTAATTCAATACCGTCGGCCCCTACTCTTTCAGCTTCATAAAATGCGTCCATCGTATTTTCCGGGTGAGTCCCGGCTGAGCCACGGTGTGCAAAGATTAGCGTCATGAGTGCACTCCCTTTTCTTAAGTTAATCTATACATGTATGTACATTCTTTATCGATCCTTAGGAATGTTTGTCTATTCCCATTATATACTTATTTTTAATCTCCTCAAAGGATGAGAACTTTATAAAAAAATCCTGAGAAACTCAGGATTTTTTTGTTTCAATCGTAAGGCTGATAACTATTAAAACCAGCAGCATCTTCTTCTGCGGCGACGGTCTTCAATACCTCTTACATCGTCTCTGTCACAACGGCGTACAGCTCTGCAGAAATCCTCTCCTCTAATAAAAGCTCTTACAGGAACTCTAAAGTCGTCTCTGTCTCTGTCAAAAGCACCAGCTACATCATCTCTATCACGGAAGCATCCCATTGTCTCACCTCCCTTTTTTTGTTTTTGTATTACATTGTATCTTATGTGTAAATGGACAAGCCGTAAGGGCGTATTCCTACTTTTGAAAAAAGAGGCGATAGCTGCTGATAAAACGGAAAAATTATTGGACGATTATCTTTAAACCAAAAAACCCCACGAATCCACCTGGGCTCATAGGGTTGTAAAATCGTACTATTCAGCTAAAAAAATGATTGCAACTAGTTCTTACTCTTTCATGAAGCCATGTGCTCTAAACGAAGCTTATCAGCAACCATCGCGATGAACTCCGAGTTTGTGGGCTTTGCTTTCGACATACTCACTGTATATCCGAAAAGAGAAGAAATGGAATCGATATTCCCTCTGCTCCAAGCCACTTCAATTGCATGACGAATGGCCCGTTCAACTCTTGATGCTGTAGTGTTGTATTTTTTTGCAATATCAGGGTAAAGTACTTTTGTTATTGAACCAAGTAATTCGATATCGTTATAAACCATAGAAATCGCTTCTCTTAAATATAAGTAACCTTTAATATGTGCCGGAACGCCAATTTCGTGAATGATGCTAGTAATACTTGCATCTAAATTTCTTGGTTTCTGCTCTGTATGCATTCTGGATGAGGAAGGCTTTTTGATGATTGAGTTTGATTTACCGCTTACTTGTCTAATGTGACTCACTAGATTTTCCATATCAAATGGCTTTAGGATAAAGTAAGAAGCTCCAAGGTCGACGGCTTTCTTCGTAACATCTTCTTGACCGAAAGCTGTCAGCATAATGACATTAGGAATGCTCTTCTTTTCACGAAGTCGTTCGAGCACAGCGAGCCCGTCCAAATGAGGCATAATAATATCCAACACCAGGACATCAGGGTCCACTTCTTCTAACAAATCCAAACAATCTTGGCCATTATGAGCAATTCCTACTACTTCCATATCATTTTGTGAAGCAATGTAGTCTTCCAATAATGACGTAAGTTCACGGTTATCATCCACAACACATACTTTAATCGATTTCACTACAGGTTTCCTCCTCAATCCTAATTAATTCATCTCTGTAATTTTATTCTAAATTACTTTTTCGACAATGCAACCTAAATTCCTTTTATTTTTGAAAAAAACTTGAAAAATATTATATTTTCTTTGATTTCCTAAAGATTTCTTTATATTTCGACCCTATTCGATATTTACCCATCGGTTTGTCGAATAATCTTTATTTTAACAAGCTTACCGTGGATTTGGCAAACCTTCCTTATTTTCTAATGTCCTTCTTCTTGTATCATATCTTACAAATGCTAATGGTTGATTTCACAAAACCAATTGTCAGGATAAAAAAGAACCCTTATAAGCACCCACGATCGGGATTTTAGTAAGGGTTTTACATTTTTAGCTTGCTCGGTCATGATCTTTCTTGTAAATATCGATTCCCGCTTCACTCAGCATCCATTCAATGTGAACGCCATAACCGCTTGTAGGATCATTTACAAACACATGTGTGACGGCTCCGATGACTTTGCCGTTTTGAATAATGGGACTTCCACTCATGCCTTGGACGATTCCACCGGTTTTATCCAACAGCTTGGGATCTGTAACTTTCAAAACCATTCCTTTTGTTGCCGGATATTTCTGTGGAATGGTGCTGACAATTTCAATATCGTACATTTCTACATCTTTTCCATCCACCACAGTCAATATCTGGGCAGGTCCTTCTTTCACTTGATGGGAAAGAGCGATGGGCATTGGTTTATCCATCAGATCGTTATCTATGGATTGATTTAATTCACCAAATATCCCGAATGGGCTGTTCCTGGTAATGTTTCCAATTACGTTACGATCAGAAGAAAAACGGGCTAATTTTTCACCTGGTTTTCCGTCCGTCCCTTTTTGAATGGACGTTACTTCTGAATGAACAATTTCACCGTTTTCAACGACAATCGGTTTTTTTGTATCCATATCAGAAATGACGTGGCCCAGCGCCCCATACTTCTTGGACTTCGGGTCAAAGAACGTCATTGTGCCGATTCCAGCTGCAGAATCACGAATATATAACCCCAATTTATAGTTTTTTTCCCCTTTTTCTTTTAACGGGAGTAATTGAGTTTTTACCGTCTTCTGTTCACGCTTGATCACAACGTCTAAAGATCGGGATTCTTCTCCTGCCTTCTGAACAAAAGGAGCAACATCCGCAAGTTCTTCAATCTTGGTTCCGTTTATTTCTGTAATCATATCCCCAACCTGAATTCCGGCTTTTTCGCCGGGAGACATCTTACCTGCATCTGTTTCAACCAGATGATGACCTACGACTAACACCCCGACAGTATTTAATTTCACCCCGATGGATTGGCCACCCGGGATCACCTTGAAATCTTTCAGTACTTCTACATCGACTTTTTTAATGGGTAACCCAGCTAACTCAAATACCACTTCATCCTTACCTACAGAACTTCCTTGAATTGAGAGCTGACCTTCCTCTTCCTTTAATTGAACATGTTGATTATCAGACGAACCCATCGTCGTAACGGATGCAGCCTTAGGGAGAGCAACTTGATCCCCTTCCATTACCCTTACAGAGTTCGGTGTATTGATAAATTGTTGAACCGGTTTGTAAAAACCAATAAGGCAAAGCGAAACAAGGAGAATTCCACCTATACATTTTCTTAACCAATCTAAACTCAATATATTCACTCTCCTCGCTTCTAATCCACACACACTAACTATTGGCTACAGTTTTAATTTTGCCTTTAAAGACCACATTTATAACTGGTAATCATGAAAAAAAAGCTACCCGTATTGGATAGCTTTTCATGTTTCTTTAATGGAACCTGCTAACTGCAACAATTCCTTTGCATGTTCCAATGTTAAATCTGTAATTTCCACTCCTGAAATCATTCTGGAGATTTCTTTGATCTTTTCCTTCTCTTGAAGACGTTTAACCATTGTGCTCGTTCTGCCGCCTGAAAGTTTTTTCGAAATAAACAAGTGACAATCCGCCATCGCAGCTACTTGTGGTAAGTGAGATATGCACATCACCTGGGAATGAATGGCGACCTGATAAATTTTTTCAGCGATGGCTTGTGCCACTCTACCACTCACTCCCGTATCCACTTCATCAAAAATGATTGAGGTAATTCCCTGGTGCTTGGAAAAGATCGTCTTCATGGCTAACATAATGCGGGAGAGTTCTCCACCTGAAGCCACTTTGGACAGCGGCTTTAACGGCTCACCCGGATTGGTGGATATGTAAAACTCCACTGTATCCCAACCATCCTTTTTAAAATGATTGAAGGAAAATGATTCATTTTCCCCACTTTTTACAAAACGAACTTCAAATTTCGTCTTATCCATGTAAAGTTGCTTTAACTGCTCATGAATACTTGTTGTTAATTTTTTCGCCCACTGCTTCCTCGATTGCGACAGATTTCTCGCTTCTAATGATAAGTCTTTCTCAAGTGATTGTAATTTACTTTGTAAATGTTCGACATGAGAATCTTTGTTCACAATGGTTTCAATTTCTTCTTCAATCTTTGAACTATATGCGAGAATTTCTTCTACAGAGGATCCATACTTTCTCTTCAAACCGTTAATTTCGTTCAGTCTTGTCTCGATAAGATCCAAACGATTCGGTTCAAATTCAAGTTGATCTAACTCCCCTCTTACTTGCTGAGCAGCATCTTCAAGCATATAAAAAGCATTCGAAACAGATTCCAAGGTCTTATCATATTGAGAATCCACCTCTGCAGCTGTCTCGAGATGACTCATGGCAAGGCCTGTCCAGTCCAGCCCTTTTCTCTCGCCTTGAATGCTGTCATAAGAAGTCTGCAGCGCTTCAAAAAGCTTTTCAAAGTTCATAAGCTTCCGCTTCTCTTCCATAAGCTCATCATCTTCGTTTAATTGCAGATCCGCATCATGAATTTCTTTCAGCTGAAACTGAATGAGATCTAATCGGTGCGCCATCTCCTGCTCGTTCTCATTAAGCCTGTTTAGCTGCTTATAAATGGAAAGGTACTCTTTGTATACTTCTCCGTAACTCGAAAGACCAGAAGCAATCTCTTTCCCGCCGAATTGATCCAATAAGGAAAGATGGAGGCTTTCATTCATCAGTTCTTGATGCTCGTGCTGTCCATGGATATCAATAAGTGAAGCACCGATTTCCCTCATGATCGCAATCGTGACGAGCTTACCATTGATTCTGCAAACACTTTTCCCTGTACTCGAGATATCTCTTCGAAGGATGATCATACCTTCTTCAATTTCTATCCCGAAGTTAGCCGCTTTCTCAATGCAAGGATGCGTTTCATTATCAAGAATAAATAACCCTTCAATTTCAGCCTTTTTCTCCCCATGCCGAACGTATTCCGAGGATCCTCTTCCACCAACCAATAAGTGAATGGCATCAATGATAATCGACTTCCCAGCTCCCGTCTCCCCTGATAGAACGGTCAGACCTTCTTCAAAAGAAAGAGAAAGGGATTCAATTATGGCGAAATTTTTGATTGATAGTTCTTGTAGCAAAACATTCACCTCAAATAAAAAGGAACTTTTCCCTCAATCAATTTAAAAGAAAAGCTTCCTATTGGATTTTGTATGAAGGGCTGCAAATCCAGCCCATTAATTTAGAATTGATCCTACAATTTATAGCATATCTAAAAAACGTTCTGAAACAATCTTTGTCTCTTCTTCAGTGCGGCAAATGATCAAACATGTGTCATCTCCACAAATCGTTCCCAGAATCTCTTCCCAGTCCAAGTTATCAATTAAAGCACCGATAGCATTAGCATTACCAGGCAGAGTCTTCATAACCAGCATATGCCCTGCCTGGTCCACTTTGACAAACGCATCGGTCAGGGTACGCTTAAGTTTTTGCAGAGGATTAAAGCGCTGATCAGCAGGCAAACTATATTTGTATCTGCCATCCATCAACGGTACTTTAACCAAATGCAATTCTTTAATATCCCTCGACACGGTAGCCTGGGTCACATTAAAGCCAGCATTCTTAAGACTTTCCACGAGCTCATCCTGTGTTTCCACATCTCTATTCGTAATGATTTCTCTGATTTTTATATGTCTTTGCCCTTTGTTCATCATAGAACATACACCTCTTACATTTGATTAAAACCTGTATAAATATACCTCTACGCTTATGTTAGCCTATTTTGTATGGAAGTACAATAAAAAAGAAAAGCTGAAGCGGCTTGGGGTGGTCCGACAAAAGCTTCGAATAGTGAAGTTCAGAATTTATTATCGACTTTCGGTGATATATTATCGACTTTTCATGATATATTATCAACTTATCATGATATTTTATCGACTTTGCCCACTATATTATCGACTTTCCTTCTAACCCATTGTCAACATTCTTTTAAAGCCATTCCCACATGAAAAAAGCCACCCTTCAAAAAAGAGCAGCCCATTCCTTATTGCGTATTCGCTTTTAACTGATTATGAGCTTCCTCAATAACCTCATCCGGTGTAGTGCTTAAGAAAGATTCGCCACTCCCTGCATCCCCGGACCATTTCAGATGGATCAGGAATTCTATATTCCCATCTCCCCCTGTAATAGGGGAATAGGACAAACCGGCAATATGATAGCCTTCTTTAGTAGCAAGGGTCATAATTTTCTCGATCACCATTTTGTGCACGGCCGGATCCCTTACAATCCCTTTTTTCCCGACTTGATTCTTACCTGCTTCGAACTGTGGCTTTATTAAAGCGATACAGTCCCCACCAGGCACCAATAGGGTTTTAAGGACAGGTAATATGAGTGAAAGGGAAATAAAGGACACATCAATGGATGCGAAACTCGGCATTTCACCTTGTAAATCGGCAGGCGTTACGTAGCGGAAGTTGGTTCTTTCCATCACGACGACCCTATCATCTTGTCTAAGCTTCCAGGAAAGCTGATTATACCCTACATCAAGTGCATAGGACATCTTTGCCCCGTTTTGCAAAGCACAATCCGTAAATCCTCCAGTAGACGCCCCGATATCTATCATCACTTTATCGTTGACGTCTACATCAAAGACTTGTAAAGCTTTTTCCAGCTTTAAGCCACCACGGCTCACATAGGGGATCACTTTTCCCTTTATCGTAAGTGGGATATCTTCATTTACTTTTTCTCCGGCCTTGTCCAATCTCATTTCATTGGAATAGACAAGTCCAGCCATGACAGCCCTTTTAGCTTTTTCTCTCGTTTCAATTAATCCTCGTTCTACCAGAAGTACGTCTACACGTTGTTTTTTTACTTTCATCATTAAGCCCTTTTTTGTTTTTTTGGTGTTATGGTTAAAATACGATCTACGACATTTTCTTTAGTCATGCCGATTTCGTTCAGCAATTCCTTCACGCTTCCATGCTCGATGAAGTAATCAGGAATTCCTATGCGGTCAATCACGGCGTTATTGTAACCCTGTTCTTGTGCGAACTCGAGAACACCGCTTCCGAATCCTCCTTGAAGAACCGCCTCTTCTATCGTTAAAATAGGCATTTCTTCTCCAAGGATACTCTTTAGCATCGTTTCGTCCATTGGTTTAATGAATCTCGCATTCACGACCCGTACGGAAAGCCCTTGTTTCTCAAGCTCTGCCGCCGCTTCCATCGCCATTGGGATCGTGGTACCAAATGTCAAAATGGCAGCATCTGTACCTTTCTTCAATACTTCCCACGTTCCGATTGGAATGGTTTTCAGCTCTGAATCCATGGGCACTCCATATCCATTTCCACGAGGGTAACGTAACGCAATTGGACCATCATTATACTGAAGAGCCGTATTGACAAGGTGTTGACCCTCATTTTCGTCCTTCGGCATCATGATCACCATATTCGGTAAATGCCTTAGAAAGGCAATATCAAATACTCCTTGATGCGTTTCACCATCGGCACCGACTAATCCGGCACGGTCAATCCCGATGAAGACATTTAAGTTTTGTCGGCAAATATCGTGAACCACTTGATCGTACGCTCTTTGCAGGAATGTTGAATAAATGGCCAGGAATGGCTTCATATCCTGAGTAGCAAGACCCGCTGCAACCGTTGTGGCATGCTGCTCGGCAATCCCTACATCAAACATCCGATCGGGGAATTCTTCAGCAAATCCAAGCAGTTTGGACCCTACCGGCATGGCTGGAGTGATCGCGACGATTCTTTCATCCTCACGGGCAATCTTTCTGACGGTCTCACTTACAAGCCCACTCCAGGAAGGTGGTGCATTTATAGGTTTAATCAGGTCACCAGTGTCTATCTTGTATGGACCTGTACCATGCCATGTGCCCTGCTTGTCTGATTCAGCAGGATGAAACCCTTTTCCTTTTTTCGTAATGACGTGTAAAAGGACAGGACCTTTTGTTTTCTTCGCATACTGGATGTTTTCAGATAAATCATTATAATCGTGGCCATCGATCGGTCCAAGATAGGTAAATCCTAATTCTTCAAAGAACATACCTGAAACAAATAAGTACTTTAAGCTATCTTTCACCCGCTCAGCCGTACTTGCTAATTTGCCACCGACAGCAGGGATTCGTTTAAGAATGTATTCCATTTCATCCTTCACCCAGTTGTACTTCCCGGCAGTGCGCAATCTTCCGAGAACACTGTGAAGAGCTCCAACATTGGGGGCAATGGACATTTCATTATCATTTAAAACGACGATCATATCTTTCTTTTCATGACCGATGTGGTTAAGTGCCTCGAGTGCCATCCCCCCCGTTAAGGCACCATCTCCGATCACAGGGATGATGTATGAATCTTCTTTTTTGACATCCCTTGCGATTGCCATACCCATGGCTGCGGATAGTGAAGTAGAGCTATGCCCCGTTTCCCATACATCATGCTCGCTTTCATTGCGTTTCGGAAAACCACATAACCCTTTGTATTGTCGCAATGTATCAAACTGACAGGCACGGCCAGTCAAGATTTTATGTACATACGACTGATGACCAACATCCCAAAGGATTTTATCTTTTGGACTTGAGAAATGCTTATGAAGGGCAACTGTTAACTCGACCACCCCTAAGTTTGGACCAATATGACCGCCAGTCTTAGATAGATTCTTTATTAAGAAATGGCGAATCTCTTGACTGAGCTCTTCTAATTGTTCATTCGACATATTTTTAAGAAAAGAAGGCTCCTTTATTGATAATAAATCCATGGGGTCCACTCACTTTCATCACTAAATATTTTGTTTCGCACGCTTGTAACGTTTTTTCTTGTTTTTATCTTTTTTGTCTTTTTTATCTTTAATCACTACGATGTGAAATCGATCTTCCAAAAATTGTAGAACTTTACCAACTCTAAATATTATATCCTTAGAATAGGTGATAGCAAACGTTTTTCCAAGCGCTTTGCCTCCAACGGTCAAGGAAGCTATGATACTTGTCAGTGTTACGCTTACAATATATTCCCTTAAAGAGCCGCCTTCAAGCTGAAAAGATACGGCTAATTGTATAATGACAATCGCTGACGCAGTACCACTTATTATCCCTGATATATCGCCGATTACGTCGTTACAGAAGCTTGCAAAACGGTCTGCGTTCCGGACGATTTTGATTGAATAACGTGCACCGTACACTTTTTTGGCCGCCATGGCATGAAAAGGGGTTTCATCAGCGGCCGTTGCAGCAATCCCCAGCATATCAAAGAAGATCCCGATGAAAACGATGATTAACACAACAACCAGTCCTGTATACCACGCGACTCCATTTAAAACCATATTGGATGTAACTGAAAAAATAGCCGCTAACACAAATGTGATAACGGCAATGCTGACACTCCACTTTATTGAGTTTTTCATTGTTTCATTCATTATCGTTTAAACACACCGTTTCTATTGTGTAAATATTATCAATTCTATGTAATTGGATGGTCATATAAAGAGTAAAAATTGCAGCTTAGGTCCAGTAGGTTTTCCCAATCGGATACCGGATGTTGCCATACCGGCGGTTTCCCTTTAAACCCGACTTAGCTGCGTCACCACAAGCTAGACTGGATTACCACTTAGTCCGCACTATAATCCTCTTTATATGTCCGAATATGAACAGTCTAGGAGTTTTCCTCAACAGTCCTTAACGCAATCCTTAGCCTCTTTTGCAAAGAGGATTTCATATGGGCGAAAAAGCACATATCAATGGCCAACTGATGTGTACCTTGTAACCATAATCCCCTCTCTCTTCACTCAAGGCAGGCTACGCTGCTAGTGAATCATCACATCGCAGGTTCATACTCTGTTCTTATTGCATATGCTTATGCCAGCATAAGAAACAAAGCCTCCGCGGCTTGCGGGTCAACGCCCACATGCCATTGTGGATCGCCCTCAAGCCTTACTCCCAGATATGACCCAAGGCTGGGCGCCTCAAGCCAATTCCAGGAACTTCATCGATGTGCCCTTTAGTGGATTTTTAGGCCCACCTTCAGGATTGGTGGACTGACTAGAATACTGCACCACCCAAATTTTCATTCTAGAGATATTATAACATATGTTAAATAATTTGCTCAAACATAGAATGGTTTTAATGATTCCGGGCAACGATTAATTGGGCAATTTCGGCAAGGAGACTGGAATCAATTGACATTTGATCTAGCGAGGATAACGCTTCGTTCAAGTGGAAGTGAAGCTTTTCCTTAGCTCCTCCTATCGTCAAGAGACTTGGATATGTACTCTTGTGTTTCGATTCGTCGCTCCCCACTGGCTTTCCAATAATTTCTTCGGAGCCTTCAATATCAAGAATGTCATCCTGAATTTGGAAGGCAAGGCCGATATGATAAGCAAATTGCTTTAGTAATTCCAGTTGCTCTTCCGATGCCTCGGAGATTATCCCGCCTGCCAATACACTAAATGTCAGTAACTTACCTGTTTTATGCTCATGAATGCTCTCGAGCTCTTTTACAGTAAGCATCTTATTTTCCCCTTCAATATCCGCTACTTGTCCACCAACCATGCCTTCGGGTCCCGCGCACTTTGCTAAAAGACCGATGAGCTTAACCTTGTTATCACTTGTAAGGCCATCGTCCTCTGCGATCATTTGAAAACTGTAGGTTAGTAAACCGTCACCAGCTAAAATCGCCATCGCTTCCCCAAACATTTTATGATTGGTCGGCTTCCCTCTTCTCAAATCGTCATCATCCATGGCAGGAAGGTCGTCATGAATCAAGGAATAGGTATGAATCATTTCAAGGGCAGACGCAGTGGTTAACCCGAGTAAAGGGTCCTTGTTAAAGGTTTTGATCGTTGCTAAAAGGAGGATGGGACGAATTTTCTTTCCACCTGCTTGTAAAGAATAGATCATAGCTCTCTTCAAGTTAGATGGCATAGAAATGCTATCTACAGCCCCGACCATATGGTTGGTAATCATTTCTCCATGCTGTTGTTGAAATTTTTTCAGATCAACGTGAGGGTTCACCCTTTATTCCCCCTCATCCAGATCGAAGGTTTTTTCCCCTTCATCTGTCATCATCTTCGTTAATTGGTTTTCTGCTTTTTGCAACGTATCGTGACAGTATTTCGAAAGATCCATTCCTTTTTGATAGAACTCTAACGCTTTCTCCAATGGAACTTCTCCCTCTTCTAATTTCTCAACAATCTCTTCCAATTGTTCCATGGCTGTTTCAAATGATAGTTCTTCTTTAGACTTTGCCATTATTTTCACGCTCCTCAACGGATTCAACTTCGCAATGTATTTTTCCATCCCTTACATTTATCTCCAGATGATCACCAACTTTGACTTGCTTGGATGATTTGATCAATGTATCTTCATCCTGATAAACCAGGCTGTATCCCCTGTCCATGATCTTTAAAGGACTCAGGGCATGCAAGGTAGACAGGGAAGAACTGAAACGATTATTCTTTTCTTTCAGCACCTGTTTAAATTGCTTTTCTACCCGCGTCTTCATAAATAAGACTTTCTCGTGTTGAATGGTGATGAGTTGGGAAGGATGCACACGTTGAAGTCGTGAGTGAAGACGGGTTAATTGATCGTGATTTTGCCTCACATGAAGGCTTATATTCTTTTGCAGCTGGTCGGTCAACCGGTCGACGGTTTCAATCTTCTGTTGATATAGATTACGCGGGTTTCTTAAAGCGTAGGATTTCATTAAACTATTTAAGCGGCTGCGCTCACTTTGAAGCTTTGTCTTGAAAGATTTGATCAGTCGCAATTTACGATTCATGATTCTTTCCAGCAAATCATCAACGTGTGGAACCGCTAATTCTCCCGCTGCTGTTGGTGTAGGTGCCCTTAAGTCCGCTACAAAGTCGGCGATCGTAAAGTCTGTCTCATGTCCGACAGCAGAAATGACGGGGACTTTCGACTCAACGATGGCTTTGGCCACGATCTCTTCGTTAAACGCCCATAATTCTTCAATCGAACCACCGCCACGGCCGATGATCAATACATCTACATCTCCAAGATCATTTACCTTTTTCATTGCTCCGGCAATCGATCCTGCGGCTTGATCCCCTTGAACCAAAGCAGGAAAAATAAGAATTTCCCCGATTGGATATCTTCTTTTGATGGTTGTAATAATATCTCTGATTGCAGCACCTGTTGGAGATGTCACAACGGCAATGCGTTTCGGAAACTTAGGAATCACCCGTTTCCGGCCTTGATCGAAATAGCCTGCTTTCTCAAGCTTCTCTTTCAACTGCTCATAAGCCAAATACAGCTCACCGATTCCATCAGGCTGCATTTCTTTTACATAGATCTGATATTGCCCACCCGATTCATATACAGAGACATCTCCCCGAATCAATACATTCATTCCATTTTCAGGTCTGAATTTCATGGATTGGTTATTACTTGAAAACATGACAGACAAGATACGGGCTTTTTCGTCTTTCAAGGTAAAGTACATATGGCCACTTGAATGTCTTTTGAAATTAGAAATTTCCCCCCGTACGAATAGATTGGACAGGTGGGGATCTCTATCGAATTTACGCTTTATGTATTTTGTCAGAGCTTGTACCGTTAAATAACGTGATAGATCGAGTTCCATGCTCAAGTGACTCCTTTGTTTCCTGCAATTTGTAAAGGCTTTTGTATGTAGGAATACGGAAAGGGACCAGCGATGAGCCGTCCCTTTCCGTTTTATGTTACCTATAGTGTACTATTTTTTAACCGTTTTGGCGATTGACAAGAGCCCATTCTGCAGATTTCACTGTATTATACAGTAACATCGTAATCGTCATAGGGCCGACACCACCGGGAACAGGTGTGATTTTCCCGGCTTTTTCCTTAACTTCTGAAAAATTCACGTCCCCACATAGTGCACCGGTTTCATCACGATTCATTCCGACGTCAATGACTACGGCTCCCGGTTTAATATCCTCTGCGCCGATTAAATTTGCTTTCCCTACCGCAGATACGATAATATCTGCCTGCTTTGTGTAGAAAGACATATTCTTCGTTTTCGAATGGCAATACGTAACCGTCGCATTACGATTAAGGAATAAATGACCTGCCGGTTTTCCAACAATGTTACTTCTTCCTAAAATCACGACGTGTTTACCTTCTACTGAAATCTTTTCATATTCAAGCATCTTCATGATTCCAAGTGGCGTACAGGAATAGAAGGTATCTTGATTGGTCACCATTTTCCCAATAGAAACGGGATGAAATCCGTCCACATCTTTAGATGGAGAAATCGTTTCAATCACGGTTATTGGATTAATATGCTCAGGGAGAGGCAGTTGGACAAGAATGCCATGAATATGGCTCTGTTCATTTAACTCTTCAATTTTATTCAGCAGTTCGTCTTGAGTTAAACTGGATTCATATTGATAAAGCTCTGAATGAATGCCAAGATTACTGCACGCTTTTCTCTTCATTTTGACATATGAATGAGAAGCATGGTTATCTCCTACCAGGATGACAGCCAAGCCTGGGGTGACATCCTTTTCCTTAAGCTCCTCGATCTGACTGTTTAATCGTTCACGATAATGACCTGCAATGAGTTTGCCATCAATTATAGAAGCTGACATTCCACTCGCCCCCTAACATTGTTAAGATTGACTTACCTTTGAAAGAACACCATTGATAAACTTGCTTGATTGATCATCTCCAAAGATCTTTGCAATTTCAACTGCTTCGTTAATGACTACTTTATTCGGAACATCTTCCACAAACAGTAGTTCATACACTCCTAGACGCAAAATGTTACGATCGACTTTTGCCAGGCGGTCAAATGACCATTTCTCAAGGTTTTCACGAATGTGCCCATCGATACGTTCCTGATTCTCGATGAACCCGAGAACAAGCTGTTGAAGATAGGCATCCATCTTTTCCTCTTCCTCCAGCACATTGGTTAACGCAACTTCCGGCTCAATCCCACTCATATCTATTTGAAATAACGCTTGTAAGGCCTTTTCACGAGCAACTCTTCTCTTCATCTTATATTTACTCCTTTTAATCCATCAATTTTCATACCTTTGATAATAGCACAAACTAAGGGTAATACGCACGTCTATGTAAAAAAATCAATATTCTGACAGAAAAGCGGAGGGGCTTTGGTCAGAGGCGACAAGCATAAGACGAACCTGCCGGAAAGGCGTTCTTTGCCTTTTTTGCAGGTTTGACTTATGACCTCGAGCCTCTAAGCCCCGGAGCTGGACACAAAGAAAAGCGGAGGCGGGTTGGTCAGGCCCGACAAGCATTTCTGGGAAATCCCTGAAGGCGTTCTTTGCCTTTGGGGATTTTTCAGAAATGACCTCGAGGGACTACCCGCCGGAGCTGGACAATTAGAAAAGCATAGCCGACTGGGTTGTCCCGACAAGCATAAGATGAATGGGCCAGGGGGGCCTTCTTTGCCTTCTTTGCCTTCATTGCTCATTTAGCTTATGACCTCGAGGGACAAGGAGGATGAGCTGGACAAATAGAAAAGCGGAGGGGCTTTGGTCAGAGGCGACAAGCATAAGACGAATGGGCCGGAAGGCGTTCCTTGCCTCCATGGACCATTTAGCATATGACCTCTAGGGACAAGGATGCGGAGTGTGGCCCACACATCAGAAGAATCCGGCCGGAATTTCAATAATTCCAGCCGTTTTGTATAAAAATCAAGCCGAAACGTTTAGGAATCCAGCCGTTCGAGGAAAGAATCCGGCCAATTCACGCAATAATCCAGCCTTTTACAAAAAACTCCAATTCATACACAAACCCATAAAAAAAAGAACGGCCCCCTAAAGGACCGTCCCTCTCTTACATTTCGTCTTCAATTTCAGCTTCAAATTTCTGATTCTCAAATTGAATGCCTACGATATGAACATTTACTTCATCTGCTTCTAATGCAGTCATGTTAAGCAAGGCTTGACGAATGTTATCCTGGATCTTTTGAGCCACTGTGGGGATGGCTACACCGAATTTCATGATGCAGTATACATCCACGATGATTCCTTCCTCTGCAAGCTCCACTTTGACACCTTTACCGTGGTTTTTCTTTCCGAGACGCTCGACGACACCTGTTGCGAAGTTACCACGCATTTGTGATACGCCTTCTACTTCTGAAGCAGCGATTCCTGCAATCACTTCAATCACTTCAGGTGCGATTTCAATCTTCCCAAGGCCGTCTTTACCGTGAGACATTTGTAAAAGGTTTTGATTTTCCGCCATGTAAGGCACCTCCTGAATTCACACTAGGATTTCATTACTTCGTATTTCTCCAAGAACTTCGTATTAAATTCTCCACCAACAAAGGTTTCATGATCTAATAGTTTCAAATGGAACGGAATGGTTGTGTGTATACCCTCAACCACAAATTCACTCAAGGCACGTTTCATTCTTGAGATCGCTTCTTCACGAGTCGCTCCATAGGTGATCACTTTGGCAATCATACTATCGTAGTATGGAGGGATCATATAACCAGGATATGCGGCAGAATCGATTCTTACGCCAATGCCGCCTGGTGGAAGATACATTTCTATTCGTCCTGCTGACGGCATGAAATTCTTCTCAGGATTCTCTGCATTAATACGACATTCAATTGCCCAACCAGTGAACGTTACTTCTTCCTGTGTAAGGGAAAGTTTTTCTCCTGATGCCACGAGAATTTGTTCTTTAATCAAATCGACTCCTGTTACCTGTTCCGTTACAGGGTGCTCTACTTGAATACGGGTATTCATTTCCATAAAGTAGAAGGATTGATTAACGTAGTCATATATAAATTCTACCGTGCCGGCACCAGTATAATCAACCGCTTTGGCTGCTTTTACTGCTGCTTCCCCCATTTTAACACGAATTTCTTCTGTTAATGCGGGGGATGGCGTTTCCTCAATCAGCTTTTGAAGGCGGCGCTGAATCGTACAGTCACGTTCCCCAAGATGGATCACGTTCCCGAAATTATCAGCCAGCACCTGGATTTCCACATGCCTGAAGTCCTCGATGAACTTTTCAATGTAAACACCAGGGTTACCGAATGCAGTCATGGCTTCTTGCTGAGTGATCGTTACCCCTTTAACAAGCTCTTCCTGACTTTTCGCAACACGGATCCCTTTTCCTCCACCACCGGCTGTGGCTTTGATGATGACAGGATACCCCATGGATTCTGCAAGCTGTACAGCATCTTCTGCATCCTTCACGATACCTTTTGAGCCTGGTACGATTGGAACGCCTGCTTCTCTCATAGTTTCACGAGCCACGTCTTTCGTACCCATCTTCGAGATCGCTTCTGGTGAAGGACCAATGAAGATGATGTTACAATCACGGCACAGGTCTGCAAAATCAGAGTTCTCCGCTAAAAATCCGTAACCCGGGTGAATGGCATCACAGTCTGTCAGTTTTGCCACGCTAATGATGTTTGTGAAATTCAGGTAGCTGTCTTTCGATGCAGTCGGTCCAATGCAATAAGCTTCATCCGCTAATTGAACATGGAGTGCTTCTTTATCTGCTTCAGAATAAACGGCTACACTTTCGATGCCTAAATCTCGGCATGCACGAATAATACGTACCGCAATTTCTCCTCGATTGGCGATTAATACCTTTTTTATCATATCTAATTTCGCTCCTTATTCAGGTTTGACCAAGAATAACGGCTGTCCATATTCAACCAATTGACCGTCTTTTACTAAGATTTCTGTAATTTCACCTTTTACTTCCGCTTCAATCTCATTAAATAATTTCATCGCTTCTACGATACATACGACAGAGCTTTCATCGACTTTATCTCCAACCTTCACGTATGGACCTGATTCCGGGGAAGAAGATTGATAGAACGTCCCTACCATAGGAGACGTGATTTTATGTAAGTTTGAATCTTCTGCTTTTGCTTGTGGAGCTTCTTTTTCTTCTGTATTTACAGAAGGAGCTGCTTCCTGTACTGGCGCCGGAGCCTGCTGTACTGCTTGAGCTGCAGGTTTTACTTCCTCTACTGCCTGAACGACTTGTGGTTGCCCGGAAACTGTTACACCATTATTCTTTTTAAGTTTGATTTTTGAACCATCATGCTCGTATGTAAACTCATCAACACTAGAATGATCTACGAGTTTGATTATTTCACGAATTTCTTGAATTTTTAACACGGTTGACACCCCTCTTATAGTTTAAAAAATTATGACTAGCTACTAATATCATACGATAATACCTCGTATAAATTCAATATGCGATTCCTACCATTCTGTAAAGCGCATACAACCCTAGTCTCTATTCTAGACCTTTTCAGGAAAAAAATAAAATAATAGAAGAATTTTTTTGATTTCTGAGTAATCTTTTATGTGTGATGCAAGTCATTGCACTTCCTTTTTCAACAAAAAATAGCCACCTGAAGGTTCCCCTTAGGCGGCACTGGATTACACATTAATTTGTTGGCTGGAATTCTACTGCTACCGGTTTCATCTGACCGACTTCACTCATCACTAGGCGGATGATTTCATTCGCATCGGCGGTTGAATGCTCCTTGTCGGATTTCACTGTAATGCGGATATTTTCACCGTTAGCTCTGACTAACGCATCTTCATAACCCATTGTTTTAATCATTGTTTCCAATACGGATTCTGTCATGGCCAACTCTCTTAAGTTCTCCATTTCCTCATAGGCAGCGCTTTTTTCCTCTGCTGATACATCAGCGTTCGCTACCTTCGCTTCCAGTTCTTCGCGAAGCTGTTCGCGTTGATCCAATACTTCAATTCTTAAAGCTTCGAACATTTCATTTCCAGCTGCGTCTGTCACGACTTCCATGTCAGACATGGTCTCCTTCCCATCTTCTTTCGCTTGCTGTTTTCCGTCTTTTTCTTCATATGCCATATCTGTCACTTGCTGTGTAGGAGAAGTAATGTAATACACTGAAAGCACGATCACAAGACTTAACATCGTTAATAACCAAACCGTTTGTTTTTTAAGTAACATCTATCATTTCCCCCTTATTTTTTGGGCAGAACCGATACCCTGTGACTTGGTACGTCTAATCCGCGGGTAACAGCTTCTATGATCCATTTTTTGATTTGTATATTATCGGCCCCTTTTGCTACAACAAGGACACCGCTGACTTTAGGTTTTTTAGTTTCTTTCACAATGGGAACTTCTTTCTCTCCATCCCTCACGATGACCATTTCTTCATCTCGTGATTTATCCTCTATCGATCGTTTTCCACCTTGCTTATCTTCTTCTGAGGTTGTTTGTGACTGTGTGGATTCATCCTTTTCATATACTTTTGACTCTGTTGACTCTACATTGACCACAACATGTACTTCGCTGACCCCGACAATTTGATCAAGTGCTTCTTTCAATTGGTTTTCGTATTGATCTTCGTACCCTCTCATGGAGCCGTCCGATTCCTTATGGCCAGAGCCGAATGTCGCGACCTCTTCAGGTACTCCTTCGTCTACTGATTTCGAGACCTCCAAGCTGCTATCCCTGCTCCAAAGATCACTGATCAGCATAAATGCGACACCTACTAACAGCACAATGAGAAAGTATTGAAACTTATTCCCTTTTTTATCCTTTGGCGGTGAATTGGAATTTTCTTTTGACAGCCATTCCTTCAATGCGTTAAGCGGACTTTTATTAAAGTTCATTGGCTTCCCCAGTCCCCCCTTCAACTGTAATGATTATTTTGTCTGGTGTAAGATCCCATTGCTCGGCAAGTAAGGAGGCCATTTGGGACGTACTTTCTTCAGGGGTTTTCTTTCTCGGCTCAGCTCCCGTATCGATCTCCACGTTTTGAACGGTTTCAATCGTAGTGTTTTCTTGTTTGTCTTTCACTACCACTGTCACTTCTGTGATACTATCCGGGACATTCTCCAAATCATCTGCTTTTACTACCACCTTCTCAATGACCTTACCGTGTTCATCCATCATCTCCTTTTCAGCTTGTTGTTTCATTTGGACAGCCATCTGTTCTAAAATATATGCACGTTGTGAGGCTTGTATTTCTTTTTTCTTCATTTCTATTAAATTTTCTACTGAATTATTCCGGGAATCTCCATTTATATCAATTGACTCCATCACCGTATCAAAATCGGTTGACATTAATTTAAACAAAGGGGTAAGGATAATGGTGATCAACAATAAGCCAGTCACGATTTTCGCATATTTTTGCATGTTGGAACTGGGAAGAAGCATGTCAATGACGGTGGCTAAGAGAACAAAGATTATAATATTTGTAATCCAATCGGTGAGAAATGACATGACGATACTCCTTTCCTCTTTATCTCATCATCATCGTTATATTTCCTGCTGCAATGATGACGGTAAGACTCAAAAAGAACATAAAGGATACAATGGCAAGGGCCGCAAAGACATAAATCACACTTTTGGCAATGATATCGAGACATTCTATCACCGGTCCGCCACCGAGGGGTTGCAAGAGAGCTGCTGCTAATTTATAAATAAACGCAATCATGAGGATCTTGATTGCTGGAAAAGCTGCAATGATCAGAACAATGGCGACACCAGCGATTCCCACTGTATTCTTTAATAGCACGGAAGCGCTGATCACTGTGTCCGTCGCATCGGTGAACATTCTGCCGATCACAGGTACAAAATTTCCTGTTACAAATTTAGCTGTTCGAATGGTAATCCCGTCTGTCACCGCTGCCGTGGCTCCCTGCACGGATATAACACCAAGGAAAACGGTCATGAAGGCTCCTAATAACCCGATACTCCATGTGCGCAATAATTGTGCCAGCTGCGTCACTTTATAATGAGCCGAAAGGGTACTTACGATACTTAATAGCGCCGACAGAAACAGCAGGGGAAGCACGACATTTTGGATCAACAAACCGCTTGTGTTCATTAAAAAGATAATCACAGGATGGAAAAATGCGGCAGATACAATTCCCCCGGAAGCGGCAATAAGGGCTAACAACAGAGGTATGAGGGCAATGATGAAGTGAATCATGGTGGAGATGGCATCCCGGGTGTAATCAATCGCCACGTGAAAACTATTAAGGGCGATGATGATCAACACCATGAACACAATGCTGTATGCAACTTTGCTGACACTCCCTCCTTCGAATGCATTCTGCAGGGATTGAAGAAACATACTGAAAATCGTGAGCATAATCAGCGTTCCTAATAGCTTCCCATTCATCACAAGCTCCTGGAAGGCGAACTTGAAGATTCCACTAAACCATGCTTTAAAGGAAAACTCTTTTTCTCCTTTGATAAAATCAACCAAACTGCCCTTTTGACTTTCAGGAAGATAGCCACCGTATTGATCCACGATACTGTTCCAGAATTCTTTTAATTCTTCGATTCCTAATTGATCTAACTGCTGATCGATCATTTGCTGTTGAATCGTCGAATCGGGCGGATTCTGTTCTTCCCCTTCTTCAGCTTGTCCACTGGAGGCTCCTACGAAAAAGATTACGAGTGCTATGACGAGTATTCGATATATTTGCAACAATTTTTTCCACCTCTTAACGTTTCGCTTATCCAGTTGGGATCATGTTGATAATCGTTTCGATAATCACCGTTAGAATAGGTACCGCCATTGCTAATATCAAGATCTTCCCTGCAAGCTCCACTTTCGCCGCAAGTGCTCCTTGTCCGGCATCCTTTGTAATGTGAGAAGCGAATTCCGCTATGTAGGCGATGCCGATAATTTTGAGAATGGTTTCTACATACACCATATTCACATTTGCATTCGCAGCAAGCTTCTCAATCATATGAATGATGGAGTAAATTTGATCGATCAGAAATAAAAAAATCGAACATCCTACAAACACAATAAGCAAAAAAGCAAAATTTGGTTTCTGCTCTTTCACGATCAAAGCCAGAAAGGTCGCAACCAGTGCTATACCAACAATTTGAATGATTTCAATCGCGGACGCCCCCTAACCTTGATATAAGAAGACCGATTTAATCTTCTGGAACAGATCATCGACAATCGAGGCTACCATAAACAGAATATAGATGAACCCAAAAAGGGTAACCCACTGTGCATATTCCTTCTTCCCGACCTGATCTAAAATCGTATGCAAAAAGGCCACTACAATCCCCACCCCTGCGATCTTGAAAATAATATCCACATCAATTCCCATATTCATTTCCCTCCTGGTTTCTAACCTTCTCGCAAGCGATTGGCATGTATAAAAGCATTGACCAATGAAGCATCGTTAGAGTAATAGAATGATTAATAATAAACCTGACAAAAACCCCAAGCTCTTCGTCATCTTTTCATATTTCCTCTGCTTTTCTATCGCCTCTGATTCTTCTCTTTCCAGATGTTTTAACGCTAACTGTATATGTTTCTGCTGGGTCATCATGTCGTGTTTGCCCAGGTTTTCTCCAAATTGTTTCAGGATTTCGTATTCACCTGTTTTAAAAGCCGTTAATTTCCATATATCATTCAGGCTTTCTTCCCACGCTTTCTTCACTGAAATCTCCTGCTCCGTTAATTTTTTTGAGAACGTTTCAAAGAACCATGAAACAGGTTTTTGCAACTGCTTGGAGATCTTTCTCGTTGCTTCATGTAAAGGGGTATGGCTGTAAGTGATTTCTGCTTCCAATGACTGTAGGGCCACCTTCAATAACCGAAGCTGCCTCGGCCTTTCCGTTAAATATTTAGACGCTTCGAAACCAGCCCAGGAAGTGGAGAGCAGGATGAAAACAGCACCGATTAGTTTAATCATTTATGTCACACTCACTTTTTTCAGAAGAGATTGACCGTGTTCATTCCACACTTCATGAACCTTACCAGGCTCATCCCCTCTCCTTAGTTCAACAAACCGCTCAACGGTTTGAAGATTCACAATGTCCTTGATCACCGGTCTCTTCGCTACTTCCGCAAATGTAGATCCATGAGTCGTCATCACAAGGGTAATACCGGCATTAACGGCTTCCTGGATAGCTTGACCATCTTCCAAGCGGCCAATCTCATCCACAATCAGGACGTCGGGACTCATGGAGCGGATCAGCATCATCATCCCTTCAGCCTTCGGACATGCATCCAGCACGTCCACCCTGGGTCCGAACATCAGCTGAGGGATTCCATTTACACACCCGGCAATTTCGGACCGTTCATCGACAATCCCAACTTTAAAAGGAGGGATCTTTTTTTCCGGGACGCCTGTCGAGATCATACGTGCAAGATCTCTTAGCAATGTCGTTTTCCCTGTCTGAGGCGAGCCGATAATCATCGTATGCTTCCAGCCACTATCATAAACATATGGAAAAATGGATTGAGCTATGCCAAGCTTTTGTCTTGCAATCCTGATGTTAAAGGAAGACAAATTCCGAATCCCTTTCACGACACCCCCCTCTAGAATGACCTTGCCGGCAAGACCGACTCGATGTCCGCCTTCAATCGTGATATATCCTCTCTTCAGTTCTTCTTCCAATGTATAAAATGAATGCCTGGATAGTTTGTTAATGAGCTGCTCGCTATCTTCCTCGGTAACGGTATAAGAAAGAAAATATGGCTTCCCCCTGGCCGTGACCTCCAACACACGGTTGGTACGAACCCTGATTTCTTCAATTCGGTCAATAAGATCTTGTGGAAGGGTCAGGACTTTGTCAGAAATAGTGCTGGGTAGTAAGGCTAGAACTTCTTGCATATAGGTACCTCCTAATCTTGTTCCACTTCGGAATGTATGAACATGGAAATGAACCTTCGTACATGCTTCCCGATAATACAATGTATTCTAGTGGAATGAGATTATGACAGTAGAGTTGGAAGATTCGGGGTGGGGATTGGGAGATTTGGTTTGTTGTTTGGGGTGAGAGGGATGAAGGGGAACTCAGGATGTCGAATTTCGACCAATGGCAGATATATGGAAATTTCGAAGGGAAAATTTGAAGACGGCAGATAAAATGAAAATCTGAAAGATATACAATACACATCGCTACAAAGACACCATTATCCTAAACAAAAAAAAGCCCGAACGAGAAAAATCTCGCTCAGGCTTTTCAACTTAATTATCCACGTGATACGTAAGATCCGTCCGTTGTGTTAATGATTAATGTGTCTCCTTCGTTGACGAAGAACGGTACGTTGACCACCAATCCTGTTTCCACTGTAGCAGGCTTTGAACCACCGGAAGCAGTATCGCCTTTGATACCCGGTTCTGTTTCAGTTACTTTCAATTCAACTGAGTTAGGAAGCTCGACTCCAAGAGTTTCTCCACCGTACATCATGATGTGCACTTCCATGTTTTCTTTCAGGTATTTCAATTCATATTCAATGGAAGAAGCCGGAAGTTCGATTTGATCGTAGCTTTCGTTGTCCATGAATACATGCATGTCACCATTAGCATACAGGTATTGCATTTTACGGTTATCGATTTGGGCTTTTCCTACTTTTTCTCCTGCACGGAACGTTTTCTCCTGGATGGCACCTGTGCGCAGGTTACGAAGTTTGGAGCGCACGAATGCTGCCCCTTTACCTGGTTTAACGTGTTGGAAATCGATTACTCGCCAAATCCCGTTATCGACTTCAATGGTCAAACCTGTACGAAAATCATTTACTGAAATCATATTTACTTCCTCCTATTGTCTAGTAGCCCTGTCTTTAGGACTACAATGGTAGAATGATTAGATCTTTTGTAGAATGTGTCAGTGTTTCATTGGAATCTTCTGTTATGAGTGTATCATCTTCAATGCGAACACCGCCAACACCTGGAACGTAGACGCCCGGTTCAACCGTTACGATCATTCCAGGCTCCAGTACCACATCGGAACGGGAGGACAATCCTGGTCCTTCATGGACTTCAAGGCCGATTCCGTGTCCCAGTGAATGTCCGAAATACTCTCCATAACCCTTTTCTGTTATGTAATCACGTGCAATGGCATCCGCATCTTTACCTGTCATACCAGGCTTGATTTTTTCCATAGCCAGAAGCTGTGATTGTAGAACGACATCATAGATCTCTTTCAGTTTCTCACTTGGTTCTCCTACCGATAAGGTACGTGTCATATCGGAGCAATATCCTTTATAGTATGCACCATAATCCAACGTTACAAAATCACCTTTTTCAATGACTTTATCACTGGCAACCCCATGAGGAAGTGCAGAACGATTACCTGAAGCAACGATGATATCAAAAGATGAAGATGTCGCTCCCGCTTTTCTCATGAAGAATTCTAATTCATTGGAAACTTCTAACTCTGTCACACCCGGTTTAATAAAATCTAATATATGCTTAAATGCTGCATCGGCAATATCCGCCGCATCCTTAATTATCTTAAGCTCTTCAGGTGTCTTAATCAAGCGTAACTTTTCTATCAGCCCTGATACCGGTACAAGTTCTGCTTCAAGCACTTCACGATAGCTATCATACGCACTAAATGTCATGTAGTTCTTCTCGAAGCCCAGTTTCTTAATCCCCAGGTTTTTCACTTGTTTGGCTACTTCCTCATGGATTGGTCCAGTATGCTGGACGATTTCAAAATCGGCAGCCTGCTCGGTTGCTTGCTCGATGTAGCGGAAATCTGTTATGAATAATGCTTTCTCTTTAGAGATCAGAACAACACCTGATGAACCCGTAAAGTTTGTCATGTACCGACGGTTGTAGGTACTTGTAAGTAAGATCCCGTCAAGTTCGTTTTCTGAAAAAGTCTCTCTTAATCGTTCAATTTTCATTCAATTCCACTCCCTTAATGTTCTTTATGATCGCTTGTAAAGCCAATTCGTAACCAAACAGTCCAAATCCGACGATCTGGCCAACCGTTTCAGCTGCCACGACAGATTGATGTCTGAATGCTTCCCGGGCATGGATATTTGATATATGCACTTCCACTACCGGTACTGATACCGAAGCCACTGCATCTCTTATCGCATAGCTGTAATGTGTGAAAGCACCGGGATTCAGGATGATCCCCCCATACCCTTCATCCTCTGCCTTGTGTATGTAATCAATCAGTTCCCCTTCATGGTTCGATTGAGCTGAAAAGAGTTGAAAGCCTTCGCCTTCTGCTTGTTTCGAAAGCTTCCCCTCAAGTTGCGGCAAGGTGACATGTCCATAGATATCGGGTTCACGTTTCCCTAGCCTATTTAAGTTAGGACCATTTAAAAGCAAGATTTTCATCATATGTAAACCCCTAAAAAAATAGAATGTTCATCATGAACATTCTAACACAAACCTTATACCTATACCTACATAATTGTCTGATAATGAGGATTTGTTAATGTGAAACTTCCCCTGATTTTTCTTTCTCATCCTGATGTCTCAATTCATTTTCTTCATAAGAAATCGAATAGCCGATAAATACGCCATACAAAATATACAGGCAGAAGGTTGTGATCAAAGTGTGATAATCAATGGATGTAAAGGATTCAATGCTCGGGAAGAGCGGGTTGAGAAGTAAAAAGAAAGCTAAGTATAATGCTACACCGTAGGCAGCCCCTACCCACATAGACTTGAATTTTCGTAATAAACCATAATATATGAGGGCCACACCTATAGAAATCACTCCGTAAGCCACAATGGAAAGAACGATACCAATCCATTTGTCCACCCAGTCACCAACCGCCCAAGGCTCAAATATAATATTTGGCTCGATTTTCGTAAAGGAAAAAAAGTAACAAATGTAGGCAATTGCACTCCATAACATCCCACCTATAAAGCCCGTTACAACAACCATTGCCATGAACGATAGTGGTTTTTCACCCTGATTCTGCTCTAAACGTGGATTTTCCTTGCTTTCTTCTGTTCCATCCTGAATCTTTTCATGTTGTCCCTTTTGTTCAGCCATCTGTAACACCTCCATTCGTAGTATGTCCCATTGATTTAAACATTTGCATGGTTTTACTTATTTTTCATCTGTGGATGATGCGGAAATATGGATGAAAAAAACCTATCTCTAGTCCTTTGATTCATTATTTAGTAAAATAGATTATATCTTTCCAAGTATCAGAAAAACAATCTGAGCAAAATTCACAGAAAATCGATAACTAATATGGTTAAATAACAAGGAAATTGTCTAGAATAATAGTATAGATATGTATAATGGATTGTATTGTAAGGAGGTGGCTTTGTTGAACGCTCGTAATATCTTTGTTATCACATTAATATTGTTAGCTATTGTAGGGCTCTTAACTTCCCTATTCGGAAATCCTTTAGGGCTAGTAAAACAATTACTTGTTACAGCAGCTGTGATCGGAATTATCTACTTCATTTACCGAAGATGGTTCAGCGGAAGGCGGGCTGGTAATAGTAATGAACAGAGAGCGTTTCTTAAAGCAGCCAAACAATCAAAGAGGCGGCATAAGAAAAAGTCTCCAAGTAAGCCTCAAGTATCAAACGCTTCAAAGAAACGTTCGATACGTAAGAAATCCAATGCCAACCTTACTGTAATTGAAGGAAAAAAGAATAAGAAAAACAATCGAGCCTCATTTTAGGAGCTCGATTGTTTTATTAATACGGCCATTTTTGAAGGAATGCTTCCGCTTTTGATTTCCCGTATTGAAAGAGCTCTGCTCTTTTTTCGGGAGTTAACCCGAATTCGGTCGTGAGCACACCTTCAGTCGGAATAAAAATGATGTTTTTTTCAAGTTTTCTGGAAATGTATCTTGAATCATGTGCATCTTTCATCGTAGTAAAGAGGGCTTCATACATATCAATCGCATTTTTGATTTGTTTTTTTGGCTTTCCGATTAGATCGTGACTTAACTTCACACCGATGACCGGCCTTATCTTTTTCACATTTTCCCGATCAAACAGCCACATAGGAAAGTTACTGAGCACTCCACCATCCACCATGAAACTTATTCCTTCTAAAGATCGCAGCTTTACAGGTTCAAAGAAGTAAGGAAGACTCGCACTCATTCGTATCGCCCTGGCAACAGGAAAGGTTTCTTTCGCTATGCCGTACTTCTCAAGATCATCTGGGAGAACCAATAATCTGCCATTCGATAAATCTGAAGCGATCACCCGGAGTGAATGGGGTGGCAAATCGGCGAACGTATAGATCCCTCTCGCTTTCAGCTTTTCTTCCACCCAGCTTTCAAGTGCCACTCCTTTATATAAACCTAAACGATTGTAAACCCGAAGCCATTTTATAATAGGGAGAGAGATGATCGCGTTTGAGTCCAGCAATTTATTAAAATCTATATCATCCATGATTTTCAAGAGCTCCCTGCTCGAATAACCGGCAGCAATAAATGCTGCAATCACCGCTCCGGCACTTGTTCCTGCGAGCCTCTTAAATTTGTATCCCTTCTCCTCTAATGCTTGATATGCCCCAATCAACGCGAGCCCCTTTATGCCTCCACCTGAAAAAACGCCATCGATGTCCAAAGGCCCCACTCCTTCAATGTCTATTACTACATCTTTAATTCACAAAGTAGGGTTTTAGACTAAAAAAATAGGAGGGGAACCAGTCCCCTCCTAACTTTCTTCAATTATTATAATCCGCATTTCAGCTGAGCGCCGCAGTTTGTACAAGTATTGCAGCCACCCATATCTTTTACCGTTCCTTTACGACAGACTGGACACGTATTCCCTACTTCAGAACCAATAGTCACATCTGTTGAACGTACGTCCTGAATCGTATCAAGTAACACGATCGGCTTTTTTGCTGAAGGAATGTCTTTTTGTTCCTGTTCGTCCTCGTCATCAAAGCTGTTTTCTTCTGCTTTGAGGGTAAGAACTTGTGAATCACGGCTTCCGTCCACGTACACGGTTCCACCTTTTGCTCCACCTTTATAAAGTCTCTCATACACTTTTTCTACTTGCTCAACCGTATAACCGCGAGGGGCATTAACCGTTTTCGAAATAGAGCTGTCGATCCAATTCTGAATCACACATTGGACATCGGCGTGAGCTTGTGGTGCCAAGCTCATGGAAGAAATAAACCATTCTGGGAGATTGTCAGCATCTGCATCCGGATTTCTCTTCAAGTAATCCTCTACAATATCCGCTTTCACTTCAATGAACTTACCAAGACGACCGCTTCTGTAGTACGTGAATGAGAAATAAGGTTCAAGCCCGGTAGATACACCAACCATCGTACCTGTTGAACCTGTTGGGGCAACGGTCAATAGATGGGAATTTCGAATCCCGAACTGTTGAATGTCATCCCGTACATCTTCAGGCATTTTCTTCATAAAGCCTGTTTCCACAAACGCTTTTCGTAAAGCTTTCGTTTCTTCGTCGGTACTTCCAGTAAGGAATGGGAAGCTTCCCTTTTCCTTCGATAATTCAACGGATGCACGATAAGCGGTTGTTGCGATGACTTCAAACACCTCATCCACAAGTTTGTTGCCTTCTTCTGAACCATATTCTTTTTCACAGTAGATCAACAAGTCTGCAAGACCCATTACGCCTAGGCCAACACGGCGCTCACCAAGGGCCTGCTTTTTGTTTTCATCCAGGAAGTAAGGAGTCGCGTCGATGACATTGTCCTGCATGCGAACACCCACTTCAACGGTACGCTTCAATTTTTCGAAATCAACGGTTTTCGTCTCTTTATCGGCAAACTGAGCAAGGTTGACGGCTGCCAGGTTACACACGGAATAAGGAGCAAGAGGCTGTTCCCCACATGGGTTGGTAGCAACTACCTTTTGACCATATGCCTTCGCATTCGTCATATCATTCGCGTTATCAATAAAGAAGATTCCAGGTTCTGCAGAGTAGGTTGCACACACATTGATAAGATTCCAAAGCTCCTTCGCCTTGATCTTACGGTATGTACGCACCTTGTAGCCGAGCTTTTCCCACTCACGGACATCCCCCACGTTGTGCCATTCTTCATTATAGTACTTCATTTGCTCTTCATTATAGCTTTCTACATCCGGGAAGCGCAGTTCATATTCACGATCGTTTTCCACAGCTTCCATAAAGTCACTTGTCAGGCAAACCGAGATATTCGCACCTGTCAGGAATTCTGAATTATGGACACTGTACGTTCCACCTGTACGGAGCTTTTCTTCTGCATTCTTAAGGATCTTCGCATCAAATCCACCGTATCCAGGGATTTGTCTATAATTTAGGATTCCTTGATACATTGCTTCCTCTTGATCTGTCAGAGGGGTGAATTTCAACTTATCCTGTGCCGCCTTTTTGATGGTTTCATCTTCTGTATTTTCAAGAAGATAACGTAAAATACGCGGGTTTTGCATTTTAGAGATGATGAATTCGATAATATCGGGATGCCAATCTGAAAGCATGATCATTTGTGCCCCGCGTCTTGAACCGCCCTGCTCAACCAAATGAGTCAATTTGGCGATGTCATCCAGCCAGGAAACCGAACCTGAGGATTTACCGTTCACACCTTTAGCCAGAGTATTTCGCGGACGAAGAGTCGATCCGTTCGTTCCGACACCCCCGCCTCGGCTCATGATCTCCATGACCTGCTTGCGATGTTCCGAAATCCCTTCACGGGAATCCTGTACGAAAGGCATCACGTAACAGTTAAAGTACGTTACGTCTGTTCCGGCACCCGCTCCATAAAGCACCCGACCAGCAGGAACAAAATGAAGGTTCACTAATTCATGATAGAACTTTTCAAACCAAACTTGTCTCTTTTCAGGAGTTTCTTCCACTTCCGCTAAGCCTGTTGCGTTACGCTTCGCAATTTGTTCGTAGTAGACTTCCAGTGGCTTTTCAATTACATCAAGTGTTCTTGAGACGATACCGGTTTCCATTTCTTCCGGCTTGTCGATGGCACTTCTGTACTCTTCTTCGATCCAAACATCTGCTTTCTTCGTTTCCCAGTCGATGCTTGAAATGTAACCTAATCCTCTTGCAGGGAATTTAGGATCTTCTTTGATGGTGAGGACCACGAAATCCCCTTCAGAAAGAGTGATCTTTTCCGTGTCTTTGAAAGAATAACGATCAATCATTACAAGACGGGATACACCTTTGTGTGTAGTATTCATATCTGGGGTTATGGGATGTACTTGAGGAAATAATCCGATATCCTGATTTAATCTTTCGATGTTTAATTTCATTGTGTTTTTCGACGCAACAGTCATAAAGACAACTCCTTCTATCTCAAATCTTTCATTTACTTGTTGTTAACTTTGATGTCTAATATCAAATAATACGATATCATAGCTCTATTAGAAAAGCAATAAATAAACACAACATATAGTGTGTAAAAAATTATTCGACACACCACATATTGTGTTTCGGGTCAATAGGTCATTTGTTTGTCAAACGGATAATTAGCCAATAAAAATAGAAAACAAGAGGAATTAATAGAAAAACATATAATACTCCGACCATTTCTATTAATTTAGAACTTGATATAAATCCAAGTCGCGTAATAGTTGGTAAAATAGGAAAAAAGCGACAAGCATCGCTTTTTTTCTACAAAAAATTTTTTATCGCTTAAAATTCCAATCATCTGATTCGTACCGTGTCCCGGCAAGATCCACAACATATTGTGTTTCCTCTTCAGAAAGTTCATATGGTTCCAGGTGGATATTCAACCCTTCTTCAAAACCTTTTTTGAACGCTTCCTTCGCCATATCCATGGTGACCGTTTCAGAACTGATTTCATTCATCGCGACGGCCTTGCTTTTAAATGCCCGTTGCATACGCTCTTTTACCCGGTCGGATGGATAGTTAAACAGGCTGAACAGCTTATCCTCGTCAAGATCCAATAGAATGGAACCGTGTTGAAGAATGACACCTTTTTGGCGTGTCTGGGCACTCCCAGCCACTTTCCTTCCTTCTACCACTAGTTCATACCAGCTCGGTGCATCAAAACAAACGGCCGACCGTGGATTTTTTAAGCCCTCCCGCTCTTCTGCTGTTTTCGGAACGGCAAAATAGGCTTCGAGTCCAAGTCCTTGAAATCCCTTTAAGATCCCTTCAGAAATAACCCGGTATGCTTCTGTAACGGTTTTGGGCATTTCCGGGTGCTCTTCTGCAACAATGACACTGTAGGTTAATTCATGTTCATGCAGAACCCCTCTGCCCCCCGTCGGTCTTCTGACAAAACCAAGTCCGTGCTCTTTCACTGCATCAAGATTGATTTCCTTTTCTACCTTTTGGAAGTAACCGATCGAGAGCGTCGCGGGATCCCAGCCATAAAACCTGATCGTAGGAGGAATCTTTCCCTCGCTGTGCCAATCCAGTAGCGCCTCATCAAGGGCCATATTATAAGAAGGGGAACAATTCCCTGAGTCAATGAATCTCCATGTTTCTTTTTTCATGCTTCATACCTCATTTGCGTCTTCTCTTTGATATTTTGTTATGTAAAAAATCAACTTCATTTAAGTCCGTTACTAGTCTATCAAATCCAAAAGAAAAAACAAAGAAAAACAGATTGGAAAGTGTTTGCTGTAAAATTAAAGGCTATTTTCGTAAACTTTAATGCTTTTAAATGGAAAGTGCTGGTTGATTTCCGCTCCAATCAATACTAAGCATGAGTTTCTGGAAAATGAAAAATATAAATACATAGATGTTTTATTCACCAGCTTTTTTTCACAGTGTTGACAGAGCCCATGGAGACGTTACCATTATATATTACAATCTTTGTGGAAAGAGCCAAAATAAAAAATATGTTTTGATTATCCACCGAATCATGAATATAATAGAAGATAGCGCATTTGTAGAAAGGAGCATGAATGATGGAAGGATTATATATTCTTTTAGTCGTACTTGGTGGAATTATTGTTTATTCACTCTTTACGTTCTTCTATCAAAAGAGAATTGTGAATACATTGACTGAAGAAGAATTTCGAGCAGGATATCGTAAAGCTCAATTGATAGATGTTCGTGAAGCGAATGAATTTGATAACGGTCACGTACTTGGTGCACGAAATATCCCCCTCTCTCAAATTAAAATGAGACAAAAGGAAATCCGTGCCGATCAACCCGTTTACCTTTATTGCCAAAGCGGACTCCGCAGCGGACGAGCAGCTCAAATGCTTCACCGCAAAGGGTACCGAGATCTTCACCAATTGCAGGGCGGATTTAAAAAGTGGACAGGTAAAGTAAAACATAAAAAATAATGTGAAAGGATTGCCTTTGGGCGATCCTTTTTTGATTGGTGGAAGAAGTGGCGTTGGTGGTTCTAGTGGTATTGATCTTAATTCAATCAACATATGGTATTATGTGGAATCCGGCAGGATTTTTGCTGGAAACGGCTGGATTACCGACCAAATCGGCTCGATTCCCTATTACTTTCTCTGAATTACCGAACATCACAACCTTATTCTGCACCTATTCTGCTGAGTGATCGACCCTATCCGCTGGGTTACTTGTCTTTCTATCATAATGATTCCTTTAAACGGTCGAATCACCTCTTTTTCTACCTGAATTTCACGAGATAATACCCCAATCACCTCCACCCCACTTCCCTTACAATGAAGGTCCGTCCCTCAAAAAAATCCCCGCAGAGATTGGCTGCGGGGATTTCCAATTTTATATTCTTTAGCTTTCTTTTGTATAACGCAGTACCGGTTTTCTTGCTGCGAGTGTTTCGTCCATGCGTTTGACGATGGTTGTGTGAGGTGCTTCCTGGACGATTTCAGGTGTTTCTTCTGCTTCTTTGGCAATCTGGATCATGGCATCAATGAAGGAATCCAGTGTTTCTTTCGATTCTGTTTCCGTTGGTTCGATCATCATGCATTCTTCCACATTTAATGGGAAGTAAATCGTTGGTGGATGATATCCGAAGTCAAGTAGACGCTTCGCAATATCCAATGTACGGACGCCCAGCTTCTTCTGACGCTTTCCGCTGATGACAAATTCATGCTTACAATGACGATCGTATGGAAGGTCAAAGTGAGGAGCCAGTCGGCGCATCATGTAATTTGCATTCAGGACTGCGTTTTCCGTAACGGCTCTCAGCCCGTCTGGACCCATCGTTCTAATGTACGTATAGGCACGAACGTTTATTCCAAAGTTCCCATAGTAAGGTTTTACACGGCCAATGGAATCAGGACGGTTGTTATCAAATTCGAACTTATCGCCATTTTTCACCAGGACCGGTTTTGGAAGGTATTTAATCAAGTCCTCCTTCACTCCGACAGGACCGCTCCCCGGACCACCGCCTCCGTGAGGGCCCGTAAATGTCTTATGAAGATTTAAATGCACGACATCAAATCCCATGTCCCCCGGTCTGGCTTTGGATAATACGGCATTTAAATTGGCACCATCATAATACAGCTTACCGCCTGCATCATGAATGATTGCAGCCATTTCCAGAATGTTTTCTTCAAATAACCCAAGAGTGTTCGGGTTGGTCAGCATCAGGGCTGCTGTATCATCTCCTACTACACGCTTCAGATCTTCCAAATCAACTAATCCATTCTCGTTCGATTTTACCGTTACCGTTTCAAAACCTGCTACTGTCGCACTGGCAGGATTTGTTCCATGAGCAGAATCCGGTACGATGACCTTCGTACGGTGAGTATCGCCATTTGCTTCATGGTAAGCACGGATCATCATAAGACCAGTCCACTCTCCATGAGCACCGGCAGCAGGTTGAAGGGTCACTTCATCCATGCCCGTGATCTCTTTCAAATGCTCCTGAAGATCATACATCAGTTCAAGGGCACCTTGAACGCTTTCCGCTTCTTGAAGAGGATTGATATGAGCGAATCCATTCAAGCGTGCCACGTTTTCATTCACCTTCGGATTGTACTTCATCGTACAAGATCCCAATGGATAGAAACCGGAATCCACACCATGATTTCGTTTTGATAACGCGGTATAATGGCGCATAATATCCAGTTCAGATACTTCTGGAAGCTCCGGATCTTCCGAACGGATATAATCCGAAGGAATGAGATCCGATATTTCCACCTGTGGTACATCCATTTCAGGTAAGCTATAGCCGACACGGCCTTCTTTAGATAATTCAAAGATAAGAGGTTGATCTTGCTTATTCATGACAATCCCCCAATTCTGCTACGAATGCGTCGATTTCTTCTTTGCTGCGAAGTTCAGTAACGGCGATCAGCATGTGTTGTGCCAAGCTGTCATCCACTAATCCTAAATCATATCCACCAATCATTTCTTTACTCAGAAGCTTTTGATTGATTTCTTTAACAGGCATATTTACCTTTACAACAAACTCATTGAATGATGGTCCTTCAAATGCAATGGAGAATCCTTTTGCTTTAAAGGCTTCTTTTGCATAATGTGCTTTTTGAATATTTTGAAGTGCCATCTCTTTGACGCCCTGTTTTCCTAGTGCCGTCATAGCGACAGATGCAGCGAGTGCATTTAATGCCTGGTTTGAACAAATATTCGACGTGGCTTTATCTCGACGGATATGTTGCTCACGTGCTTGAAGAGTCAGAACAAATCCTCTGATTCCATCTTCATCAACTGTTTCACCAACAAGACGGCCTGGAACTTTACGCATAAGCTTTTTGTTAACGGCAAAGTATCCACAGTGCGGTCCACCGAATGCACTTGGAATACCAAATGGCTGTGCATCACCAATGACGATATCGGCTCCTAATTGTCCAGGAGGAGTAAGTGCCCCTAAAGCAAGCGGGTTTGAAGAAACCACGAACATCGCTTTTTCAGCATGAGTCACTTCTTCGATGGCTTTTAGTTCTTCCACCCGGCCGAAGAAGTTAGGATATTGAACGATTACCGCTGCAATTTCATTACTCATTAATTTCTTAAGTTCTTCCACATCCGTAACACCGTTACTGTGCGGAATTTCCACCACTTCTATATACTGACCTTTTGCATAAGATCGTAAAACATCACGTGATTCGGGATGCACGGTACTTGAAACCAGGACCTTTTTCCGACGGGTCTGCCCTGCACTCAGCATAGCTGCTTCTGCGAGAGCCGTTCCTCCATCGTACATGGAAGAATTGGCTACATCCATGCCGGTCAGCTCACAAATCATCGTTTGGAATTCAAAAATGGCTTGAAGTTCTCCTTGCGAGATTTCCGGCTGATAAGGTGTATAAGCTGTATAAAATTCAGAACGTGATAATACATGATCCACGATGATCGGCATATAGTGGTCGTATACTCCAGCCCCTAAAAAGGATGAATGACTTTTCAGGTCAGCATTCTTCGCTGCCATTTTGGTCAGTTCCTTAACCAATTCCGTTTCTGACTTCGCTTCTTTGATTTTGTAATCCCCTTTGAAACGAACCTTCTCAGGAATATCTTCAAATAGATCGTTAACGCTGTCTACTCCTATGCTGTCTAACATTTCCCTTTGATCCTGCTCTGTCATCGGTAAATAACGATGCTTCATGACCGTCATTCCTCCCCTATTTCTTTGGTCTTTTATAGAATGGTGTGGCTACTACTTTCGCTTTTAACTTTTTCCCTCTGATTTCAACCAGTACTTCCGTATCTAAAGAAGTAAATTCCTTATCGAGTAATGCTAATCCTACATTTTTCTTTAATGTCGGCGATTGAGTACCGGTTGTGACTTCCCCGATCTCTTCTTCACTGGAAAACACTTTATAGCCATGACGTGGAATTCCGCGATCGATCATTTCAATCCCGACGATTTTTCTTGGAGCGCCTTCATCCTTTTGTTGTTTCAGAACTTCCTGACCATTAAATGGAACATCTTTATTCACTTTTACTGCGAATCCAATCCCTGCTTCGATTGGCGTGATCGATTGAGATAATTCTTGTCCGTAAAGGGCAAGATTCGCTTCAAAACGCAATGTATCACGTGCACCAAGTCCGCATGGAAGTACACCATGCTCCTTCCCTGCATCAAGGATGGCTTTCCATATTGCGGCCGCATCGCCTGCATCACAGTAAATCTCAAATCCATCTTCCCCTGTGTAACCGGTACGTGAAACAAGTGCATGCTTACCATCTATATTCACTTCGGTTTGGAACTTAAAAAATCCGATATCGCTTAGTGAATGTTCGTTTGTAAGCTTTTGTAGAACCTGTTCAGCAAGTGGACCTTGAAGTGCCAATTGCGCCATATGTTCAGATATGTTGTTGATTTCAACGCCATCGACTTCATGCTCTTTCAGCCACTGAAAATCTTTATCTATGTTTGCCGCATTAACAACGAGCAAATAATCATTATCTTTTATTTTATAAACTAATAAGTCATCGACCGTCCCACCGTTTTCGTAGCACATAGCCGTATACTGAGCTCCTCCATCTTTTACTTTGGAGACATCATTTGTCATCATTCTTTGTAAGTAGTCAAGAGCCCCTTCACCCTTCACTTCAATTTCTCCCATATGAGAAACGTCGAATAGCCCAGCCCGAGATCGTACCGCTTCATGTTCTTCTTTAATGCTTGAGAATTGCACTGGTAAAGCCCAGCCACCGAAGTCGATGGTCTTTCCTCCATACTCTTTGTAAACTTCGTATAAAGGTGTTTGTTTTAACTCTGACATGACTTTTCCCCCTTTATCTTCCTTACATGCATAATCCTTAACCAAGTTTTATCCCATGAAAAAAGGACAGAAAAACCCCTTTTCATAAAGAAGTTTTCTCTGTCCTTGCACCTGAAAGTTTACCGAAGAACGGCTTTCCCCTTTGGTGGTTTCCGGGTACCGGAAACACTCTCCAGAGTTGCGTCCAACAAGAGTCTTTTTGCCTGAGAGATTCACACTTAAATGTGCTTGCTCCTTCGGCGCTGAATGCCCAGTCTCTCCCCTTGTTATCATTCGCCAATATTCCTTGAAACATTTGGTCATACTAGAAATATACAGAAGAAATGTTGTAAATGTGAATGTTCGGATTTTCGAGTTTTTTAAACATTAGAAAATCTATTTTCATCCTACCATTAAATACGAGGATTGAGCAATCATTTTTATTAGAATTAAGGAGATGTTTTTCAGATGAATGTTGAGGTTTTATTTGATGAAGAATGGGGCGAGGGTCTCGGGAATTTAATTGATAATGATGGCCCATGGGGAAATTGGGAGCTTTATAAGCTTGCCATCGAATTTGAACATCATCTTGCAATTCCGAACTTTGAAGGCCTGCAAGCTCCAAAACATTTGGCAAATGTCACTCCGCTCCCCCATCAGCTTGAAGCAGCAAAGCAAGTTGTCGAAACGATGAATGGAAAAGCGATCCTTGCAGATGAGGTCGGATTAGGTAAAACCATTGAAGCCGGATTAATATTGAAAGAATACATGATTAGAGGATTAGTGAAGAAAGTATTAATATTGGTTCCTGCATCCCTGGTCTCTCAATGGGCCTATGAATTAAACAGTAAGTTTTTCATCCCGGCTGTTCCCCAACGAAAAAGTTACGTATGGGATCAGTGCGATATTGTCGTTTCATCCATGGATACGGCTAAGCGGAGCCCTCATCGAGAAAAAGTGTATGAACAGGACTATGATTTGGTGATTATCGATGAAGCTCACAAACTAAAAAATCATAAAACAAAAAACTATGAATTTGTCCAAAACCTAAAGAAGAAATTCTGCTTACTGCTGACAGCGACACCTATTCAAAATCGAGTCGAAGAGATTTTTCATCTAGTTTCCCTCCTTAAGCCGGGACATCTCGGAAATGAATCCGGTTTTTCTGAAAGATATAAAAAAGGGGATCGTACTCTTCAAGAGGATGAACATTTAAAAAGTCTCATTAACAAAGTGATGATTCGTAATAGACGCAGCGATACGGGTATAGAATGGACAAAACGTCACGTAAAGACTGTCTTAATCGATTTTAACGAAGCAGAAAGAGACTTATATAACAGCATCGATTTGCTCAGGGGGAACTACGATGACTGGGCTAATTCAAGCTCCTTCTCTCTATTAACACTTCAAAGAGAAGCATGCAGCTCTCGTGAAGCAGTATTTTATACGCTCAAAAACATGCTTGAGAAGAAGGATTCTCCAACGGCTGGTTTTGAGAATTCCATTGCCACTCTTATGAAAAAAGTAGAAAACGTGACAATGAACTCCAAGGCTCAGAAAGCACTTGAAATCGTCCAATCGATCAATGACAAGGTGATTATATTCACAGAGTACCGGGCAACACAGCTCTATCTGCAATGGTTCTTAAAACAGCATGGAATAAGCTCCGTACCGTTCCGAGGTGGATTTAAACGGGGGAAAAAGGATTGGATGCGTGAACTCTTCCAAAAGCACGCACAGGTGTTAATTGCCACTGAGGCAGGAGGGGAAGGAATCAACCTCCAATTCTGCCATCACGTGATCAACTTTGACCTGCCATGGAATCCTATGAGGTTAGAGCAGCGAATCGGTCGAGTCCACCGTCTCGGACAGACAGAGGATGTTCATATTTACAATTTCGCTACCAGAGACACGGTCGAGGAACATATATTAAAGCTTCTTTATGAAAAAATTAATCTCTTTGAACGGGTGATCGGACAATTGGATGAAATCCTGACCCGCCTGGATTTCCGCGACTTCGAAGAGCATGTAACCGATATTCTTTCTTCATCCAGAACGGAAGGGGAAATGAAGATTAAAATGGAGAATTTAACGAGTATGATTCAATTTGCCGAACAATTAAAGGAGGAGAAATCAAATGCAGCAGCACGAAATTCATCAATTTCTTGAAAGATACTTCGTGGCTAATGGATGTGACCTGGTTGCGAACGGAGACGGTCATATGACCGTCCAGCTCACGATTGATTTGGATAAGGAGCTGATGAACCGTCCGTTCTACTGGCACTACCTTGAGAAAACGGGAGGTATTCCCAATCCAATGACATTATCCCTTATAACGAATCCGGATAAAGCACCTGAAGACTTAAAAGGAGAACCTATTCACTTTGGTTCTCCAAGGTTACACCAAATCTTCCATTCAACACGAAATTTAGCAGGGTATATACGGTTATACGAAAACCGGCTCACCCCAAGTGGTCAGCAAACCCCTCTTCATCCATGGCTTGGACTGAATATCAAAATTTCGTATCAATCCAACCGAAAGAAAGACAGTATTCGAAGCATGGGATTGAATCTGATCAATGGAGTCATTCAGGAAAACTTTCATTCGTCATTGATGTCTAGGAACCTGACACCTAAGATTCCTGATTTCTCGTTCACATTGACACCGATCATCAAACCGAAAAGCGGAGTGAACCGTATTCAAACGTTCCTGTATGAAGAAATCAAAAAAGAACCTGTAGAATGGGCTGAGCAGGCACGAAAGACGTGGGAGGAAGATTTACAATTATTGAATCACTTTTATGGAGATCAAGAGGAAAAGCCCGAATCTTATTTCATGGAACAACAAGCTTTGAAAGAACAGTATGAGCCCAAGATTTCCATAGATATCATTAATGGCGGGATTTTTTATTTACAGAACACCAATTAATCTTCAATGGAGTAAGTGGATTTCACTTACTCCATTTTTATTACATAAAAAAGACTGCCATAGGGCAGCCTTTAACTATTTATTTTTCTTAAACATGATCATGAAAGCATATGGGATGATCCCGAACCAGCGAAATAGGAATGGTTCTCGCTCATTCTTCCGTTGCTTCTTTATACTTTTACGTTCATGAGGTGATTTTTCATAATGTTGGACAAATGTTTGTGTTATGAATTTAACATAATCATTCACTGACATAAAAGCACCACCTCCACTTTTATCAGTATGCCCGGCTATAGGTAATTTATTCAGCTTGCCCATCCAGATGAGGCAGTATTTCTTCAATAACCTCTTCTATGGTTTTATTGCCTGTTTGAATCGTTATGGAGCTTCCACTCTCATACAGTGGGAAGCGGAGGTTGAATAAATTCGATAAACGTTCCTTGGAGTTATTTTGTACGAGTGGACGATTTTCATCGCCTTCAAGACGGGCCCATAATGAAGCAAAAGGACAAGTCAGGTGGAATACAAAGTGCTGTTGTCGTAAAATCTCCCTGTTCTCTTCCCTTTCAATCACTCCGCCACCCGTAGTGATAATCGCTTGCTTGTTGGCTAACTCCAAGAGCACTTTGTTTTCCAGATCCCTGAAATGTTGTTCTCCCTGCTGATTAAAGATCTCTTTAATAGACCTTTTCTCTTTGTTCTCAATGTAACTGTCCATATCAATGACCGGTAGATTCAGCACTTCCCCAAGATGTTTCCCAATCGTCGTTTTTCCTACCCCCATAAATCCTATAAAGAAAATCGGCTTCATATTCTACTCCCAACTTATAATGTGTTTTGTTTCCCTATTATACACAACCGTCGTTGGAAGAAAAAGCTTGTCATCCCGTTTGAATGTCACTTCCAATCGTATTTCATCCGGGTTAACCATTTCGCTGTCGGTCACGATTTCACCATAATCCCCTTTCAAATGTTTGGAAATAAGCATCCCTCTCTCCATCTCCAAAAGGATCGCATGGGACACACTCACGTTTCTTTCATAAATGTATTTCATATTTGTTAAGTATAGATATTTACTAATAAAAAGATCCTTTGCAGCAAATCCTATCGATAAAACAATCATCAGAAGCAATAAAGTATATGGCAAAATAAATCCTTTATTGTTAAGGCATTCCTTCTCCTTGTTCGGTTGAAAAGTAAAAGAATTCCCCCTCCACTTTTTCTCCACCAATAAACTCCAAATCCATATGCACTCCCTGGATAATGGAAGCAAAGCTAAATGAATCCACTGACTGTAGAACGATTTCATGCCCTCGATTATTTACCCTCCTTCGAATGGATTGATTATACTTTTCATACGAAATGGATTCACCACTCACCATAAAAGAAATCTTATCCTGAGTAATCACTACACTTTCCCCATTCCATAATTCATTCCTCAAGCTTTCATTGAATAGATTCCATTCATAATAATGTGGAGGAATCATATCATTTTTAATCGTAGAGAAACCCTTCATGATGAGAGGAATACATAGTGAAATCATGCAAAATACTGTTAAGCTTAACAAAGCCTCGATTAGTGTATATCCATGGTCATTCAGCCTTTGAGATACACACTTCATGGGAATCTGCACCTCTTTTATGGTATTGGACACACGCTTCTTCATTGCCTTCCCCTTTCCAATCGAGTTCATATCTGACTCCTTTATACATTCTTGAATGATCCTCATACTCGTGACTGACGATTGCCTTCTCCACCCCTTCTTCAAGAAACTTCAAAGCCTCCACCTCATACTGAAGTTGTTGAAGTTGAGAAGCATAGTGAATGAGAAATGGTAGAAATACGCCTGCAATCATAAGGATGCAACTGAAGGCGATAAGGGTTTCCGGAAGTGAGAAACCTTTATTATTCTTGTACATAAAATCTCCCTTGCCCAATTTGAAACATGAGCTGAATCATGGTATCCCCCATTTTAAAGTTCAGCTTGCCGAATCGGTTTGTATTTCCATCCGGATAGAATGTGATGTCTCCCAAGCTGTTTATTGATGTAATCTGAATGGAAGATGAAATCTCTCTTGAGACGATCGTTTGTCTGGTAGCGGTTTTCGCAACGTATTTATTTGTTATGGGGTAAAAGGTCACGGTAATGGGGACTTGGTGTCTAATGCTGTAGCTTTGGATCTGATAGAGGTCTGATTGGAGCTGGGAAAGAAATAATTCCTTTTCATTACCTTCTTTCATAGGAAGGATGGAAAAGCTGACCCAAGACAGAAGGGTCGTGAATATCAATAAGACGACAAGCATCTCGATAAGGGTATATCCTGCTTGCTTCCGCATTTCTTTCTTCATTAATTAGAGGTTACCTTCCCTTCGGCATCTATGGTGATGGCACTACCGTCGGGGCAGGCTTTATAATTTTCATTTAAATACCCATCTGTGACGAGAGTATCTATGGTGACCGGAAGCGCATTCCCATCCATTTTGTAGGCCTCAACCTGGCCTTCCACCATGTGAACAAATGCTTCGCAGCCTTTGGAGTTAATTGAATTGCTTTGGTTGGTGACGTTGGGTATCGTAATAAAAAGCAATACAGATATGACTAATAGAACAATCATCATTTCGATTAAGGTGAAGCCTTTTTCGTTTTTGAGCATGGTGTTCCTCCTTGGGTTTTGTGTATTTGTTGAGTGACAGTAGTGAACGACCGAAATTCATTTAATTTGCTGTTGTGTCGAGGCATGGCAGGTATTGGCCATTATAGATTTTTTCTAAATACCCTGCATCATCTGAAATAACGGCATCATAACGGAGAAGTAGATCGCCATGATGAATAGACCTACAAAAGTAAAAATCATGGGCTGAATATATTTAAGCAATGCATTGGTATTCTCCTCTAATTCTTGAAAGCATATCTCGCTATAAAGTCGCAGTTCTTCTGCTAATCGTCCATTCGATTGCCCGTGATGGACAACAAAGGGTAACTCTTTTTGAAAAAACGGAAGTGAGGAGAAACATTCATGAAATGGTTTCCCTTCTTTTAATCCTTTGATCAATTTTTTTGAAACGTATTGTAACGTTGGTCGGAAGGATTGACTTTCGATGATGATAAGGGATTGTGTGATGGATACTCCACTGGTGAGAAGAAAGCTTAACTCTCTGGCAAAAAAGTGTGAGTGACCAAGCCTTAAATATTTTGACATAAAAGGAATTTTGCATAGGGTGACTGAGATTTTAATAGGAGAAATTCTTTTTTTGAATAGGGAGTATAATATGATGCAGATAATGAGTGATAGTAAAAATATACTGAAAATCAACGGGAATCTTTCGATGAAGTGGAGGAGATGGTTTAGATTTGCTGAAGGTTCATATCCGATAGAAGTATACAGAGACTGAAATCTTGGAAATAGCACTCTTCTAAGTAAGACCATCATTAAAATCGAGACGATGATGAGGATTAATGGATACTGAATGACTTGTTGTATTCTCTGCTGGTTTTTCCTTCTTTTTATCAGATAGTTTCCAGCCTCTGTCAGAGTGTGGCCCATTTGACCATGATGCTCGGCGAAATAAATTTGTGCACTGACGTGACTTGGGATATTTAGTTGTTTGTTGATGACCGAAGAGACGGACTCTCCTTTTTGCAACGATCCAATCATTCTCTTTTTTAATTTGATCGTATTCTTTTCTTTAGGTAGCAAGAGAAAATCGATGGCTTCTGAAAAGCTATACCCCTTTTGAAGAAGGTCTCCAAGTCTTTTAAGAAACTTACCTTGATCATCGCTTCTCTTCATGTACCCATTTCCTATATTCAAGTTCTGAAACAAATCCTAGTGCCACCCCCTTATTGATCAAGGTTTGGAGAGTATGATACTGATACTGGACCGACTCCCCCTTTGCCTCCTTTAATACTTCTTTCAAAGCACTTCCTGTTACAATTTCATAGACAGAAGCTCTATTAACCTTTTTACCTCGAAGACAATTCCCTTCACACTCCGTTTTGCAAATCGGGCAAACTAACTTTAGTAATCTCTGTGCTGATACGGCTAACAGTGTTTGTTGAATATCATGCCATTCGATCCCTAATTCCATTAAACGGTAAATCGCACCTTTTGCATCCCTCGTATGCATGGTCGTGATGACTAGATGACCTGTTAAAGCTGCCCTCACCGCAATTTCCGCTGTTTCTCGATCCCGTATCTCCCCCACCATAATGATATCCGGATCATGCCTCAATATCGCTTTTAATCCAGCGGAATACGTAATTCCCGCTTTTTCATTCACTTGAATTTGCACCATTTCTTCATGTTGCTTCTCTACGGGATCTTCAAGAGTGATTACATTACGGTTCAGGGCAACTGAGCAATGGTGGACAAGGGAATACAAAGTTGTTGTTTTCCCACTGCCGGTTGGTCCTGTAAATATTATGAGACCATGAGAATACATAAGGAGAGCGAGTAATTTTTTTGCAGATGAAGGATACAGGGACATTTTATCGATTGGTAATTGATACTTTTGGGGGAGTATTCGAATGACGAGACTTTCTTTTAAATGAGTGGTTGGCAAGGTAGATATTCTGAGTGATAGAGGTGTATTTCGAACGGTAAGACTGAAGGAGCCACTTTGCGGCTTTCGTTTTTCTCCAATGTCCATGGAAGCCATGAACTTTAAATGGGCTATCAATCGTTCTGCCTGATCGGAATCAATCGTTTGGAACGGTACTAATACCCCGAGCTTTCTAAACTGAATCAAGTAATCTTTCGTTCTAGGTATTACATGAACATCTGTCGCATCACTGCTGAAAGCTTCTCCAATCATTACTTCCGATAGGGATTCTACTGAGTGAAATATACATAGGCACCACCTTTCTGTTTTCCTAACTTAAGATATACGACATTAATTTACAAAATCCTTCTTTTTCTTGGAATTTTTTCTCACCAAATACTTTTGGGATAATTGAAATCATTTCTTCCATGCCCAAACCCGACATCAGTCATTCACACAATCTCCCCTCGCCCATATACATAAAAAGAATAAAAATCATAAAATCGAAAGTGGTGATGATATCCCATGAGTAAATACATGGATTACACCTCTGGTGAAGCACAATTCTCTTTTGATCTTAATAAAAGTCACTTATTTAAAAAAGACAATCAAAATTTAATAAATATCTTAGGGGTAAATCAGTTGAATACATTGGATAACTCTTCCCTGCTTGATATCTATTTAAGTAAACATAATTTTGTGGAACCACACTACCATCAGAACGCAGCAGAACTGGTCTATTGCATTTCTGGTGGAGCTACCGTTTCCATGCTCAATCCATATACGAAACAAATTCTGAATTACCGCATTTCTCCAGGACAGGTAGCCAATGTCCCACAAGGCTGGTGGCATTATGAGGAAGCAACCCAGGATCAAACTCACCTTTTGGCCATTTTTAATGCCCCTACCCCGGAAGTAGTTCTAGGTTCAGATATCTTAAAGTTCACACCATCAAGCGTCATGGCCTACAATTATTGTATGGATGAAGCCGAATGGATAAAAACGACTGAGCAAGTGAAACCAAGTACATACATTGGTCCGGCTTGCTTAGAACCTCAAAGGCATTCATCTAAACGACAGTCCCATTTCGCCTATTCCCCATACCACTATCAATATCAGCCAAACCCTTATTTTTATCGTCAGTGCATTCCAAAAACCTTTTAGAAAGCGGGAGGAAACTTATTTTAAAAACAAATGAATAGAATTTCAAAATACAACCATACTATATTTTGTAAAGTCGATCCAATGGGCTATAGCCAAGCGGTAAGGCATCGCACTTTGACTGCGACATGCGTTGGTTCGAATCCAGCTAGCCCAGTATTAAAAGCGGAGGCGGCTCGTTTAGAGGCGACAAGCATAAGATGAGGCACCCGGAAAGGCGCTCTTTGCCTTTTTGGGTGCCTTAGCTTATGACCTCGAGCCTCTAGCCGCCGGAGCTGGACAAATTAAAAGCGGAGGCGGCTCGTTTAGAGGCGACAAGCATAAGATGAGGCACCCGGAAAGGCGCTCTTTGCCTTTTTGGGTGCCTCATCTTATAACCTTGAGCCTCTAAGCCCTGGAGCTGGACAATCTAAAGCGGAGGCAGCTTATTCAGCCCCGACAAGTATTGAAAACGGCAGGCACTTTGTGACAAGTGCCTGCCGTTTTCAATCCAACCTATTTTTCACTATACATTTAACTACTTTTCTTCAACGGTCTGTTCTTGTTCGCAAGGCTTTGTAATCCATCTGGATTGTAGCCGACCACCAGTTTTTTACCGTCTGTTAACAAGGGTCTGCGGAGAAGTTTTGGCTCTTCAATAATTAATTTAATCACTTCTGATAGAGGTAAATCGTTCACATCCTTACCTAAGTCTTTGAAGGTTTGGCTTCTTGTAGCCAATATTTCATCGAGTCCATCGGTGGTCAGGGATAGTAGCTCCATTAGCTCTCTATGGGTAGGCGTCTCTCTGAATAGATGTCTTTCATCAAAATCAACGGAATGGGCAGTTAACCATTTTTTAGCTTTTCGGCAAGAGGTACAGCTTGGATAAGTAAAAAATGTCAGGTTATTCACTTTCATGACCTCCTTAAATTTAAGCTTGCATGTTTAAGATATGTTAAACATATTGTACATTAGTTGTATAACTTTTGTATAGTAATATCCCTTGGGAATTTGTGAACTTTTTATAAACAATGAATTAATCAAGCAATAACAGGCTTTCCACTTCATATCCATTCATTTTCTCGAGGCTTATAATAGAGTTATTAACCAAAAATTGAGGTGTTTCTTAAATGGATATGACACTGAAGGTTACAAGCGTCCTTTCAGACCCCACCCGGTATTCCATTTACTTGTACATTAGTGAGAAAAAACATGAGCTTTCAGTTCAAGACATCGCCGAGAAGTTTCATATTCACCCTAATGTTGCCCGTCTACACCTATCAAAGCTTGAAGAAATTCGAGTGTTGCGATCAGAATATGTAAAGACCGGCAAAGGCGGCAGGCCAGGCAAACGATATATTCCTTCTGAAGAAGTCGTGCAGTTATCATTTCCTCCTCGTGACTTCCGTTTACTCAGCGACCTCACCATTGCCTCATTAGCTAAGCTGGGAGAAGAAGGTTTCAGGGTTTTGGTAGAGACTGGATATGAGTATGGTAAAAGCTTGGTGGTCCACTACCTTGAAAGCCGTAACTTATCCTTAGTTGGGGTAACTCAAGCTGAAAAGCTGCATGTTTTATCAGAAATTGCTAAATCGATCGGTTTTGCTTTAGATGAGTCAATCAGTGATGCAGATCAAATCAAGTTCCACTATGATCATTGCCCTTTTAATGAAAATGCTCAGCTGGAACCCGTGTTCATATGCGGCTTACACAACGCCTTATTAAAAGGAATGTTTGAAACTCTATACTCTGTGGAAGAATTTAACCAAGAAGAAAATATGATAAATGACTGTTCCACGTGTAGATATCACGTAATCGTCACAAACTAAAAGCAAACGGATATTTACTTTTATGGTAGTATTCATTTATAATATTGAATGATGGACTTAGGGTGCAAAGGAGGGTTACATATGGATCGTATGTTTAGAGTTCTTGGATTTTGGACTGGTATTTTTGCTGTAATGTTCTATCTTGGTGATATGACCACGACATCATTAATCTTTTTAGGCCAAACAGGATTCTTCATTATGCTTAGCTATTTAAAACTGTCTGAACGTATGTATATTTACATTTTCGGTGCTTACTTAACAGTGTTCTTTGCTGGATTTACTTATTGGACGACCTTTATGATGACTCCGGGTGCAGGAGGACACTAAAAAAATTCCCTTTAGCTTATGGCTAAAGGGAATTTTTTTGTGCATTTAAAATCCATTTAAAAATGGATTTGAATCCATCTCACCTTCAATCGATGTTTCAGGACCGTGACCAGGTAAAACCATCGTAGTCTCAGGCAATGTTAACAACTTTTCATGAATGCTTGCCAGCAGCTCTTTATGATTTCCCCCAGGCAAATCGGATCGCCCGATACTGCCCATAAATAACGTATCTCCTGCTAATACGATTCCACTTTCTTGTACATAATAAGAAATACTACCAGGTGAATGACCAGGCGTTTCAAATAACTGTAGCTGAAAATCACCAATGGTCAGATGTTTTTCATTAGTTAATATGTAATCAGCAGGCTTGAGTCGGATCAGGTCACCCATCATGAATAATTGAGATCCGTTTAAGGCTGGATCCAGTAACCACTTAGCTTCTTTCTCGTGAACATATACCGGAATGCTATAGTTGTCACGTACTTGATCAACTGCTCCAATATGATCAAAATGAGCATGAGTAAGGAGAATGGCTAACGGAGTTAGCAAATGATTCTCTAACCACTGAATCAGCTTCTCCCCTTCTCCCCCTGGATCCACGACCAGGCATTCATTTTTTGTGTTCCATAGAATATAGCAGTTGGTTTGTAAGGGACCTAACGGAATTTGTTTCCACTGCAACGTCTCCACCTCCTAATGTGATACTATTATTGTAGCAGAACTTATCACATCATAAAAACATGGTGGAAAGTGCGCCATAGAAGTGTCAAATTTTTGACCTCGACAAACAGAGGAAAAAAATATAAAATGTTAGTGAGTGCATTTATGTACATATGGTTATCAGGTAGTAAAACGCATTTTAATGAAAGGGGTCATATAAATGGGTCTTGTAATTATTACAGCATTGGTTACATTATTAGCTTTGTTCGCGGTAGTAAGCACTTTCAAAAACAAGAACGCTATGGGAATTCTTTTCTCATTGGCAACATTAGGTGTTTTTGGTTGGTTTACAATTATGACTGTCCTTCACTCTGGTTACCCAGGTGGGCATTAATTAAACAAATGAATACTCATAAAAAAGCCTTCCGTTCCACAACGGAAGGCTTTTTTACTTATAATTAGGGTACCCGAAAGTTATGTAGGCACTAAAAAGTACCCTATAGACCTTTACAATGGGTACGTTATAATAGAAATATGTTTATGACTATCAGGATAATAGCCAGTGTAGCAGTCTATCCTATATGGGAAGGTATCGTCAGGGAACGGAGGTTTATTTATGAAAAAATATAATATACCCGTGGAGGCTTCCTTAGAAGTCATCGGGGGCAAGTGGAAAGTGGTGATTCTCTGTCATTTGATTAAAAGCAAGCGAAGAACCAGTGAATTGAAGAGACTAATGCCTGGAATCACTCAGAAAATGCTGACGCAGCAGCTAAGAGAGCTCGAAGCAGATGGAGTCATCAATAGAATTATTTACAATCAAGTTCCCCCGAAAGTAGAATACGAATTAACTGAGTATGGATGGTCGTTAAAAGGACCTTTAGATATGTTATGTGCATGGGGAGAACAGCATATTGAGAAAACCTATCCTGACAAAAGCGAAGTGTTGGTGGATAGTGAGGAAGCATAGTTCAGGAAACTAAAGGGATGAGTATCTTAAAGATACCCACCCCTTATTTGTTGGTTATTGTTCTAGTCGACGCTGTACAGAAGATAGTTTTCCTTCCATTGTCGAATTCTTATCACGGCGATCATCGATTCGAATATTTGTTGCTACCCGTTTGATCCCCTGTTGGAAAGGAGATTCATGAATGTCTTGTATGACCTGAAACAAAACAGGAAGGTCCCCCTCGATGATGGTATTCATCGGAGTTAATTGAAAACGGATTTCCCCTTTTTCCTCATATTCTTTAAGTATTCTATGTAAGTCCGCTACATAGGAACTTACACTTGGTGATTCCGTCCCGATTGGAATGACTGTTACATCAACAATTGCCATTATAGATCTGCTCCTTCTTCTTTCAGTAGTTGAATGAAGGTTGAGTCCGTCAAATCGATTACTTTCTCAAGTTGATTTCCATATAAACAATAGTCCCCATTTGGTGAACACTGAATAGGTTCTAAAGGAAGATCCTCAAAAAGAACTTTTTCTTTTCCAGAAACCGTATCCCATTTTTCTAATGAGAATGTACCAGAGTAAGTATCAAAGGAACCCGGTTCGTTTGCCACGAAAGTAATCAACTCACCCTTCCCTTCTATCATATCATAATGAGGAATTAACCAATCAGAATAACGACTTAACAGATCTACTGTAAATTCTGACTGAATCTCACCATTTGAAGTAATGAATTGATACACAAACGGACCTCCTTCTTCACGAGAAAAGATAGATAAAAGAGAATCCTTAAATTGATTGAAGTGAACGCTTGTTTCCACAATCATTTCCTTCCCACCATCCTGAATATTCCGGGATATGAGCGGTGCCGCAACGCTGATTTCTTCCTTATTCCAATCTTGAAAAAGAATGGAAGATTCAGATTGCCATTGAACAAAGGGTTGCTCTACTTCAATAGGATCCATTGTTCCCTCTTCTACATCAATATGAAAGACTTGAAAGCTCCAATCTTCGCTGAAGCTGGTCATGAGCAAAGCATTGTCATTAAACTTGTTCCAAGAATGAGTCAGTTCATAGGATGGGATGTCTTCCTGAAATAGCACCTCTCCTGTTCTGTCTATAATCGTCACACGGGCTGAATACGAGGCAGGAGCAGAATGGATGAGTATTTTTTTCTTATCGGGTGAAATGCTTGCACTCACAAAAGACGAAGGAATACCATAGATTTTCTTATTGCTTCCATCATAGAGATTATATATATATAAAGAGGATAGATCATCATCATTTTGTACGGATAGAATCTCTGAATCTGAAAGCCAGCCTATGTTTTCTACAAAACTGTCATGAGCAAGAATTCCTGCAACGACTTCCTTGTTTTCAATCTTCTCTTTCACGGGGGGAGAAGTGTGAGTTTGTTCAGATTGACAAGCTGACAGCCACAGAATACTTAACAGAAAAAACAGCAATACATTTACCTTTTTCTTATTCATAATCCTTCTCCCTCCCTCAATTCTTTTCATAATAATTAGTACGTTTCAAAGCGAAAAATGTTTCAAAATTATTAAAAAAACATTACAAAAATTCAAAAAAAGTGATGACCTGATGTTCACTCGCACACCATTGGGGTCACCACGATCGGTTATTCTTTAAATAGGATGATGATTTATTTTACTCCTGATTTTCACATTGTACAATAGTTATTTATGGAACCTGTCAAAAGATTTTTCGATTCATTTTTTATGATAAGTCGAATTTCATACAGTCTTGTCGGGGCTGATCAAGCCGCCTGCGCTTTTGTTAGTACCAGCGATAGATGGATATGAGGAAGATTCCGAGCATGTCTTGGTAGATTTCGTCGAATTGAGAGAGGGGCAGAGGATTTATTCCTTTTCCTAACTCTATGGTAAACCCCGCTTTCCTGAAATCTTTAATGAACCAATCCTTGTAACCCGCGTAACTATCTATATATCTGACAGATTCATACCCGCTTACTCTGTTAAAATCCTCCGAAAGCCTCGAAGCTTCCGGCGGCTCCAAGCCCTCATAGCCCCAGTAGAATTCCTTCCCTTGAGTGTGGAGGGCAAGCAGCCGGTCGAACTTTTCCTGTCTGGCCAGTTTTGCCATTGCAACTGTTTCAGGTTCTGATAGAGGCTTATATCCTGGGAAATCTCTCGGAGCTGGTGCTTTTTCTTCTTTTCTTTCTTTCTCCACCTCCCATTTGGCAGGGAATTGGTTATTCAGGTCTACTCCTCTTATATTTGCTTTCCAGCCAGTAAAGTCGGAACTTCCACGATTGATTTCGATTAATTCTTTTCGCTTGTCTTTCGGCGGGCCATTCAAGACGAGATCTACACCATCCGGATTAACCATAGGTACAAACGATATCGTCACCCCCCCATATATAGGGAGGGTTTGAATTCCTCTCATGAGATTTCCATTCGTTAACGATAATAAATAGTCATTTATGAACGTCATTAAGATGGAAGTGGTTATCCATTCATTTGCATGAAAAGATGCATCTATGTGAACCTTTTTCTTTCCTGTTCCAACACTCATTTCAATGAGATCTTTTCCAAGGACACTTTCGCCAATCGAGTTTAATTTGATGAATGGATAGACCTCTTTTAATTTTTTCACATCTTCTTCGAATGTTTCTGAGCTATAAGATTGTTTCCCGTTGACTATCGGATATACCACTCTTGATGGTAGAAAAATGCTTGACCCTATTTGTAAACGGTTAGGGTTAACTCCTTCGTTCAGTAGGAGTAAGGCATCTACTCCAATATTCCGCTGCTCGGCAAGCGTCCAAAAGGAATCTCCACTTTTAATTGTATGGCTCTCTTTTCTGAATCCAGGGAGTTCAATCTCTGTACCAATCTTCAATCCATTCGGATCAACAGAAGGGTTTGAATCAATGATTAATTGGATTGGAATATAAAACAGCTGGCTATAGTACCAAAGAGAATCGCCACTACGAACTTTCACTTTCATGAAGGAACCTCCCTATACATACGTCCTTACTTACATGTATGAATGGTTCTATAATTCATGACAAAAAAAGCTTGCGAATCTCTTCGCAAGCTCTGTCTTACTTATTCATCATCGTCTTCGTTTTCACCATAAAAGCGAAGGAGGTCTCCATTAATGATCTTATCGGAGTATTCCAGCTCCTCATTTACACGCTCTTTGTATGGCTCACAGTATTTCATATCAGTTGTTTCTTCTGATTCTTTATTCCAGCACTTTTCACCTGCAAAAACATAGTCCTCAGTGATGAATCGGCCATCACGCAGAATGGCTAGATTTTCATGCTGACTGGAGAATATATCAGAACCAAACTGGATGTCTTCCTTCGTATCGATTCCTAATAGATGCATGATTGTTGGTTTTAAGTCAATTTGCCCGGATACTTTAGAAATGGTCTTCCCATCCTGTCCAGGAACATGAATGATTAAAGGAACCTCTTGAAGCTGTGTACTTACAACTGGTGTAACTTCTTTACCAAGATATTGGCTCATGGCCTTATTATGATTTTCGGAAATGCCGTAGTGATCTCCGTACATCACGATAACAGAGTTTTCATATAAACCTGATTCCTTTAAGTCTGTAATGAAGTTCTTTACAGCTTCATCCATGTAACGGACAGTTTGGAAATAACGATTGACCGTACCGTCATTGGATGTGTAAGGATCGATAAGCTTATCTTCTTCATCTAATGTGAATGGATAATGGTTCGTCAGTGTGATCATCTTCGTACTGAAAGGTTGAGGCATCTCTTTCATATGCTCAACTGATTGCTCAAAGAACGGAATATCCTTCATACCCCAGTTAACAGAATTGTCTTCCGTTACCTCATAGTCGGGTAAAGAATAGAAACGTTCATATCCTAAGGAATCATACATAATATCACGATTCCAGAAGCTTTTATTGTTTGCATGCATAGCGGTTGTATAGTATCCATTTTCTCCAAGCTTTTCTGTCATGGATTCAAACTCATTTCCTGAATGAGTGAAGAATACCGCTCCCCGGTTCAATGGGTAAAGGGAATTATCGAGTAAAAACTCTGAGTCAGATGTTTTCCCTTGCTGAGTTTGATGGTAGAAATTATCGAAGTAATAGCTTTCTCCAATAAAGTCATTCAGGAAAGGTGTAATTTCCTGACCATTCATTTCGCTATTAATGACAAAGTTCTGTAATGATTCAAGTGATACCATGATCAAGTTCTTGTCCTTTGCCACACCAAACATTTCTTTATCAGGTTCGATGTAACTTGCACGAACATAGTTATCAATATCCGCTAATTCACTGCCGTCTGCCATTGCTCGTTGAGCGGAAGACTTTGATTGTAAGAAAATATCATACACATGGTAATTATACGTTCCAATATTCTTTACTAACATTTCACGATCGAACGTTCTTGTCAGCAGCTGTGGTCGTTCCGATTCTGCCAAGCCAAGGTTAAAGAAAACAAGGGCGGTGGCAACCAGGAAATACGCACGTCGATTGGCTCTGCTATAGTTTTGCAGAGAGAACCATGTTGGCTTTAACTTGATGATAAGAATTAACACAATGACATCTGTAAAATAGAATAAATCCTTCCAGCTCATGATGGCGCTGGCACTCGTACCTAAATCAGAGAAATTGCTTGTTTGAAACAGGACGGGGAGTGTTAAAAAGTCATCAAAGAATCGATAGAAAACAACGTTTCCGTATAGGATAAACGAAAGGACGAAGCTTGCAGCTATAATATAACGGGTGCGAGACTTATCCTTCTTAAGAAGTAATCCTACTCCGAAGATAAAAAGTAAGAAACTTAGTGGATTGATGAAGAGTATAAGTTCTTGGAGTGTATTCTCTATCTTTATATCAAAACTAGTTTTATAGACAATGTACGTTTTAACCCAAAGGAGCAATGCAGCGATGATAATAAAAGAAGCCTTTGGTGTCTTTTTCAATTTCATTTAATCAACCTCCTTGCTACAAACGGTTCATTCGTATGTAACAAATTCATGTAATGTATTATTGGTAAAATTAGGTAATCCCAGACATGCAACCTTGACCTATCTTAATACTTTTTTTACAAAACGTCAAACTCCATTTCACATTGATCATGTACAATAAATATTTAAGTCTTATTCTCTTACCCATACTATTAGACGATTGAAACCGTTGAAAGTTTCAAAATAACTATATTTTTTAAAAACGGTTCCATCGTCCCTGGGTCATAAAGACTAGTTGTGATCTTTAATAGAATCAAAGAAAAAAGAACCCTCCTTTACAGGAAAGCTCTTTCTCCAATAAATATTAATATGCGACTTATTTCTTCAGATCTTATTCTTTACTAACCAGGCTGCACCGATCACACCGGCGTCATTTCCAAGTGTAGCAATGCTCAAGTTTGTTGAAGTACGGACGGTAGAGAATGAAAATTGCTTGAAATATTTCACGACCGGGGTTAATAAGCTCTCACCCGCTTTGGATACTCCTCCACCAATGACAATCTTTTCAGGATTCAGTGCATTCCCTAAATTTGCGAGGGACAAGCCTAAATAGAAGGATAATTGATCAATGACTTCAAGGGCAAGTTCATCATGTTCTCTGGCTGCATCAAAAATATCCTTTGCACTGACTGTTCCATGGGACTCTCTTATTCCACGCAGGACAGACGTTTTCGTGGTCGCATCCAGTTTTTTATTTGCAAGACGAACGACTCCAGTCGCAGAAGCAACCGTTTCCAAACAACCTGTCTTTCCACAGTTACACTGGAATCCACCTTCAGGAACAACGGTAATATGGCCGATTTCCCCACCTGCACCTTTCACCCCGTGCACGATATCACCATTGGTTATCACTCCCCCACCAACACCTGTTCCAAGTGTGACACAGACGATATCCTTTGCCCCGTCTCCTGCACCTTTCCACATTTCACCCAGTGCTGCGCAGTTTGCATCATTATCAATAACGGCTGATAAACCTGTTTCCATTTCAAGTAAATCTTTTAACGGCGTATTTTTGTCCCAGCCTAAATTAACGGCTTCGTAGATAATCCCTTTCGCCATATCGACAGGTCCCGGAGCACCCATTCCGATTCCGACCAGTTTATCTTTTGATTGATCTAAATCTTCAAGCTTCTTATCAATCGCTTTAGCAATATCTACAATAATATTTTTACCATTCTCTGATTTATCAGTAGGGATTTCCCATTTATGTAAAAGCTCACCGTACTTATTCAAGAACGCGATTTTTGTCGTCGTTCCTCCTAAATCTACACCAACCAACCATTTTTCTGTCATCTTTATCACCTGTCCTGTTTTTCTTTTTCAATTTCAATTTCATGTCGCAATAAAAACAAAGCTGTTTGAAAATCCCGCGTTTCGATCAGCTGGGATTGATAAAGTTCTATTAGTTCGCCTTCCATTAGTTGCAGGTCAGAAAGACGATGCCCAACATAGATAATGGTTCCATAACTTTTTAATAACTGTTGGATATCATAAATCGTTTTCATATCATACACCCTGCTTTCTATCATTCACATTAAAGTATAAGTGAAAACCCCTATCTTCTCAATACGCAGCTATCAAATATCCATTATAGGTTCTTTCACGAAGATTGTTTTATAAGAAGTCTCTTTTCGTAAAGGCTGTTGCTGTCTTAGAAAAGAAAGTAATAGTTGATTTCCGCGGGGCTGGCGGTGAGCCTCCGGGGTCTCACCTGTCCAGCTCCGGCGGCTAGCCCCTCGAGGTCATAAGCTAAATGGTCCATGAAGGCAAAGTACGCCTTCCCGGCCCATTTAGCTTATGCTTGTCGGGGCTGAGCAAGCCGCCTCCGCTTTTCGGACTGTCCAGCTATTCCCACAGGAGTCGAGCATCCTTCCGCTCCAATCAACTTTCTAAGCATGTATCCTTAAAAAATCCAGTAAAAACAAGAACTTTAGCAAACAACTTGAAGTGGTTAAAGGAAAATATCCCAATTGAGGAAGAGCTTTTTTAATTAGTTGGTTAATGACAACTCCCCCTCACCATCGTAAAAAGATTTTTCGTTATAGAGTTAATAGTGACAATAACAAAAATAGTGAGTCAGAATGTAGTACAGAGTGGATTGTAGCGGAAAGGAACGGTCAACATTTTGTTCGAAATTCACTTATCGAGGACACAAATTATGAAAAGAGCCTTTCTAAAAACAAAAAAAGACTTCCTTAATGGAATATTCAATAAGGAAATCTCTTCAACTAATATTAACGATCTGGATCTTTCGGGTGCAGGAATCGCGGTCGTCTGTTTTTCAACGGCATAGGCGAACGCAGGAATACGTCCCGGAATGCTCTCAAATTAAACGGAATAAATGGCCACATATACGGAATGTCAAAGGAATTCATTCTTGAAAGCATGATAATCCATAGCAGGATACCCACAACAAATCCGTACACTCCGAATAATGCAGTGCAGATCAATAAGAAAATCCTGACCAACCGGTTGGCTAAGCTCATCTCATAGCTTGGCGTTGCAAAGGTACCGATTGCTGCAATGGCGAGGTAAAGGATGACTTCGTTAATTAAGAGACCTACTTCCACCGCCACCTGTCCAATCATTAACGCAGCAACGAGACCAAGGGCCGTAGCTAACGAAGAAGGGGTATGAATGGCTGCCATCCTTAGAATATCGATTCCGACTTCAATGATTAAAAATTGAAGGAATAATGGTACTTCCCCTACATCATTTGGCCCCACATAACTCATTGCTTCCGGCAATAGCTCGGGATGAATGGCAAATAAATAATAAAACGGCAGTAAGAAAATCGAACACCACACAGCGATAAATCTGACAAAACGCAAGTAGGCTCCAACCGAGGGCTTGTTCCTATATTCTTCTGCATGCTGGAGGTGATGCCAAAAAGTTGTCGGTGTAATCAAGACACTAGGTGAG